>DATASU010000141.1:0-4289 GCA_036269095.1 Solirubrobacteraceae bacterium
GTGTGCGCGTTCGTGGACGCGGAGCATGCGATGGACCCGCTCTACGCCCAGCAGATCGGCGTCGACATCGACGAACTGCTGGTCTCGCAGCCCGATCACGGTGAGCAGGCGCTCGAGATCGTCGACATGCTGATCCGCTCCGGCGCGGTCGATGTGATCGCCGTTGACTCGGTCGCGGCGCTGACGCCGCGGGCCGAGCTCGAGGGCCAGATGGGCGACCAGACCGTGGGCGCGCAGGCCCGCATGATGTCGCAGGCGATGCGCAAGGTCACGAGCAACCTGAACCGCACGCAGACGCTGTGCGTGTTCACCAACCAGATTCGCGAGAAGGTCGGCGTGATGTTCGGATCGCCGGAGACGCAGCCGGGTGGTCGTGCGCTGAAGTTCTACGCCTCGCAGCGGCTCGACATCCGCCGTATCGAGACGCTCAAGGACGGTACGGAGGCTGTTGGCAACCGTGTCCGCGTCAAGGTCGTCAAGAACAAGGTCGCCGCTCCGTTCAAGCAGGCGGAGTTCGACATCGAGTTCGGCAAGGGCATCTCGACCTCGGGCTGCCTGCTCGATTACGGCATCGAACACAACATCGTGACCAAGTCGGGTTCGTTCTTCTCCTACGGAGACGAGCGCCTCGGGCAGGGTCGCGGCAACGCCAAGGCCTACCTCGACGAGCATCAGGAGCTGGCCAAGGAGATCGAGGCCAAGATCTATGCGGTGCTCGGGATCGGGCAGGACCTCGTGAAGGTGATCGAGCACGACGATGTGCCCGAAGAGGGCGTCGACGGGGCCGATCTTGGTGCAGCCGCCGCCTGAGCAGAGATGGGCGTCCGAGGACGCCACGAGTGAACAGCGAGCACAGGGCGCAGAGACCGGCAAGGGTTTCAAAGTCGCGTACGCCTTCCTGAACAAGCGCGAGCGGACCGAGGCAGAGGTTCGAGAGCGCTTGGAGCGCGCGGAGGTCCAACCTGAAGAGATCGAGATGGTGGTGGCCGAACTGCTCGAGTTCGGCTATCTCGATGACGCCCGTTACGCGCGCGTCTTCACCGAGGACAAGCGCAACCTCGAGGCCTGGGGCAGTGAGCGGATCGCGCGGGCGCTGCGCGGGCGTGGGGTGGAGCGCGCGCTGATCGAGGCTGCGCTTGCGCAGACGGAGGTCGCCGAGGGGGCGGAGCTCGATCGTGCGATTGCCCTGCTGGGGCAGCGGTTTCCCGGCGGGCCGGCCGAGCCGCGTGATCGTGAGCGCGCCTTCGGGGTGCTCGCGCGCAAGGGATATGAGAGCGAGATGGCCTCCGACGCGGTCAGGGAATGGGCGCGCAGAGCGGCCGCCTGATCGCGCTCACATTGGCTCGGGGCGCGATAGGATCGCTAGCAGCGAACGAATGGCCGGGATGGCCGGGAAAACAGAACTTACCTGGAAATCACGTGAAACCTGAATCCGGACCTACTGCCGACAGAAGGAGAGCCTGGCCCTCGGTCGCTCCCGAGAATTGAAGAGGTTGACGGGCTCGCAACGGTGCGGGCCCTTGGAGAGGAACGACCATGGACATCATCGTTGCCGCAGCGTTGATAGCCGTAGGAATTGTGGGCGCTGCGGCTGTCTATGCGCGCGTGACACGTGGCGCGTGGCCGACAGCGCACGTCATAACGCCGTTTGTGACTCACGCCGCGGAGGCGACGCCCGCGGGCGTCAAGCCGCTCGCGCCACCGCTGGCGCCGCCGCCCGCGGGGACGAACGGTGGCGGTCCCGCCCACAGCGAAGAGCTCGTGCGCCGCGAGCAGGCGCTGAGAGAACGCGAGGCCGAGATCAGCGAGCGCTCGAGCCTGCTCGACCACCAGCACGAACAGCTGGTGCTGGAGCTGGAGCGCATCTCAGGCGTCTCGGCAGCGCGCGCGAAGCAGCTGCTGATCGAGACGATCGAGGACGACGCGCGCCAGGAGGCAGCGCGCCGGCTGCGGCAGATCGAGGATGACACCAAGCGCGAGGCCGATCGGCGCGTGCGCAACATTCTCGCGGTCGTGATGCAGCGGCTGGCCGCCGCGCATGCCGCTGAGACCACCGTCTCCGTCGTGCAGCTGTCATCCGACGACATGAAGGGCCGGATCATCGGCCGTGAGGGGCGCAACATCCGCGTGCTCGAGACGCTCACGGGCGTCGATTTCATCATCGACGACACCCCCGGCGCGGTGGTGCTGTCCGGCTTCGATGGCGTGCGCCGTGAGATCGCGCGGCTGACGCTCGAGCGGCTGCTGCAGGATGGCCGGATCCATCCGGCGCGCATCGAGGAGGTCTACTTCCAGGTCAAATCCGAGCTCGACACGCACATCATGGAGGCCGGCGAGGAGGGTGCGTTCGAGGCCGGTGTGCAGGGCCTGCACCCCGAGCTGATCAGGTACCTGGGGCGGCTCAAGTTCCGTACCAGCTACGGCCAGAACGTGCTGGCGCATTCGGTTGAGGTCGCACAGCTGGCGGCGATGATGGCCTCGGAGCTGGGTGCCAGCGCCAAGACGGCCCGCCGCGGAGCGTTGCTGCATGACATCGGCAAGGCCGTCACGCACGAGGTCGAGGGTCCGCACGCGCTGGTCGGCGGCGACCTCGCGCGCAAGTACGGTGAGACCGAGGCCGTCGCGCATGCGATGGAGGCCCACCACAACGAGGTCGAGCCGCAGACTGTCGAGGCGGTCGTCGTGCAGGCCGCGGACGCACTGTCGGGCGCGCGTCCCGGCGCCCGTGGCGAGTCGCTCGAGCTCTACGTCAAGCGCCTGCGCGACCTCGAGGAGATCGCCACCAAGCATCGTGGCGTCGACAAGGTCTACGCGATGCAGGCCGGCCGCGAGATCCGTGTGATCGTCGCCCCCGAGGCGATCGATGACGCTGCCGCCACGCTGCTGTCGTTTGAGATCGCTCGCAGCATCGAGAAGCAGCTCGAATACCCGGGCCAGATCAAGGTGACCGTGATCCGCGAGTCCCGCGCCGTCGATTACGCCCGCTAGGACAACGTAGGACAGCGCTGACACGCCGGGCGACGATCGGCAGGGCTACCCTTGGGTCCCGTGAAGCGGTATCACCTCACAACCTTCGGCTGTCAGATGAACGAGCACGACTCGGAGCGGATGAAGGGCATGCTCGAGTCGCTCGGTTACAGCGAGGTGGTGGAGCGCAGCGAGGCTGACCTGATCCTGTTCAACACCTGCTCGATCAGGGAGAAGGCCGATGACCGCTTCATCGCGCATCTGCGCGAGGCCAACGCGCTCAAACGGCGGGCGCCAGACACCGTGATCGGTGTCGGAGGATGCTGGGCGCAGTCGGTCAAGGACGAGGTGTTCCAGCGCTTCCCGTATGTCGATGTCGCGTTCGGGCCCGGCCAGGTGCACAAGCTTGCGGAGTTCCTGACGAGCGAGTCGCTGACGGCACAGGGCTACTTCGAGTTCGAGGGCTTCACCGGCGACCTGCCGGTCAAGCGGGCGCGTGATTTTCAGGGCTGGCTGCAGATCAGCGTCGGCTGCAACTGCGTCTGCTCTTACTGCATCGTGCCCTCGACGCGCGGGCGCGAGGTCAGCCGCGATCCGGACGTGCTGATCGCGGAGGTCGAGCGGCTTGCGGGCGACGGCGTCACCGAGGTGACGCTGCTCGGCCAGAACGTCAACTCCTACGGGCGCGACCTGCCGTCCGACAAGCGCACGTCGTTCTCAGAGCTCCTGAGGCGCGTCGACGCCGTCGACGGAATCCAGCGGATCCGCTACGCGAGCCCGCATCCCAAGGACATGCGCGAGGACGTGATCCTCGCCCACGCCGAGGTCGTGGCGCTGTGTGAGCACATGCATCTGCCGCTGCAGTCCGGGTCGAGCGCGATCCTCAAGCGGATGCGCCGCACCTACACGCGTGAGCGCTACATGGATCGTGTCGCACTGATTCGCGATCACGTGCCCGACTGCGCGCTGACGACCGACATCATCGTTGGCTTCCCGGGTGAGACCGAGGCGGACTTCCAGCAGACGCTCGAGGTCGCCGAGCACGTTGGCTATGACGGCGCGTTCACGTTCCTCTATTCGCCGCGCCGCGGGACCGAGGCGGCCGAGCTCGACGATCAGATTCCCCACGAGATCAAGGTCGAGCGCCTGGAGCGGTTGGTCGAGGTGGTCCAGCGGCGTGCCGCGGAGCGTGCCCAGCGGTTTGTCGGACGGACGCTCGAGGTACTTGTCGAGGGACCGTCGCGCACCGATCCGACGCGGCTGCGCGGTCGCACACGACACAACAAGGTTGTGAACTTCGATGGGCTCGGCGAACCAGGGGA
>DATASU010000142.1:0-26616 GCA_036269095.1 Solirubrobacteraceae bacterium
AATGGCAAAGAAGGTCCTTACCCACATCAAGTTGCAGGCGGTTGGCGGTCAGGCCAGCCCCGCACCTCCGGTCGGCCCCGCGCTCGGTCAGCACGGCGTCAACATCATGGAGTTCGTCAAGGCGTTCAACGCCCAGACGCAGGCTGACACCGGCACGGTGATTCCGGTCGTGATCACGGTCTATGAGGACCGTTCGTTCACGTTCATCACCAAGCAGCCGCCGGCCGCCGTGCTGATCAAGCAGGCGCTCAACCTCGACAAGGGCTCGGCCGAGCCGCATCGGGACAAGGTCGCGAAGATCACCGACGCGCAGCTCCAGGCGATCGCCGAGAAGAAGATGCAGGATTTGAACGCGAACGACATCGACGCCGCGAAGAAGATCATCGCCGGCACCGCCCGCTCGATGGGCGTGGAGGTGGTCTGAGATGGCTAAGCACGGCAAGTCATACATCGAGGCCCGTCAGCGCTTCGACCGCGAGCGCGAGTACGCGCCGGCCGAGGCAATCGCGCTCGTCAAGCAGCTCTCGACCGTCAAGTTCAACGAGTCGGTCGAGGTTCACGTCCGCACCGGCCTGAACGTCCGCCACGCCGACGAGCAGCTGCGCGGGACGATCGCGCTGCCCAACGGCCTGGGCAAGGAGGTCCGCATCGCGGTCTTCGCTCAGGGCGACAAGGCACGCGAGGCCGAGGAGGCCGGGGCCGATGTGGTCGGCGCCGACGACCTCGCGACGCGCATCCAGGAGGGCTTCGACGACTTTGACGTGGCGATCGCCACGCCGGACCTGATGCCGGTTGTCGGCCGCCTCGGTCGCATCCTCGGCCCGTCGGGCAAGATGCCGAACCCGAAGGTCGGCACCGTGACGATGGATGTCGCCAAGGCGATCGAGGAGTCCAAGGCCGGCAAGGTCGAGTACCGCACCGACCGCAACGCGATCGTGCACCTGGTGATCGGCAAGCGCGACTTCGAGGAGCAGGCGCTGCTCGAGAACTACGCCGCCGTGATCGAGGAGCTGATCCGCGCCAAGCCGTCGGCCGCTAAGGGCCGCTACCTGCGCTCGGTGACCTTCGCGTCGACGATGGGTCCCGGCGTGCGCGTCGATCCGTCGCGTACCCGCGACATCGTCGAAGAGCCCGCGGCCGCGTAGCCGCCCGCCGCGGGACAAGTTCTGCAGTGCGAGAGGGGCCGGCTTCACCGGCCCCTTTCGCCATTTCAGGCCCTACGGCGTGATCGTGACGGTCGCCGGTCCCAGCAGCCCGCGCCGGCGCTATCTTCGGGCTCGATGATCGCGGTCCGGCGCAGGAGAGCATCGGCGGCGCTGGCCGCCTTCACGGCCGTATCGCTCTGCGCCTGCGGCTCGAGCAGCGCGAGCGTGAAGCACGCCTACAAGCTGCCGCCGGTCAGGCACGTGTTCGTGATCATGCTCGAGAACGAGAGCTACAGCTCGACGTTCGGGGATCGCGCGGCCTACCCGTACCTCGCCGGCAAGCTGGCCAAGCGCGGGGTCGTGCTCAAGGACTACTACGCCACCGGTCACGACTCCAACGACAACTACATCTCGATCGTCTCGGGCCAGCCGCCCAACAGCGCCAACCAGGCCGACTGTCACACGTTCGAGGACTTCACCGACAACACGCTGCTGCGTAACGGCATCGAGACCGGCAGCGGTTGCGTATATCCGGCCAACGTCAAGAACATCGGCACCGAGCTGTCCGCCAAGCACCTCAGCTGGAAGGCCTATGAGGAGGACATGGGCAACGACCCCTCGCGTGAGTCCGCCGCCTGTGGCCACCCGACGATCAACGCGCCCGACGGTACCCAGGCCGCGGAGCCCGGTGACGGTTACGCCGCCCGCCATGACCCGTTCGTCTACTTCGACTCGGTGATCGACAGGCAGGCCTACTGCGACGCGCACGTGGTCGCCCTCGGTACGCCGAGCGGCGCGATGCCGGCGACCGCGCTGCCGGGCGAGACCGGCCTCGAGACCGACCTGAGAAAGGCCGCGACCACGCCCGCGTTCTCATTCATCACGCCGAACCTATGCGATGACGGCCACGACTTTCCGTGCGTGAATCAGCAGAGCGGCAGGTCGGCGGCGGCCGACATCGACAGCTTCCTCGAGACCTGGGTGCCGACGATCATGCGCTCGGCGGCGTTCAAGCAGGGCGGCCTGCTCGAGATCACCTTCGACGAGGGCGCCGACTCTGACAGCTCGGCATGCTGCGATGAGACGCCCGGGCCGGGCGCCTCGGAGCCCGGGATCGGTGGGCCCGGCGGCGGTCAGGTCGGGGCGCTGCTGATCTCGCCCTACATCAGGGCCGGCGCGACCGACTCCAGGCCCTACAACCACTACTCGTCGCTGGCCAGCTGGGAGCAGCTGTTCGGCCTCAAGCGCCTGGGCTACGCCGCGACCGTCAAGAACGTGTTCGGCGCCGACGTGTTCAGCAAGTACAGGCCCTGAGGGCTCGTCGGGCGTCGCTTCTCTCGTGTAGCTTGAAACGCGTGCCGCCCGCTCGACGATCACGGCTCGGTGGACGGCGACAGGCGGCGCTCGCGCTCGCCGTGCTCGTGGTCGTGGCCGTGGTGATCTTGGTGCTGACCAGCAGTTCCTCGCCGCCGATCGGGTACGACATCTCCTATCCGCAGTGTTCGGCCTCGTACCCGTCCAACCCGCTGTTCGCGATCGTCGGGGTCAACGGCGGCCTGGCCAGCAACACGAATCCGTGCGTCGCCGGCGAGCTCAGCTGGGCGCGCGCGACGCCCGGGCAGCGACGCCCACGGCAGCCGCGCGTTTCGCTCTACATCGATACCGGCGATCCCGGAGCCAAGGCCGCGACCTGGCCGAAGGGTGGCAAGGCGCCACGCTACGGCGCCTGCAACGGGCTGCTGACAAACGCCTGCTCCTACCTCTACGGCGAGCAGCGTGCCGAGCATTCCTATGGAGTCATCGCGGCGCTCAGCGCGAGCGACGCCGGGACGGCGGCCTGGTGGCTAGATGTCGAGCTCAAGGAGAGCTGGGCCGGGACCTACGAGCTCAACATCGCCGCGCTGCGCGGTTTCGTCGCCGGTCTGCGCAACGCGGGCGCGACCGGAACAGTCGGGGTCTACTCGACCAGCGCCCAGTGGCAGGAGCTGACCGGCCTGACGGCCCAGACGACGACGGCAGCCTTCGCTCAGCAGCTGGCCGACTGGGTCGCCGGGGTCGGGACGCTCGCCGAGGCCCGGCAGAACTGCAGCGACGGTGACTTCACCGGTGTCGCGCCGACGCTCGCCCAGTATCAGGCCGGCGGCTTCGACGCCGACCTGCGTTGCGGCTAGCGGCGCGACGGGCTCGGCTCGAGATCCCGCAGCCGGTTTCGAGCTGATCAAGAGACGGATGCTCGTTCCGGGCGAAAACGGACGTTGACGACGGATCTCAGGTCGCTGCCGCCGGCGACGTGCTCGAGCCGAATCGGAGCACCGCCAGGGTTGTCAAAGAGCCGGATGCCGTCGCCCAGCAGTACCGGAGCGATGTGCAGGTCGATCTCGTCGATCAACCCGAGCTCCAGCAGCTGACGCCCGACTGTCGGTGAGAACACCTCGAGGTTCTTGCCGGCGGCCGCCCCCAGAGCGATCCGCACCGCCTCGGCCGGCTCGCAGCTCAGGAAGGTGACCCCGTCGGCCGCGGTCGCATCCTCGGGGTGATGGGTGAGCACGAAGATCGGGCCCTGCCACGCGCCGCCGTAGGGCCGTTGATCACCGACCATCGCGTCCCAGCCGGCGCGACCACCCAGCACCGCGCCGGTCGTCGAGACGTACTCACCGACCAGCCCCGGCCGGAACGTGACCCCGGTCATCCAATCCATCGAGTGCTCGGGCCCCGCCACGAAGCCGTCGAGCGACATCGTGAAGTGCCACAGCACCTTCCCGGCAGCGGTCTGCGGATCGGTGTCAACCATTGAGCTCCTCTCGATCACCACGCGCTCGCTCCCAGATCGATGCGGCGATGCCAGCGTGCCTGCGTGAGCTGTCCGTTGGCGATCGTCGCCTCGGTCAGTCGCGGCGGGGTGTGGCCGGCGAGATAGAGCAGGTGCGTGCCTGATGGATCGAACGCCAGAGCCAGCGAGTCGGGGATCTTGGCCAACCGCGTGGCGGCCCCGGTCTCGTCGACGCTGTCGACGACGATCGCACCGCCGGCGGCGAGGCCGGCCATGAGCAGTCGCTTGGGTGCGGCCCTGGTCGAACCGAGCGCCACAGCTCCGGGCATCATCGCCCCGGCAAGGCGCACACAGCGGGCGGTCAGCGGGGCAGGCGCCGCGGGGACGTGAACGAACACGACGACCGGGTGGCGCTGCGAGGTGCCGCACCAACTCAGCCTTGGCGGCTTGCCGACCAGGTCCCAGGCGGTGCCTGATGGGACGATCGCGACATCGGCCCCGTCACCCAGCCAGTGGATCGCCGCGTTGAGCATGTCGGCCTTGCCGAGCTGGCTCAGAGCGATCGTCCGCGTCTGACCGGTGGCGAGGTCGCGAATCGCGAGGACATCGGGTTGAGCACCGTAGGCCAGCTGCTTGCTGTCGTCGCTGATCGCCGGCTGCGCGCCATCGGCGACGAACGTCTGGCGGCCCGTCGCGACGTCCAAGCGCATCAGCCGCAGCGACGGTTTCCGTGAGTGCCGGCGCGGCAGCAGTGTGAAGTACACGCTGCCGCCGTCGGGCGCGTATGCCAGACCGTTGTTGGTGAACGTCCTGGCCGAAAGCGTCGCCAGGGTCCGCACCCGGGCGCCGGTGCTCGATGAGTAGAGTGACATCGTCCCACCGGAAGTCACCGCCACAAAGGTCGGGGGCGCTTTCGGGACCGCCGCCGCGGCGGGCAGCAGGCCGACGATCAGCGCACCGGCGGCCAGCAACGCGGCAGTCGCTGCGGCGATTCGAACCCGCACGAGATGGCCCCTAGAAACGACGCTCTTGGTCGCGGCGGATGCCGGCGGCGTGGCGTGCGTAGCCCGTGAGGTAGTTCGCGGGAATCACGCGGCCGTCGCAAGTCGCTGCCGTCCAGCCATGCCTTACAACCTACGCCTCGCTCCGCCGCCGCACAACCGCTACGCGTGCGCGTGTGCGATCGCCCCAAGCCGGCGCCAGACGGTCAGCAGCGTCAGTCCGGAGCCGACGAACGCAAACCAGAACGGCGCGACGACGCCCCAGCGCTGCGCGATCGCGCCGCCCAGGATCTGGCCGATAACCATCCCGCCGATCATGCTGATCAGGTAGACGCTGCCGACCCGGCCCTGCAGGTCGCTGGGCACGGCCCGCTGTCGCACGGTCGTGCTGACGGTCGCCCACACGAACGCGTAGGCGCCGAACACGAACATGATGATCAGCGCGATCCAGGCTCGTCATCCACTGCCAGCGACAGGTGCATGAACACCTCGAGCGTCAGGCAGACCTTCATGATGTTGGCCAGCGGCCAGCGCGCCTCGAGCCGGCGGTAGAGGGTGCCCAGCCGGGCGGGCACGAATCTCTCGACGAGCGCGGCCACCATCGCAGCGACTGTATTGGCCCGGTAGCTTGTGCCCGTGGCTGGAGACCTACGCAGCGCCCTGCGAGCCGGGGCGGGAACGAGCCGCACGCTGCCGATCGCGGTGCTGCTGGTGGTGGTCGTGATCGTGGCCGCCGGCATCGGCGGCACCTCGGAGTTCACCGGAGCCCGCTGGTTCCCCGACCTGCACGGCTCGATCACGGCACCGCGCACCGGCACGATATTGCAGCCGGCAGCGCCCCCCGCCAGGCGTCGGCCGCGCGTGCGGCACCACAGCGACGCGGTCCCGACCTGGATCGTCGTGACCGCAGTCGTGCTGGTGGGGATCGCGTTCGCGGCGCTCGTGCTGCGCTGGTGGTGGGGCCGGCGCCTGCCGGCCGGCCCGGAGCTGTCGGGGGCATCCGTTCAGGCCACCCAGGAGACGGTCGCGGTCGAGCCCGAGCCGGAGCCGGAGAAGCTCCGCACCGGCATCGAGCTCGCGCTCGAGGCGCTCGACCAGGATCGTGAACCGGCGGACGCGGTCGTGCGCGCCTGGCTCGGCCTGCAGGAGACGGCCGAGGAGTCAGGGATCGTCCGCTACGCATCCGAGACCCCGACCGAGTTCACGTCGCGGATCCTCGGTGGCGCGTTCACCGACGACCGCGCCGTGCGCACGCTGCTGCGGCTCTACCTGCGTACCCGCTTCGGCGATCACCCGGTCACGTCCGCGGACGTCGCCGAGGTGCGCGCGGCGCTACAGCAGCTGGTCTCGAGCTGGCAGACGACCCACGCCGAGGGCGCGTCCGGATGAGTCGCCGAGCGCTTCACGAGATGGTGCGCCTGCCCAGCCGGCGCCAGGCGACGCAGATCCTCGGCGCCGCTTTCCTGCTCGCCGTGATCTGCTTTTACTTCGGCGTCGACGCCTGGCACGCGATCCTGCTCGGTTGCGCGATCACGGTCACCGGATTCGCGCTGCACGTCGGCTCGATGGCCTCCGACGCCCGCGACCTCAGCTGGCGCCCGGGCAACCGATCGAGCCGTGCCGGCTCTCGCAACGAGGTCGCCAACCTGTCGCGGTCGCTGCGCGCCGGGTGGGGCTTCGTCGGGCTGACGGCTGAGCGGCGCCTCAACGAAATCGCTCGCCGGCGCCTGGCGCTCGAGGGCCTCGATCTCAGAAACCCCGAGCACCAGCCGGCGATCGAGCTGCTGATCGGCGGAGCGGCGTACCGCGTTCTGCGCAGCCGCCAAGGACGGGTACCGAGCCTGCGCGCGCTGACCTACACCCTCGACATGCTCGATGCGATCGACTCAACCCACTACCCGGTGCCGCAACCACGCGCGCGCCGCTGGGGTCCGCTGCCGGCGATCCCGTTCAGCCTTGGGAGGCGCCCATGACCGAAGATGAACTGACAGAGCCGCTGTCCGTCGACGAGATCGCACGGCTGGCGAGCCTGGTGCTCGAGCGCGTCGGCACCGTGGTCGTCGGCATGAGCGACGCGATCGAGCTGGCGCTGGCCAGCGTGCTGGCCGGGGGGCACGTGCTGTTCGAGGACGTACCCGGGCTCGGCAAGACGCTCGCGGCACGCAGCCTGGCGTCCTCGCTCGGCCTGGACTTCCGCCGCCTGCAGTGCACGCCCGACCTGCTGCCCGCCGACATCACCGGGTCGTTCATCTACTCCCCGGCGACGACCGAGTTCCTGTTTCGTCCCGGCCCGCTGTTCACCGGACTGTTCCTCGCCGACGAGATCAACCGCACCTCACCGAAGACCCAGTCCGCGCTGCTCGAGGCGATGGCCGAGGGCCAGGTCACCGTCGAGGGCCAGAGCTTCAAGCTGCCGTCGCCGTTCCACGTGATCGCGACCTCCAACCCGATCGAGTACGAGGGCACCTACGCGCTGCCCGAGGCCCAGCTCGACCGCTTCATGGTGCGCCTCGAGGTCGGTTACCCCGAGCGCGAGGGTGAGACCAATATCCTGCTGAACCGCGTCGAGCGTCGCCGTGAGGTCGCGAGCGTCGAGCCGGTGATCGACGCAGCGACCTTGGCCGCGATGCAGGCCGGCATCGAGCGTGTCTACGTCGAGCCCGACATCGCCCGCTACTGCGTCGACATCGCCGCCGCCACGCGCCGCCACAAGGCGATCGAGGTCGGCTCCTCACCGCGGGGTTCCCAGGGGCTGATGCTCGTCGCGCGGGCGCTGGCAGTGATCGCCGGCCGTGATTTCGTCGTCCCCGAGGACATCAAGCGGGTCGCGGTTCCGGTGCTGGCACACCGGCTGTCGCTGACGACCCAGGCCTGGGCCGACGGCACGCGCACCGCGGATGTCGTGTCCGGCATCGTCGCCGACGTCGCCGGCCCGCCGGCCGTCGGGCTGCGCTCGGCCGCCGCGCCGCAGTGAGCGATCGCTCCGCGCGCGCGCAGGACCAGGTCGTCGCGACCACGACCGAGCGCTGGACGCGCTCGTCCGGGCTGGCCGCGGGGAGCGTGACCGCGCTGCTGCTGGCCGCGATCGGGCTGATCGCCGGGCGCATCGACATTGCGCTGCTGCCGCTGCCGCTGGTCGCCGCGATCACGCTCGGTTGGGACCGGCGCCCGGCACCCGATGAACGCGCGACCGTGACCCTGTCGCTAACCGACACGGACTCCGCCGCGGTCAACTACGACCTCGCGATCGCGACGCCGCCGCGGGCGGAGATGATCGTGCTGCGCTACAGCGTGCTGGGCGGGCAGGCACGGGAGTTCGTCGTCGCCGGGCGGGTGGGATCGATCGCCGAGCTCGCTGGAGTGGTCCCGTTGCTGCACTCCGGTCCGCAGGAGCTGGTCCGCTTCGATTACCGCTTCCTCGGCGTCGACGCGATCTCGGCGAGCCTGCCGCAGGAGCCGATCGTCGGCGAGCGCGTCGTCCCGCCGAGCCAGACGATGATCGACGCGCTGCCGCTCCCGCGCCGGCTGCAGGCGATGACCGGCTCGCACGAGTCGGCGCGCCTCGGCGACGGCGGTGAGTTCCGTGACATCCATCCGTTCAGCCCCGGCGATCGCCTGCGGCGGATCGACTGGAAGGCGACCGCGCGCCGCGGCCAGAGCCCCGGCGACCTCTACGTGCGCCGCAGCAACGCGCTGGCCGACGCGACCGTGCTGATCGTGATGGACAGCCGTGACGACGTCGGCGAGCAGATCACCCAGTGGCGCAGCAACGTCGCCGTCGACAAGGGCGTCAGCTCACTCGACCTCGCGCGTGAGGCGGCGAGCTCGATTGCCGGCGCGTACATCGCCAGCGGTGACCGCGTCGGCTTTCAGGATCTCTCGAGCCGCGCGCGGATGATTCCCCACGCCGGCGGCGGCCGGCACCTGTGGCGGCTGATGAAGGCGATCGAGGTGACCGCGCCTTCAGAGGTCTCGTTCGCGCACCAGCGCCCGCCGATCGTGCCCCCGGGCGCGCTCGTGTATCTGCTCTCGAGCCTGCTCGACGACCAGCCGGTGAAGCTCGCGCTGACCTGGCTCGGCAACGGCCACCGCGTGATCGCGGTCGATGTGCTGCCGCCCGCACGCTTTGCCCGCACCACCAGATACGAGCGGATCGCCCATCGCATGGTGCTGATGGAACGTGACGACCGTGTCCGCGTCCTGCGCGCCCGCGGGGTTGAGCTGCTGCGCTGGTCCGAGGACGGCGCCGCGCTGCCGCTGCCGGGACGGTTGCGGTTGCTGAGCCGTCCGACGCGCAGGCTCGGATCGGTCGGAGCGCCGCGATGAGACTCCCTGAGCTCGTGCCGCCGTCCGATCTGCCGGCCGCCGACGCGCGTATCCCGGGTCTCACGGTCCGTGCCGCGCTCGCGATCCTCGGGATCCTGTTGACGCTGGTCGTCTACGGGATCAGCGGCTGGCTGGCCGTCGGGGTGATCTTCAGCCTGCTGGCCGCGCTGGCCCCGGAGTACCTGCTGATCTGGCCGGTGATCGTGTTCCTCGCACTCGGGGAGCTCGACCGCCCGGCGGGACTCACCTGGCAGCTGCTCGCGCTGATCGCCGGCGTTCACCTGCTGCATCTGCTGGGGATGCTGGCGCTCGCGCTGCCGTGGCGAAGCTGGCTGCAGCCGCGGCTGTTCGCCCGCCCGCTGCTGCGTTTCATCGCGATCCAGATCCCGGTCCAGCTGCTCGCGGTCGCCGCGCTGCTGCTGTTCGCGCCCAACGCCCGCGGCCACCGGCCGCTGACCGTCGCCGAGTTCACGATCGTGGGAGCGGCTGCGCTGGCCGCGCTCGCGCTGCTGTTGCTCAGGCGCCGGGTCGACGACCACGCGTAGCGTGTACGTCCACCTCGCCAAAGCCGGACTTGCTATTGACAAGTCCACTTGCGTTTTGCAAGTATCGGTTTGGGCGCCGGGCCGCCGGGCCGCCGGACCAAACGATCAAGGGAGGAGCCGTCATGCCTACGAACATCTTCGTGAGCTATCCAGCCGATGACCTCGAGCGCAGCACGACCTTCTACACGGCGCTCGGCGCCACCGTCAACCCGCTGTTCACCGACGAGAATGCCGTGTGTCTGGTCTGGGACGAGAACATCACGACGATGGTGCTGAAGCGTGAGTTCTTCGCGACCTTCACCGACAAGGACGTGAGCCAGGCGCCGAGCGCCCCGCAGTTCCAGGTGGCGTTCACGCGCGACTCGCGGGAAGCGGTCGATGCCGTGACCGAGGCCGGCCTCCGCGCCGGTGGTAGCGAGCCGCGTCCGGCCCAGGACTACGGCTTCATGTACACCCGCGACCTCGAGGATCCGGACGGCAACACCGTGGCATTCATCTACATGTTGCCCGCAGCGGCGGAGATGGGCCCCGAGGCGTACCTGGCCGCGCAGGCCGAGGCCTCCGAGCAGGCGCAGGCCTGAGTGGCCGCCCGCAGCTACGGGCAGTACTGCGGGATCACCGCCGCCGTCGAACTGGTCGCCGAGCGCTGGGCGCTGCTCATCATCCGCGACCTGCTCGTCGGTCCGCGTCGCTACACCGACCTCAACCGGGGTCTCCCCAGGATCCCGACCAACATCCTGTCCGCGCGCCTGAAGGAGCTGCAGGACGGCGGGGTGATCCGCCGGGTCGCGCTGCGCAGCTGCGGGCTGGTCTACGAGCTCACCGACTACGGGCGCGAGCTCGAGCCGATCGTGCTGGCGCTCGGACGCTGGGGGTTCGCGTCGCTCGGCGATCCCAAGGACGATGACATCGTCACCGCCGACTCGCTGACGATGGCGCTGCGCACCGCGTTCCGGCCGGAGCGCGCGACGGTCGCACTCGACTTCCAGATCCAGCTCGACGCGGTCGCGCTGCGCGGCCAGGTCAACGGCGGCGCGCTGACGATCGTCCAGATCGCTCCCCCGGCAGCGCCGATCGGCGGCGCGCTCCCCAGCGGCGAGCCGCAACTGCAGTTCGTCACCGGCCCCGCGATCCGGCATCTGATCGCGGGTAGGCTGACAGCGGCCGCGGCCGTCGAGCAGGGCGTGGTCACGCTGCTCAGGGGCAACGTCAAACTGCTCGAGCGGTTCGCGAAGCTGTTCCGGATCGACGCCTGACCACCAAGCCTTGCCGTGCGCTCCACTGACGTTGTGATCATCGGCGCAGGTGCCGCCGGCCTGATGTGTGCGATGACCGCGGCCGCGCGCGGCCGCGAGGTGCTGCTGATCGACCACGCCAACAAGGCCGGCAAGAAGATCCTGATGTCGGGTGGCGGTCGCTGCAACTTCACGAACATGTACGCCGAGCCGGCGAACTTCTTCTCGCAGAACGAGCACTTCTGCAAGTCGGCGCTCGCCCGCTACAGCCCATGGGACTTCATCGCGCTGGTCGCAAAACACGGCGTGCCCTACCACGAGAAGAAGCTCGGCCAGCTGTTCTGTGACAACAGGTCACGGGACATCCGCGACCTGCTCCTTGACGAGTGCGAGGCTGCCGGCGTCGAGTTGCGGCTCGACACCGCGGTGCGGGAGATCGAGCGGACCGACGCCGGGTACGCGCTCAGCACCGACCTCGGGCCGGTCGCCGCGGCGTCACTGGTGATCGCCACCGGCGGGCTGTCGGTGCCGACGATGGGAGCGACCGGCTTCGGCTACGAGGTCGCGCGCCAGTTCGGCCACAACGTCGTGGCGACCCGTGCCGGGCTGGTTCCGTTCATCATCACCGACGAGCTCAACGAGCTCTGCAACGAGCTCTCCGGGACCGCGCTCGAGGCTGTCGTCAGCTGCAACGGCCAGAGCTTCCGCGAGAACATCCTGTTCACCCACCGCGGTCTCAGCGGTCCGGCGATCCTGCAGATCTCGTCGTTCTGGAAGCTCGGTGACGGCGTCGAGATCGACCTGCTGCCCGACCACGACATCGCGCAATGGCTGCACGACCAGCAGGACGCGCGTCCCAACAGCGACCTCAAGACGGTGCTCGGCGAGGTCTTCACCCGGAAGATGGCGGCGCTGATCAGCGACCGCTGGTTCGCCGCCAGGCCGATGAAGCAGTACACGCCCGCGGAGCTGCGCGAGATCGCCGCCAGGCTCGGCGCGTGGCGGCTGGTGCCGGCCGGCACCGAGGGCTACCGCACCGCCGAGGTGACCGTCGGCGGCGTCGACACCCGTGAGGTCTCATCGCAGACGATGGAATCGCTGCGCAGTCCCGGCCTCTACTTCATCGGCGAGGTGCTTGACGTCACCGGCCACCTCGGCGGCTTCAACTTCCAGTGGGCCTGGGCGTCGGGCTACGCGGCGGCCCAGTACGTGTGACCGTGGTTCCGCGGCGCCGATGCAAGTGCGGCGATCTAGCCGCGTACGCCGGCGGCCAGTGACAGCACCGACGGGGCGCCGACGGCGACTCCGGAGGCGATCCGCCCGGCGCTGTCGACGAGCACCGCCGAGGGCGTGCCGGCGGCACCGAACGCCTGCCCGGCGCTGAAGTTGGCGTCGAGAACAAGCTCGCCGGCAAGGCCCATCGCGCGGTTCTCCGCGAGCGTGCCGGCCGCGATCACGAGCAGCCGTGGCGCGTCCGCGGAGCGCGCCCGCTCCCACGCCAGCAGGTCGGGCAGCATCCGCGCGCAGAAGCCGCAGCCGGGGTTCCAGAACAGCACGAGCGTGTCGCGGTCGGGGTCGCTGAGTGAAACCGCGTCGCCATCGCCGTCGCGCAGCTCGAGGCTCGGGGCGGGGTCGCCGGCGCCGGGAGCCACCGCGACGGCGGGCGCCGGCACCTGCAGCACCGGCGCGGCCCCGGCGCCGCTCAGCGCCTGGTCGATCAGGCGCTCGATCGACGCGGCACCGCCGACGACCGGACTGGCGATCCGCCCGCGCGAATCGACGAGCACCGCGCCCGGCGTTCCGATCGCCTGGCACGCGCTGTAGACCTCGAGCTGAGCGTCGAGCAGCACGCCGGCGATCCCGTGCTCGCGCGCCTTGGGCAGGTAGTCCGCGGCCGACCCGCGCGTCAGCACCGCGATCGTCAGCTCGCCGCTGTGCGCCTGCTGCCACCGCGCGATGCTCGGCAGCAGCGCGTTGCACGGCCCGCACCCGGGATCGGTGAACAACAGCAGCAGCGGGCGGTCGCGCGCGGTCAGCGACGCCAGCGTGATCGTCTCCCCGTAGAGACCCGCGAGGCTGAAGGCCGGCGCCGGCGAGCCGATCGGCAGGCCCGGATGATCGGCTGGCGTGGGTGCGGGCCCCGCTGGGCCCGCCCCTTCCAGGTGCGCCTCGAGCTCGTCGACGCGCAGCAGCAGCCGCCGGTTCTGGCGCAGCAGCGTCAGCAGGCCGGCGACCGTCAGCGCCGCCAGCGCCAGCAGCGCGGCGCCGCCGCCGGCCGCGACCAGCCCGGCGCCGTGCAGCTGCCCGACCCAATGCACGGCCGACGGTCCGGCGTTACCCCAGCCCACGGCGGCGACCGCGGCGGCGAGCGCGAGCAGCAGCGCGTTGCGCGCGAGCGTGCGCGCGCCGGCCGGCTCGGAGTGGATCGCGCCGAAGCAGTGGCAGTCGGGCGCCTCGCCGCGGGCGATGCTGCGCGTGATCGCGGCGACGAACGCCAGCAGCAGCACGGCGGCGGCGAGTGCGCCGTAGCGCGCCGAGCTCGCCGGTAGCAGCGCCCCGGCCGTGCACAGCTCGGCCAGCGGCAGCAGCACGCCGACCACCCCCGCCACAGGCGCCGGCACGCCGAAGCCCGTGGCCGCGGCACGCGAGCCCGTCGGGTCGGCAAGCTTGGCGGCGCCGGCGACCAGGAAGACCGCGGCGAGCACCAGCCGGATGACCAGCAGCGTCACGTGCATCGCAGTGCGCGCACACTAACTGAGGCGCGCGGTGCACGTGTCCCGATATAACTCTGCGACGTGCGTAAGCGACTACTCACCGCCGCTGTCGCCGGCCTCTCGCTGTTCGCGCTGCTGCTGATCCCCGGATCGGCGCCGGCCGCGGGGCCGATCACGATCAGCGGTGGCACGAACTCAGCGGACATCACCGGCTGCGACCTCACGGCGATCGGTGACGGCGACAACATCAACAGCACCTTTCTCGCGGACTGTCTGGACGCCGGCGATGTGACGATCGACGATCCTGACGGTGACGGGATCGTCGTCGCGTCGATGTTCAGCGCGGCTCCGTGCTCGGGCCACACGCTGACGCTTGACGAGGGCGCGACAGGCGGCACCGTCGCGTTTCAGGCTGAGACCAGCGTGGGAGGCTGCGGACTGGCAATCACCGGGGCGAGCGCGGTGACTGAGACGGCTGTCATCACCGCCGGCGCGCTGACGTTCGACACGGTCGGAGTGGTGACGCTCAACACCACTGACAACGTGATCGGATCGATCTCGGGAACCGTCGACGGCGCGTTCGGGTTCGACTCCACCGGAGACCTGGCGATCGCCTCGCTCAGCGATCCGGGCGGCGGCGCGTACATCATCCCGAGCGGCAGCATCACCATCAGCGGCCCGATCGATGCCGCCGGGACGGTCACGCTCAACGACCCCGGGGGCGCCATCACCGAGCAGGGCAGCGGCAGCATCACCGCTCCGACGCTCAACGCCACCACCGGTCAGAACATCACGCTCACCCGATCCGGGAATGCCGTTGACACGCTCGACGCCAACTCGTCCGATGGCGCGGTCGACTTCACCGATGCCGAGACCGCCGGCCTCGAACTCGAAGGCATCAATGACTACAGCGGCGCCTCGATCACCAACTCGGGCAGCATTGACAGCGTCTCGGGCTTCTTCGACTTCTCTGGTTCCGACGACAGCCTCATCTCGCAGAACGGGTCCGTTACGTCGACAGCGAACATGAACGCTGACCAACTGACCGCCTCGGGGACCTCGGTCTCGCTGACCGGCGCGGAGGACGACGTGCAGGCACTCGACGCGACTGCGACCTCCGGCAACGTGAATGCCGACCTTCGCGGGGCGACTCCGACTCTCGGCAGCATCTCGGCGAGCGGCGCGGTCAGCGTCACCAACAACTACGGCTCGCTCGAGCCCACCGGATCGATCAACGGCCAGAGCATCGCGCTCGCCGCCGGCGGGTTCACCGCCGCCGGCGGAGCAGAACTTGCGGCGCCGAGCATTGCGCTCACCGACACCGACACCGGCGACGGGTGGACCGTCACCCCGACCACGATCACGCCCACGGGTTCTGCCGCGATCGCCTACAGCGGCGCGACAAGCCTGAGCATCGATGGTGGCGCGCTTTTCAACGTCAATCCGTCACCGACGACGACGCTGACGCTCACCGGCGACGCCCCGACCGCTGGCGTGCTCGACTACAACGCCGAGGGCGGGGTCGTAACGGGCTCGGATAGCGCGCCGAGCGGGACGATCGACAACTCCGAATACAAGCCGGTCAGCTTCAGCGGCATGACGTCGGTGCAGATCGCGAACGCCGGCACTCCGCCGCCCACGACCACCCCGACGACCACAACGCCGCCGACGACGACCACGCCGCCACCACCGCCCAACGCGCCGACCTGCTCCCTGCGGGCGGCGAGCAGCAAGGTCACGCTCCCCAAGCGGGTACACGGCAAGCTCAAGGGCAGGGCGACGGTGACGCTGGTGGCGAGGTGCTCGGCAGCCGTCAGCGCAACGCTCGTCGGACGCATCACGGTCGTCAACAAGCCCAAGCACGGCAAGGCCAAGTCCAAGCACTACGGCGTCGCTCTGATTCACGTCGCGCTCGGCGCGAGCACCGCCAGGAAGGTCGTCCTCAATGTGCCCGCAGCGGTGATCACGGCGCTCGCGAACAAGCGCGACAAGCTCTCGGCCGGATTCACGATGGCCGACCCCGGTCACGGCGACGACGTGCTCAAGACGGTCACGATCAAGCGTCTGACGTAGCCGCGGCCGTCGGGCCCGGATCTACTACACTCGCGGACAGCAAGAGACGACGCCCAAGACCTCCGGCAGCCTTCGCGCATAAGTCCAGAGCAGGTGGAGCCTCGAACAGCATCGCGACCCTCGCCTCGGTTCGCCTGCTCTCGACGCCCGCCTGTGTAGCGGGCGTTATTCGTAGAGAGCGAGAAAATGAACCGAGCAGAAAAAGCAGCAGTGATCGATCAGATCGCCGATGAACTCGGTGGCTCTGAGGCGATCTTCGCGCTCGATTACCGTGGCATCACGGTGGCGCAGATCGCTGAGCTGCGCGAGAAGCTGCGCACCTCGGACACGAAGTTGCGGGTCACAAAGAACTCGCTGTCCGAGCGCGCCGCCGACCAGGCCGGCGTTGGGGACATCAAGCCGATGCTGGTTGGGCCGACCGCGCTCGCCCTGGTCAAGGGTGACGCGGCCGCGGCCGCGAAGGTCCTGAGCGACACGGCACGCGCGCTGCGCGGGCCGCTGGAGTTCAAGGGCGGGATCATGAACGGGTCCGTCCTGAGTTCAGCTGACGTCGAGGCGATCGCCAAGCTGCCCTCACGCGACGTGCTCAACGCCCAGCTGGTCGGCACCATCGCCGCCCCGCTCACGGGCCTGGCCCGTACCCTCAACGCCCTCATCGCCGGTGTGGCCATCCAGCTTGGCCAGATCCGCGACCAGGGTCTGGTGTCAGGGACTGCCCCGGCACCGGCAGCCGCCGAGGTCGCCGAGGAAGCTCCCGCGGCCGCGGAGGCCGCTGAAGCACCCGCGGAGCCCGCAGCCAAGGAGCCCGCAGCCGAGGAGCCCGCAGCCGAGGCTGAGGCCGAAGCTGCCCCGGAGGCTGAAGCCGAGACCGACGCCGCTGATGACTCAGCGGCATCCGACAACTGACACTTAGCGACACAGGAGAAAGAACATGTCTACGACTGAAGCATGGATTGAAGAGCTCAAGGGCATCTCGGTGCTCGAGCTGTCTGAGCGCATCAAGGCGCTCGAGGAGGCCTTCGGTGTCTCCGCCGCGGCCGTTGCCGCTGCCGCTCCGGCCGCCGCTGCCCCCGCGGGCGGCGCCGCCGAGGAAGAGGGCTCGAGCACGGTTGACGTGATCCTCACGGGCGCCGGCGACAAGAAGATCCAGGTCATCAAGGTCGTCCGCGCCGCCACCGGCCTGGGCCTGAAGGAGGCCAAGGATCTGGTCGACAACGCGCCGAAGCCGGTCAAGGAAGGCATCGAGAAGGACGAGGCCGACAAGCTCAAGGCTGAGCTCGAGGAGGCCGGCGCCTCCGTCGAGTACAAGTAACTCGGCTCGTCAGACCAGCACGTTTGGTAGTGGGGGTGGTCCAGCGGGACCACCCCCACTTGCTTAAGGCTCGTCGCCGAGGGGTAGTCTGCGCAAAAGGTGAAGACTGCTCTGCATAAGCTGATGGTCGTGGCCGCGGCGGTCCTGCTGCTCGGTGTCGGCACGGCGAGCGCGCGCGAGTCGGGGTTCGGCTCGGACTGGGCCAGCTATCACGGCAACGCCGAGGCGACCGGGACCGCGGCGCCGGCGAAGCTGCGGCCGCTGCGGCGCGCCTGGCTGTCGCCGGCGCTCGACGGTCAGCTGTACGGCGAGCCGCTGGTCGCCGACGGCCGCGTGATCGCGGCGACCGAGCACGACACCGTCTACGCGATCTCCGCGCGCACCGGCAAGGTGCTGTGGTCGCGCCACGTCGGCAAGCCGGTGCCGTCGGGCGACCTGCCCTGCGGCGACATCTCGCCCGAGGTCGGCATCACCGGCACGCCGGTGGTCGATGTGCAGCGCGACGAGGTGTTCGTGGTCGCCGACACGCTGATCAAGGGCCCGGCCGCCTCACACGGGGTCGAGGCATCGCACCGGCTCGTCGGGCTCAACCTGTTCACCGGCAAGATCGAGCTCGATCAGTCGGCGCTGCCCAACGCCGGCGAGGATCAGCTCGCGCAGCTGCAGCGTCCGGGACTGACGCTCGACGCCGGCCGCGTCGTGATCGCCTACGGCCAGAACTGGGGCGACTGCCCCGGCCCGAACGGCCCCGGTCACGGATTCGTGGTCTCGATCCCCGAGCAGGGCGGGCCGCTGCACTACTTCATGATCGGCCACGGCAACGACCGCGGAGCGGTCTGGATGGGTGGCAGCGCGCCGGTCGTCGATCCGCACGGCAACGTGTACGTGGCCAGCGCCGACGGCTACAACCAGGGCCCGCACCAGCGCTACGACGACAGCGACGGGGTGCTCGAGCTGTCGCCGACGATGCGCCTCGAGTCGCTGTTCTACCCGAAGGCCTGGCAGATGCTGAGCGGTTCCGATCTCGATCTCGGGACCGGTGACCCGGCGCTCGTGCACGGCTTCGTGTTCCAGGTCGGCAAGAGCGACACCGGCTACCTGCTGCGTCAGGGCCATCTCGGCGGCGAGGAGGGCGAGCTGACCTCGGTGCGCGTCTGCGGCGGCGATCCCGATGGCGGCCACGCGGTCCGCGGATCGGTCGTCTACATCCCCTGCCCGGGCGGCATCACCGCGGTCCGGATCTCAACCAGGGCGCCGCGCCTGAAGGTGCTGTGGACCGACAGCGACGGCGCCGCCGGCCCGCCGATCATCGCCGACGGGCTGATCTGGACGGTCGGCAACGACAACGCGATCCACGGACTCGACCCGGCCAACGGCAAGGCGCTCGTGTCGGTCCCGTTCGGCCCGTTCGCCAACCACTTCACGACGCCGGCGGCCGGCGACGGCCTGATGCTGGTCGCCGGCAGCGACCAGGTCTACGCGTTCAAGGGCCCGGCGGGGCTGCCGCCGGCCCCGCCCGCGGCGAGCTGATCGCCCGCCGCTTCCAGCCCGCGGGCACCGAACTGCGTCATCGGCGCGCGCCTGGCTTCAGAATCTGAAGCTCTATGGGGTGGCTGGGGTGACAGGCGAGCTGCGTTCGCGTCTGGTGCCGCGCGTGCGGCTTACGGACGCGCTGGCGCGTGCGCCGGTGGGGCTGCTCGAGGCCGGCGGTGGCTACGGCAAGTCGGTGCTCGCGTCGCAGTACCGGCAGCTGCTCGGGATCGCGAGCGTCTATGTGCCGGTTGCCGGCGCCGACCGTGACCCGGCGGTGTTCGCCGCGTCGTTTCGCCGCGCGATGCGGGACGCGCGGCTGTCCGATCTCGCCGCGGCGCTCGAGGAGCTGCAGCCGCAGGCGTGGGTCGAGCCGCTGCTCGACGCGCTGATCGAGGCGCCTGACGGCGTGCTGATGGTCGTCGACGACGCGCACCACCTGCAGGGCAGCCAGAGCAGCGCGGAGGCACTGATCCGGCTTGCTCAGGGAATGCCCGCGCGGCACCGGCTGCTGGTCGCGGCGCGCAGCTTCGTCGGCGCGCTCGAGCCGCTCTGGGCACTCGAGCAGGTCGCGCGCCTGCAGAGCCGGGACCTGGCGTTCAGCTTCGATGAGGCGACCGAGCTGATCGCGATCCTGTCCGGCCGGCCGGCGCGTGACCACGACGTGCGGATGCTCGTCGAAGCGACGCAGGGATGGGTCACGGCCCTGATCCTCGCGACCCGCGCCTGGGCCGTCGAGGACCGCACGCCCGCCTGGCTCAGCCGCGACCCCGTGGCCGCGGCGCTGCGCACGCTGCTGGCGGCGATCTCCGTAGGCGATCGTGACGCCGTCGTGAGCCTCGCCCAGCTGCCGTTCCTGTCGCCTGAGCTCGTCGACACGGTGGCGGGAGGCGGTGCCTTCGATCGGATCGTGGCCGCCGGGCTGCCGATCCTGCGCGCCGACTCGGGCTGGTGGGAGATGCCCGGGCCGGTGGTCGAGTTCCTCGGCACGCAGGGCCCGCTCGATCCGGTGGTCGCGGGAACGGCGGCGAGCTTCTACGCCGGGCACGGCGACGAGCTGGCCGCGATCCGCGTGCTGATCACGGCCGGCTGCGATCACGCCGCCGTCACGCGGCTGGCCGCGATGTCTCCGCACAACGCCGAGCGGCTCGGGCTGGCGGTCGTCGGGGAGATCGTCGAATCGCTCGCGCCGGACGCGGTCGCGGCGCAGCCGCGGGCGCTGCTGCACTTCGCGCGGCTGTCTGAGACCGCGCATCTGATGGAGAGCCGCGCCGGCGCACTGCAGCGGGCATGGGACCACGCCGGCGCCGCCACGGTCCCAGATCCGCGGTTGCTGCGCGAACTCGAGGCCGAGCGCGCGCGTGACCTGATGTGGGACGAGCGCTGCCGCGGCGAGGCCCGCGAGCGGGCCGAGCAGGTGCTGGCGCGGGCCGCGCCGGACGAGACGGTCGCCCGCGCGCGGTCGCTGGATGTGCTCGGCCGGCTCGGAACCTGGTTCTCGGCCGCCGGGCCCCAGCCCGAGGCCGAGGCGCTGCTGCAGGAGTCCGCGCGCCTGGCGCGCCGGGCCGGCGAGCGCACCTGGGCAGCCCAGGCGCTCGTCGCCCTCGGCGGTGGCTTCTACTTCGCGCTGTGTCGTTTCGAGCGGGCGCTCGAGACGCTCGACGAGGCGCTCGGGGAGCTGCCGATGCGCAACCGCTACCGCGTGATGGTTCAGAGCTTCCGCGCCGACGCGTTGATCGAGCTCGGCCGCTTCTCCGAGGCGGAGACGGCGATCGCGGAGATGCGAGGGATCGGCCGGGTCTTCGGCGAGGACTGGATGCTCGCCTACGCGTCGTGGGAAGAGGCGCTGCTGGCCTCCTACCGCGGCGATCCGCAGCGAACCCTGCGCGCGGTGATGGAGACGCTCGAGCATCCGGTCGGCTGGCTCGAGCAACCGTCCGGCGTCGAATTCCTCGCCCAGGCCGCCGACTACCTCGATCGCGTCGGTGAACACGAGCGCTCCCGTGAGATCCTGGCGATGGCGCGCGAGCGGATGGACGGCTCCGAGCACCTGGTGCGCGTGCACGGTGCCGCGATCACGGCGCGGTCGGGCGACCCGGTGCTCGCCGGGGCCGAGATCGAGCGGGCGCTCGAGCAGTGGGCGATCGAGCCCCAGGAGCAGTGGCCGCTGATGCTGCTCGGCGCGTTTGCCGCGATGCGGCGCGGAGACCCCGACGCCGGCAGGCTTGCGGCCCGAGCGTTCGACCGCTGCCTGACGCTCGGCCACACGCGTGGACCGCTGATCCGCGAGCCGCTGGTCACGCGATCACTGCTCGCGCTCGCGCGTGAGACCGATTCGGTTGCCGCGCGTCAGATCGAGCTCGTCGACGACTCCGACGCCTGGACGCTTGAGGTCCTGGGTGGCTTCGCCGTGCGGCGCGGCGGGCGCGAGATCACGCTCCCGCCCGGCCGCCCCGAGCGAACCGTGCGGCGGCTGGCCGCCGCCGGCGGGCGCCTGCACCGCGAGGCGCTGATGGAGTTCCTCTGGCCCGAGGCGCCACTGGCGGTCGGCGCCAACCGCATGCGCAACCTGCTGAGCCGGATCCGCAAGGCCGCGGGCGAGCTGGTCGTGCGTGAGGGCGACATGATCTGCTTCGCGTCGGCCTGCGAGATCGACCGCGACCGCTTCGAGGCGAGCGCCGCGCGCGCGCTCGACGTCCGTGGCCGGGGCGACGCCGACACCGCCGCCGGGCTCGCCCGGACCGCGCTCAGTCTCTATCGCGGTGAGCTGCTGCCCGACGACGACTACGACGACTGGGTGCTGACACCGCGCGAGCGCCTGCGTTCGCTGCAGCTCGAGCTGCTCGACATGTTGATCGCGGCGGCCGAGCGCGAGGGCGAGGTCGACGAGGCGGTGCGGCTGACGCGCACCGCGATCCAGGCCGAGCCGCATGACGAGCGCCGCCACCTCGGGCTCGCGCGACTGCTGGCCACGCAGGGCCGCACCGGCTCGGCCCGGTCGGTCCTCGAGAGTGCGCTGAGCAACGACCGGCACTGGTCGTCCTCCGCCCGTGAGCGGTTGCAGGCGGCACTGGGGAGCTACCGCTCGGGGGCTTCGGCTGACGCGGATTGAAGTTGGGGGTTCCGCGTTAAACGCTCGTTGGACGCCCGCTTCTTAGAATCGTCGCCGGTCACCGATGGGGGAGCTTGAACGATGGGGCAGCTGACGCGTCGACTCTGTAGCCCGGTGCCGGCCTGCGCGCGCAGGTTCCGGCTGCCGGCGCTGATGCTCGTCGCGCTCGGGCTCGGCGGCTCCTGCGCGGCACTGCTGACACTCGGCTCACCGGTTGCCGCGGCCGACTCGGGCAACGTGGTGACGTTGACGACCTGCACCGAGGCGGCGTTCGACGCCGCCGTGAGTTCGGCGTTGAGCACCGGTGACGGGACCGGCACGGTCGACATCTCGTGCACCGCAACGATCACGCTGACACAGCAGATCGAGCTGACCCCGGGCCAGAACCTCACGATCGACGGCTCGGCCGCGGGCGGCGGAGCCACGATCTCAGGCGCGGGCAACACGCGGATCCTGCAGGTCGATTCCGGTGCAGTGCTCTACATCAACGAGCTCACGCTCGAGGATGGGAAGGTCTTTGGCGACACCGGCGACGACGGTGATGACGGGACCGGCGGAACTCAGGGAGACACACCGGGTCCGCCGGCGCCGCCTGTCGGCGTGATGCCCGGCACCGACGGCTTTCAGGGCGGCGATGGCGGCAGCAATTCGACCGCGGGCGAGGATGGTCATGATGCGCTCGCCGGCGATGGCGGCGCGATCTACGCCGAGGTCAACTCGGTGGTCACCGTCAACGACAGCACGCTCTCTGGCAACACGGCGGTCGGCGGCTTCGGCGGCAAGGGCGGCGATGGCGGTGCCGGCGGCGACGGCGGTGCCGGCAG
Organism: Solirubrobacteraceae bacterium; assembly: GCA_036269095.1. Lineage (GTDB taxonomy): Bacteria > Actinomycetota > Thermoleophilia > Solirubrobacterales > Solirubrobacteraceae > Palsa-465. The sequence goes on from DATASU010000142.1 coordinate 22,588, forward strand.
CACCGGTGGCACCGGCTGCATGCCGGCGGGCACCGGCGGCACCGGTGGCGCCGGCGGTGATGGTGCCGACGCCGGCGACGGTGGCACCGGAGGTGACGGCGACGGCGGTGCGATCTTCGCGGCGGGCTCGCTGGTGCTGACCGGCGATCAGTTCAGCGGCAACCAATCGTTCGGCGGCACCGGTGGTGCCGGCGGCGTCGGTGGCGCCGGCGGAAGCCCCGGTGCGGGCGGTGTCGGTGGCGCCGGCCTCTGCGCACAGGGCACCGGCGGCGACGGTGGTGACGGCGGTCAGCCGGGTCAGGGGGCCGGGGACTCGGGCAAGTCGGGCGGCGGCGGCCAGGGCGGCAACGGTGAGGGTGGTGCCGTGTTCGCCGCCGGCCCGCTGTATCTGGCGAACACGAGCTTTGCCGGCGACGCCGCGATCGGAGGCGATGGTGGCGACGGTGGCGACGGGGCAACGCCCGCGCAGGCGCCGGCCGGGGGCGATGCCGGCCTGCCCGGAGGAACCGCGGGGATCCAGCCGGGATCCGACGGCGGTGACGGCGGCGACGGCACCACCGGCGCGACGGGTGGTGACGGCGGCGACGGCGGTCAGGCCGGGACCGGTGCCGGTGGCGCGCTCTACCTCGACCATGGCGGGTCGCTGGTCAACCCGACGTTCAACACCGAGCAGGTGTGGGGTGGCGTCGGCGGCAACGGCGGCGTTGGCGGCGACGGCGCGAAGGGCGGCGACGGTGGTAACGCCAGCGCGGGAGCCGCAGGTTCCGGCAGCAATGGCGGTGACGGCGGTGACGGCGGCGACGGCGCTGATGGCGCCGACGGCGGTGACGGCGGCGACGCGGGTGTCTCGGGCAGCTCCGACGCCGGCGCGATCTTCGCGGGTGCACAGATCTGCGAGAGCACCCCAGCCTTCACGGGGGACGCGACCAACGGGTCGCCAAACGGTCTTGGCGGGGACGGCGGCTCCGCGGGCGCCGGCGGCGCCGCCGGTCTGGCCGGAGCCGGGGGGCGCGGCGGCCCATACATGGGTCAATCATCTCCCGATGGCAATCCCGGCACCGCGGGCAACGCGGGCAACGCCGGCCAGAACGCCGGCAATCCGGGTGCCGACGGCGACTACGGGACCGGGATCAACCCCGACACGGATCTGACCCGCGGCGAGGTCAGCTGCGCATCGAACCTCGAGCAGGTGGCGCTGTCACCGCAATCGCTGAGCGCCGCGACGCAGGGCTCGGCGTTCTCCGAGACGATCGAGATCAGCGGTGGAACGCCGCCCTATCAGGCGACGCTGGCCCAGGGCTCACTCGCCGCCGGGCTCAGCTTCGACCAGGACGGCGATCAGGTATCGATCTCGGGAACGCCGTCTCAGGCGGGCAGCTTTCCGGTGGTCATCGACGTGACCGACTCCTCGGCTCCGGAGCTCGAGGTCACCGAGCCGTACACGCTGACCGTCGCCTCCGATGCAACGACCACGACCGGTGAGCAGATGACCACCACCGGCACGCAGACGATGACCGGCGCGCAGACGACGACCACCGGTGAGCAGACGACCACCACCGGTGAGCAGACGACCACCACGATCGAGCCGCCGCCGACCATCGCCCCGGTCTCGTGTCCGCTCGAGCAGGTCAGCGACACGTTCGACAAGCCCGCGAGCTTCCAGGTCGGCTGCGAACAGGACGTATCCGGCTACAGCGTGCAGAAGCACCCGCTGCACGGCGGCGTCGCGCTGACGAAGGCGAGCGGCAAAGCGACCTACACGCCGAAGAAGGGCTGGACCGGCAAGGACAGCTTCAGCTACCGCGCCGAGGGACCGGACAAGCAACAGGTCACGGGCAAGGTGACGATCCGCGTCGCCAAGCGCACGCCGGCCCCGGCGAAGTTCAGCGCCGCGCAGCGCCGGCAGATGAAGAAGATTCTCGCGGCTCAGATCAAATGGCTTGCCGGCAGCATCAAGGTGTTGGGCCAGGAGCAGAAGGACAAGACCCAGCTCAAGGCTGTGTTCGATCAGCTGACGGCGGATTTCCCCGCCGCCAAGGTGCTGCTGCAGGGCTTCGAGGCGATGTTCTCGACCAGCCTGCAGCTGGTGGTCGACAACGCCGAGCGCGACATCGTGCTCGAGAAGCGGCTGCTGGCCGCCGATCAGGCGCTGCTGGCGGCACTGAATCGCGGTCAGTCGAACATCACCGCGCTCTACCAGCGGGCGATCACGGCCGGCAACGACGAGAAGCAGGCTGAGTACGGGCTGGTCGAGGCCTACCGGGTGTTCGTCCAGGCGACCGAGTTCTTCGAGCACCAGGTTGCCGACAATCCAGCGGTCAAGAGCATTCCCGGCATCGGGCCGGCGCTGACTGCATTCGATAAGTGGCTCGAGAAGGTCGATTCGGACCTGCACAAGAAGGTTCAACTGCAGAGCGGGGATCACGGGCTGTAGCGCGCGTCGCGTCCGGGCGACGCCCGCTCGCTTAAGCTGGGTGGATGTCCGACCTGATCCTGCAGGCGATCGTGCTGCCGACCGACGCGCCGGCGGAGGTCCGCGCGGCCGTTGCGCAGGCGCTCGCCGACCGTGAGACTGAGGGTTCGCCCAAGCACACCTGGGGCGACGTCAGCTTTGCCGCCTCCGCGGTGGCGCTCGTCGAGGGCACCAATCAGCGCGACGTGCCCGACACCCAGTGGGTGTTCGCGCTCAGCGCGGAGCAGCCCAGGCTCGGCGAGCAGCTGCGCTCGAGTGGCAGCTGGAGCGTTGCGATCAGCGGGCCCGCGCACTGGCGCGCCGTGCTGTTCGACGCGGTCACGACCGAGCCGCGCCCGCAGTAGCCCGGATGCCCGCCGAGCTCGTGCTGCAGTCGGTCGTGCCGCTGGGCGCGGTGCCGGGACGCTTGCGCAGCGCCGTCGCGGGGGTGCTCGAGCCGTGGGGCTACAGCTGGGGCGAGATCAGCTTCGCCGGCACCGCCGCACAGCCGGCCGCCGCGCACCGCGGGCTGAGCCTCGGGCCCGATCAGATCTGGGTGTTCGCGGTGACGACCGGGTCACTGGCGCTCGGTGACCGGCTCGAGTCGGCCGGTAGCCGCGCCGCCGGGATCAGCCTCTCGGCCTTCTCCGGCGGCGTGATCCCGGTGACGCCGTTTCAGGCGCGCGTCTATGAGTACCTCGGTGGCCACGGCGGCGACCAGCCGTCACCGCCGCGCGTGCCGCCGGGCCTCGCTACGACTCCAGAAACGGAGCGTGCAGCGCCAGATCGGCTGCGCTGAAGCGGTCGGCGCCGGTTGCCAGCTGGTGCCAGTGCGGATAGATCAGCGGTGGGCGGCTGACCGCCTCGAGCTCGGCGAGCTCGTCGCCTGAAAGCGTCAGCTGCACCGCGCCGAGGTTGTCGGCGAGCTGCTCGTCGGTACGTGCGCCGATCACGATCGTCGCGATGCTCGGACGTGTAAGCAGCCAGGCGAGCGCCACCTGCGCGGCGGAGACACCGTGCGCCTCGGCGATCCGCACGAGCACGTCGATCGTGTCGTAGAGCTGGTGCTCGTCGCGGACCGGCGGCTCGTTCCAGTCGGTCAGGTGCCGTGAGCCCTCGGGTGCCGCGACGCCGCGGCGGTACTTGCCCGACAGCAGCCCGCCCGCCAGTGGGCTCCAGACCATCGTTCCGAGCCCCTGGTCGACGGCCACCGGCAGCAGCTCATACTCGGCCGAGCGCTCCTGCAGCGAGTAGTAGATCTGCTGACTGATGAAGCGCGGCAGGTGCTCGCGCGCGGAGATGCCGAGCGCTTTCATCAGCTGCCAGCCGCTGTAGTTGCTGACGCCGATGTAGCGCACCTTGCCCGAGACCACGAGCTGCTCGAGCGCGGCCAGCGTCTCCTCGAGCGGTGTCGCGCCGTCCCACTCGTGCACCTGGTAGAGGTCGATGTGGTCGGTCTGCAGGCGCCGCAGGCTGGCCTCACAGCCGGTGATGATGTGGTGGCGCGAGAGCCCCCGGTCGTTGACGCCCTCGCCCATCGTCATCCGCACCTTGGTCGCGACCAGGAACTGATCGCG
>DATASU010000143.1:0-12046 GCA_036269095.1 Solirubrobacteraceae bacterium
CGCGAGCTCAGAAACCGCCCGATCAGCTCCTCGCTGAACCCGTAGTCGACCGACGTATCGATCAGATTTAGCCCTGAGTCGAGCACCGCGTGCAGCAGCCGCTCGGCGTCGTGATCGCTGACCTCGGGCCCGCGTGGGCGCCCGCGCAGCTCCATCGCGCCGAATCCGAGGACCGTCACCTCGAAGCCGGTGCGCCCCAGGGCTCGTGTCGGGACGCTCACCGACTTGAAGCTACAGCGTCTGCGTGACCTTCGAGAGCCCGCGCGGACGGTCGGGGTCGACCCCGCGGTCGAGCGCGAGCCGCCATGCGAGCCGCTGCAGCGGCAGGATCTCGAGCACCGGCAGCAGCTCCTCCGGCAGCCCGTCGTGCGCGATCGGCATGCCCTCCGGCGATCCGACCTGCAGCACCTGCGCCCCGAGCTCGGCGAGCCGCTCGAGCACCGGCGCCATCGCGTCGCCACCACGCCCCGGCGAGGTGATCGCGATCACCGGCACCGACCGGTCGATCATCGCCAGCGGCCCGTGCAGCAGGTCCGCGCCCGAGAACGCCATCGCGCTCAGGTAGCTCGTCTCCATCAGCTTCAGCGCCGCCTCGTGCGCGGTCGCCGACGCGTAGCCGCGCGCGGTCACGACCAGCCGCTCGGCGTACTGCAGCGGCGCGGCGAGTGCCGCGAGCCGCTCGTCGGACGTCAATGCCAGGGTTCGGGCCGCCGCCTCGGGCAGCCTCGCCGCTGCTTCGGCTGCCGGGACACCCACGATCAGCAGGTACAGCGACAGCAGCTCGGCGGTGTAGGACTTGGTGGCCGCAACCGCGCGCTCGGCACCGGCGCGCACGTCGAGCGCGATCTCGGCGGCCGCGGCCAGTGGCGAGTCGATCGCGTTGGTGATGGCGACCGTCAGCGCTCCGCGTGAGCGCGCGGCGGTCAGCGAGTCGACCAGGTCGGGTGAACGGCCGGATTGGCTGACCGCGATGAACAGGACGTCGTGCATGTCGGGACGGGCGCCGTAGACGGTCAGCGCCGAGGGCGAGACGAGCCCCGACGGCAGCTGCAGCAGCACCTCGGCGAGGTACTTGGCGTAGAGCCCGGCGTGGTCGCTGGTGCCGCGCGCGCAGATCAGCACGAAGCGCGGCTTGGCCGCGGCGATCCGCTCCGCCGCCGCGCTGAACTCATCCTTGGCGTCGAGGATGCGGGCCAGTACCGCGGGCTGCTCGGCCACCTCGGTGGCCATCAGGGCCCCGGGAGCAATCGATTGAGTGGTCACCGATTGGACTATACCAATCGCTGCGCGAGGAGTGCGGCACCGAGCAGGCCGGCGCGGGCGCCGAGCGGTGAGAGCCTGACGGCCGGCACCGGACGCCAGAGCACCAGCCTGGCAAGCGCCTCCTGAACCGGCGTGAGCAGCTCGTCACCGGCGGCGCTCAACCCGCCGGCGATCACGATCAGCTCGGGATCGAGCAGGTACGTGCAGGTCGTGAAGGCCAGTGCCAGCGACTCGGTCGCCTCGTCCCAGACCCGTGCCGCCGTGACGTCGTCGGCGCGGCGCGCGAGCACCTCGCTGGCCGGGAGCCCGGGCTCGCCGCCGGCGGCCGCGTAGCGGCGCGTGATCGCGGCCGCGGACGAGTAGCGCTCGAGGCAGCCGCGCTGGCCGCAGCTGCACGGCTCGCCGCCCGGCCACACGGGGATGTGACCGAGCTCACCGGGGAGGCTGATCGCCCCGCTGACGGCGCGACCGCCGGTCTTGAGCACCGCGGCGATGCCGGTGCCGATCACCGCCAGCAGGTAGTCCTCGACGCCGGCCGTCGCCCCGAGCGCGTCCTCGGCGACACCGGCCGCGCGCACGTCGTGTTCGAGCAGTGCCGGCAGCCCCGTCGCCTGCGCGACGATGTCGCGCAGCGGCACGTTGCGGAAGCCGACGTTGGCGGAGTAGATCGCGCGTCCGCCGGCGCCGTCGACGTGACCGGGCACGACCACGCCGACAGCACTGATCTCGTAATCGGCACGCAGCTCGGCGATCAGCTCGAGCAGCGCGGTGATCACCGCATCCGGGCCGTCGGCGGCCGGGGTCGGGCGCGAGCGCTCGCTCAGCGTGTTGCTCGCCGCATCGACGACCGTTCCCTTGATCGTGGTACCGCCGAGGTCGACGGCGACAACCGCCGAGCCGCTCATCGCACTATTTGATCGAACCTGCGGTCAGGCCGCCGACGACCCGGCCCTCGATCACCGCGAACAGGATGATCACCGGGATCGTCGCGATCACCGATGCGGCGAACAGATGGCCCCAGTCGACCGAGTATTGGCCGATGTAGCTGTCGATCGCGACCGTCAGCGGCTGGTGGCTCGAGCCGAGGCTCAGCGTCAGCGCGACGATGAACTCGTTCCAGGCGGCGATGAACGTGAAGATCAGTGCGGTGACGATCCCCGGTGCCGCGAGCGGCAGCGTCACCCGCCCCAGCGCGCCGAGCCGTGATGAGCCGTCGATCATCGCCGCCTCCTCGAGCTCGACCGGGATCGAGGAGAAGTAGGCGTTGAGGATCCACACGGCGAACGCCATGTTGAAGCCGGCGTTGACCAGGATCAGTGACAGCGTCGGCGGCAGGCTGAAGCTCGTGAACTCGCGCTGGATGCCGACCAGCATCGCCGCCGGCTGCAGCATCTGCGTGGCCAGCACCAGCAGCAGGAACAGCGAGCGCCCGCGGAAGCGGTGGCGTGCCGAGTAGTAGGCCGCCGGGACCGCGACCAGCAGCACGAGGATCGTGGCGCCGCCGGCGATCTCCAGGCTCTCGACGAGGTTGCCGCCGAAGCCGGTCGACCAGATCGAGGTGAAGTTGTGGAAGCTGAAGTGCGACGGCAGCAGGTTCGGCGCCAGCAGCTGGTTGGCGGGCCGCAGCGCCGCGATGATCATCTCGGCGTAGGGCAGCAGGAACAGCGCGGCGACCGCGTAGGCGATCACGCTGAAGATGAAGCCGCGGCGCGTGATCGTGCGCCTGCGCGCCGGCCGCTTGCGCGCGGGCACGGCCGGGGCCACGTCGACGGGGGTGCTGACGGTGCTCACTCGCTCACCGCCTCCTTCCAGCGCGTCGCACGCAGGAAGAACAGCACGACGACGATCACGAGCAGGAAGTTCATGACCGACATCGCGGCCGACTCGCCGATGAACGACTGCTTGAGGATGAACATGAACGTGGTGGTCGTGCTCGTCTCATAGCCGGGGCCGCCACGGGTCATCTCCCAGATGATCGGGAACGAGTTGAAGACGTTGATCACGTTGATCGTGGTGGCGACCAGGATCGCCGGGCGCAGCAGCGGCAGCGTGATCGAGAGATAGGTGCGCCAGGTGCCGGCGCCGTCGACGCGCGAGGCCTCGTAGACCTCGTCGGGGATCGTCTGCAGGCCCGACAGCAGCGCGTAGGTGGTGAACGGCAGCGACACGAAGATCGCGACGACCATCATCCAGAACAGCGCCCAGCCGGGCGTGCCCAGCCAGTCGGCGGTGTTCGATCCCAGCTTCACCAGTCCGAGCGCGTGCAGGATCACGTTGACGGCGCCCGAGTAGGGGTCGAGCGCCCAGCGGAAGATCAGTGCGGTCATCATCACCGACGCCGCCCAGGGGGCGATCAGCGCGGTGCGCGCGGCGCGTCGGAACGGGAACCGCTGGTTGAACAGCTGCGCCAGCGCGAGTGACAGCACCAGCGTCACGCTGACGACGACGACGACCCAGATGCAGGTGCGGAACACGACGCCGGCGAGCGCGGGCTCGTGCCACAGCGTCGAGTAGTTGTTGGTCGTCGTCCCGGGCTCCACGAACCCATCGACGGCGATGTTCTGAAACGAGGCCTTGACCAGCACGACCACCGGCCACAGCACCACGACGGCGATCAGGCCGATCGCCGGGCCGATCCAGAGCAGCGGCCGCAGCGACAGCGCGACGCGCGCGGGCAGCGCGGGCCGGTAGGAGAGTCGGGGCTGTTCGGTGGTCACGTGGAGGGGTCGGTCGGATGCCTGGAAGGGGGCGGCCCCGCTGGGCCGCCCCGATCCATATCACCTAACTGCTACTTGGTGCCGAGCTTCTGCGCGGTCGCCTGCAGCGTGCCCAGAACCTGCGACGGGGTGCCGGTGACGGCGGTCCCGATCGTGTTCTGGATGTCGGTCTTGACCTGTGCCCAAGCGGTGTTGCTCGGGTACTGGACGGCCTTGGGCAGTGCCTTGATGAACGAACCGAAGGTCGCGTTGCTCTTCAGGGCGTTGGCTGCCGAGACGGTCGCCGGGAGCAGGTCGTACTCCTTGTCGAACGCCAGCTGGTACTTGTTCTGGTAGGCGAAATCGAGGAACTTCTTGATCTGCGCCTGATGACCGTTGGCCTTGAACGCCGCGACGTTGTCGCAGACGCCGAGCGTGTCGCTCAGCGGGCCGTTCTTGCCGGCGATCGGCACCGACGCCCACTGGTTGGACTTCAGCTTCTTGCCGGCCTGGATGATCGGGATCAGAGCGGGCGAGCCGTTGATCATCCCGACCTGGCCCGCGGCGAACTTCTCCCACAGCGGCGTGCGGTCGACCGTGCCCGGGTTGGGCTCGGTGTCGCCGGCGGCGACCAGACCCTTGAGGAAGTTGAACGCGGAGACGTTGGCCGAGCTGTTGATCGTCCAGGCCTTGTCACCCTTGCTCATGAAGTTGCCGCCATCGCCCAGGAACCACAGCAGTGACTCGGCCTGTGCCTCCTCGGGACCGAGCGGCAGACCGAAGCCGATGTCACCGAGCTTCTTGATCTTGGCGGCGTCAGCCTCGACGCTGGCCCAGGTCGACGGCGCCGACTTGATGCCGGCCTTGGCGAACAGTGCCTTGTTGTAGAACAGCGTGCGCGAGCTGGTGGTCCACGGCATCCCGTACTGCTTGCCGTTGTAGGAACCCTGGCCGGCGAACACCGGCAGCAGGTTCTTGGGGTTGCTCAGCACCTGACCGGCGCTGTAGAGCAGGCCCTGCTGCGCGTAGGCCGAGAAATAGTCACCCTCGGTGATGTCGGGATAGTTCTTGTTCTGAACCATCGTCTGGACCTGACTGTCGAAGTGCGTCCACGAGATGTCCGTCACGTCAACCTTGATGGACGGGTTCTGCTTCTCGAAGGCGGAGACGATCTTGCCCCAGTACTTCGCGCTGGTGTTACTCGCACCGGTGCCGTAGTCGGCGACGACCAGCTTGAGCGTGACGGTGCTGGCGGCCTTTGAAGCCGTCTTGGCAGACGCGCTGCCGACGGCCGCCACGACAAATGCCGTGAGCGCTGCGGTCAGCACCGCGAGCGTTACTCCGAATTTGCGCTTCCTCATCCCTTGACTCCTCCAGTTGGGACCTCGGCGCCCGTGGATCGGAACGCCATGTGTACAGGTGGATCGAACCTACAGGTTACCCACTTAGTTGTCTAGACCAATTGTGGATTAAGTATGTGTTAGGAGGTCCACGACTGTGTGTTAGGCCGTTTCCAACTCACACCACAGGCCGGCGCCCATGACACCTATTACCTGCAGGTCGTCATCGAGCACCACCAGGTCCGCACACATCCCCGGTGCGATCGCTCCGAGCTCGTGCTCGAGCCCGAGTGCGCGCGCCGGCACCGCCGACGCGGCCGCGGAGGCACGCTCGACGCTCAGGCCGCTGGCCTTGACGGTGTTGCGCAGCGCTTGATCCATCGTCAGCGTGCTGCCAGAAAGCGATCCGGTCGCGGCAAGCCGTGCTTCCCCGTCCTGAACCACCACCTCCTGCCCGCCGAGCTCGAAGCGGCCGTCGCCGGCGCCGGTGGCGTCGATCGCGTCGGTCACCAGTGCCGGTGAGTCGATCAGGTCGAAGACGAGCCTGATGATCGCCGGATGCACGTGGCGCCCGTCATTGATCAGCTCGCAGGTGATGCCGCTCTCGAGCGCGGCGCCGACCAGGCCGGGATCGCGGTGCAGCAGCGGCGGCATCGCGTTGAAGAGGTGAGTGGCGTGCCTGGCGCCCGCGCGGATACCCTGCAACGCCTGCTCGTAGCTGGCGTCGGAGTGGCCCATCGCGGCGATCACGCCCGCGTTCGCGAGCGTCTCGATCAGCGCCAGCGCGCCCGGCAGCTCGGGTGCGAGCGTCACCATCCGCAGCGAGTCCCCGGCGGCCGCGAGCAGGCGCTCGAGCAGCGCCGCGTCGGGCGCCGTCATGTGCGCCGCGTTCTGGGCGCCGCAGCGGCGCTCCGACAGGAACGGTCCCTCGAGATGTGAGCCGAGCACGTGGCCACGGCGGCTCGCGCCGCGGCGAACGAGATCGGCGGCCCAGCCGAGCTGCTCGCTGAGCGCGGCCTCGGGCGCCGTCATCAGCGACACGAGCGTCGCGGTCGTGCCGTGGGTGCGGTGGAAGGCCACCGCCTGCTCCATCGCCTGCAGCGAATCCGAGACGTCGTGGCCACCGCCGCCGTGCATGTGCAGATCGATGTAGCCGGGCAGCAGCCAGGCGCCCCGCAGATCGACGATCGGCACGTCAGCGGCCGGGCGGGCGCTCGCGACCGCGGCGATGCGGCCTTCGCTGACGCGCACCCAGGCATCGCTGAGCACGCCGCCGGGGGTGACGACGCGGCCGCCTCCGAGCAGCTGCGTCGGGGTGTCGATGCGGTCCGCGACGGTCATCGCGGCTCGGTCGCGAGATGGGTCACGAGCGTGACGCGATCGCCGCGGAACCAGGTGCGTCCAAGCTCGACCGGAGCGCCGGCCGAGTCGAAGTTCTGGCGGCTGACGACGAGCATCGGGCTGCCGATGTCAACCCGCAGCGGCGCGGCCTCGCGCGGGGTCGCCGGCGCCGTCTCGATCGTCTCCTCGGCGGTGTGCAGGGTCGTGCCGTGCTCCTCGGCGAGCAGTGCGTACAGCGACGCGTGCTGGCGGATCTGGCGGGTCAGGCCAGGGAAACGCTCGGCCGGCAGCCACGAGGTCTCGACCGCGATCGGCCACGCGTCGGCGAGACGCAGGCGCTCGATCCGGTAGACCGGTGCGCGCGCGGGCAGCCCGAGCTGCGCGGCGAGCTCGGCGCCGGCGGCGACGCGCGACGTCGCCAGGACCTGCGCGGAGGGCTTGAAGCCGCTCGCCTCGACCTGCTCGGTGAAGCTCCCCAGGTACAGCGGCCAGGTGATCTTCGGCTCGGCCACGTAGGTGCCCGAACCCTGGCGCCGGACCAGACGGCCCTCGACCACGAGCTCGGTCAGCGCCTGGCGCACGGTCGTGCGCGAGGTCTGCATGTCGGTCGCGAGCTCGCGCTCGGTGGGGACCGCCGAGCCCGGCTCGAGCGAGCCGATGAACTCAAGCAGGTGCCGCTTTACCGCGTAGTACTTCGGCTCGGAGCTATCGGGGGCACCAACGACCGTCATCGCAAGCGCGGTTAGAGGCGGACGCCGCTGGCGGGGTTGAATACCTGGATCGAACTCGGATCGACGGTGACGCGGACCTGCTGACCGATCGTCGGGACGGTGCGGTTGTCACAGCGCAGCACCCACGGTTTGTCACCCGGGGCATCGCCCTCGAGCGTGCCGTAGACGTAGGCGTCGGCGCCGAGCTCCTCGACGAGCGTGACGGTCAGCGGCAGCGTGCCGCTCTGATCGGAGCTCGCAAGCGTCGTCGCCTCGGGTCGCAGGCCGAGTGTCAGCTCGCTCAGGTTCGCGGCGCGCGCGGCGGCGAGCGTCGCGTCGGGCACCGCGATCGCGGCGCCGGCAAGGGTCGCGCCCTCGCCACCGAGCGTCGCCGTGCGCAGGTTCATCGCGGGCGAGCCGATGAACCCGGCGACGAACACGTTCGCGGGGCGGTCGTAGAGGTTGCGCGGGGTGTCGACCTGCTGCAGCTGACCGTCGCGCAGCACCGCCACGCGATGGCCCATCGTCATCGCCTCGACCTGGTCATGGGTGACGTAGATCGTGGTGGTGCCGAGTCGTGCCTGCAGGCCGGCGATGTTGGCGCGGGTCTCGACGCGCAGCTTCGCGTCGAGGTTGGAGAGCGGCTCGTCCATCAGGAACACGCTCGGCTCCCGCACGATCGCGCGGCCCATCGCGACGCGCTGGCGCTGGCCGCCGGAGAGCGCCTTGGGCTTGCGGTCGAGGTAGGGCGTGAGGTCGAGCAGCGCCGCCGCCTCCTTGATCTTGACCTCGCGCTCGGGCTTCGGCACGCCGCTCAGCTTGAGCGCGAAGCCCATGTTGTCGGCGACGTTCATGTGCGGGTAGAGCGCGTAGTTCTGGAACACCATCGCGATGTTGCGGTCCTTGGGCGCGCGCTGTGAGACGTCGGTGCCGTTGATCCGGATTTCGCCGGTGCTCACCTGCTCGAGTCCGGCGAGCATGCGCAGCGCCGTCGACTTGCCGGAGCCCGACGGACCGACGAGCACCATGAACTCGCCGTCTGCGACCTCCAGGCTGAGGTTGTCGACCGACGGCGCGCTTGCACCGGGATATACGCAGGTCGCATTGATATAGCTGATCGTTGCCATCGCTTACTCTCTGATGCCCTCGTCCTCTGAAGTGGGTGGCCAGACCGACCGGCTTCCAAGTGGTCTAGACCAGTGCGAGGCTACCGTACAGTACGGCGCGAGCGGACGTCAAGCGCAGCCGCGCGCGGCCGTCCGGTGGGGCCCGATCGGGCCGGCGATTGGCCGCACACGATGTCGTGGCGCGAGGCCCAGTCCGGCCGCCGAAGCCCCGGCGAGGCGGCCTGAGATCTAAACCCCGTATGTATGTCCAGTCTGCTGTTGCACGTCGTGTCACGAGGGTGTAAACCCAGCTTGTAGCAGGGGAGTTAGGGCAGGAGATCCACGACAAACCCGAAAAGAGAGAACGATCCACTCGTCATGGAGGACGCGTTCTGAGGCCGATGGAGATAGCGGGCACGATCCGGGCTGTTGATCCGAACAGCGCCTTCCTGGAGGGAGACGTGCACGACGCGCTGACCGGCCTCGGCAACCGTGCGGTGCTCGACCACCTGGCGTACTCCCCGGCCACCGCGCGGCGCTCGGTGATCCTGATCGACCTCGACCAGTTCAAGGCGGTCAACGACACCTACGGGCACACCGACGGTGACCGCGTGCTGCGTGAGATCGGACGGCGGCTGCAGGCCGCGGTCGGAGTGCACACGCCGCTGCGACTCAGTGGCGATGAGTTCGCGATCGTGGTGGACTCGGATGAGCGCACGGTCTGCGAGCGGCTCGCGGCCGGCGTCTACGAGGCGATTCGCGAGCCGATCGAGCTCGACGGCAGCACGCTGTTCCTGGAGGCGGGGATCGGGATCGCGCTCGCGCACGGCGAGCTGACGCTGTGGGAGCTCGTCAGTCGCGCGGGGGCGTCGATCCTGCCGCTCAAACGCAGCGGGCGGCTGCCGCGGATCGTCGTCTACGAGGACGCCCACCACGGCGAGATCCTCGACACGCTTGCGCTGTCACTCGACCTGCGCGCGGCGCTGGCGCGCGACGAGCTGGTGCTGCACTACCAGCCGCTCGTCGACCTGGCGACGCGCAGGGCACTCGGCTTCGAGGCGCTCGTGCGCTGGGTGCATCCGATCCGCGGCGTGATCGCGCCGCTGCGGTTCGTGCCGCTGGCCGAGGACACCGGGCTGATGTCGGAGCTCGGCGAGTGGGTGCTGACGCAGGCCTGCACGCAGGCGCGCGCGTGGGAGGGACGCGAGGGCGAGGCGCCCTACGTGAGCGTCAACATCTCGCCCAGGCAGCTCGAGGATCCTGACTTCATCACCCGCTTCGAGCGCGCGCTGGGGGTCTCGGGCCTCGACCCGGCGCGGCTCAAGATCGAGATCACCGAGAGCGTGCTCGCGGGCGGCATCGCGGCGGTCAGGCCCCAGCTCGAGACGATCCGTGCGATGGGTGTGGGCGTGCTGCTCGATGATTTCGGCACCGGCTATTCGTCGCTCGGCTACATCCGCGAGCTGCCGCTCGACGGGATCAAGCTCGACCGCGTGTTCACGCGCGACCTCACGGTCTCGGCCGGCGCGTGGGCGCTCGCACGCTCGATCGTCACGCTGATCGCCCAGCTCGAGCTGGAGATGATCGCCGAGGGGCTCGAGACCGCCGCGCACCTCGCGCAGCTCCGTTCGCTCGGCTGCCAGGTGGGGCAGGGCTTCTATTTCGCCAAGCCGACATCGTCGGACCGCCTGCGGTTCGAACAGTTAGGGAGGACATCCAGATGAGCGAGGTCCAGACGGCGCCGATCCTGCTGCTCGAGGATGAACGCGCGACCGCGGCCCTGATCTCGCAACTGCTCGCGGCCGAGCGCATCACCAACCCGATCGAGGTCGTCGAGACCGGTGCCGGCGCGCTCGACTATCTCGCGCGGGTCGTCAGCGGCGACGTGCGCATGCCCGTGGTCTGCGTACTCGACCTCTCGCTGCCGGATATGTCCGGGCTCGAGGTGCTCAGGCACATCCGCACGACCCCCGGGCTCTCGCGGCTGACCGTGATCATGTTGACCGGATCGGGTAACGACGCTGATATAGACGCTGCCTACGACCTCGGCATCGACGCCTACCTGATCAAACCCGCGGGTGTCCACGGACTGCCGGACGTCGTGCGCGAACTGCATCTGCCCTACGAGCTGATCCTCGAGCCCGGCCGCCGCGATGGCTGATCTGGCGGGCAGCGGTCGGCGGGCGCGCTACATCCGCACGTTGCTGGTGGTGACGGCGCTGGTGGTGGCCGTCGACCTCGCCGCGGCGGTGCTCCAGATCCGCAGCAACAGCCGCAGCGATTCGGCCCGTGCCGAGGTCACCGCCGGTCTCAAGTATCAGGACGACATGGGAACGATCCTGCAGGACACGCTCGCCGCCGAGACCGGCGCGCGCGGCTACCTGCTCACCGGTGAGTCCAGCTACCTCGGTCCCGCCAAGGCCGCGGTCGACGCGGCCCCGGCGGCGCTGCGCCAGATCAAGGCCGGCAGCCGTGGCGACCGGGTGCTGCAGCGCGACTACACGAAGCTGGTCGCGCTGCTCGAGGCACGGCTGAAGGACCTCGTGACCAGCGTCGATCTGTTCAAGCGCGGCGACCAGGCGGCCGCGATCAAACTCGTCAAGACCAACCAGGGCAACACCCTCACGCGGCGGGTGCAGTCGCTTGCGAGGCAGATGAGCGCGCGCTCGGCGCAGCGTGTGACCAGCGCCCGCAACTCTGCGAGCGGCGCGCAGCTGTGGGCCGAGCGTGCGGCGATAGCCGCCTACCTGTCCTCGGCGTTGCTGCTGGCGGCGATGGTGCTGCTGTTCCGCACCTACCGGCTGGCCGAGGCGGCACGGCGCGAATCGCGGATGGCGCAGCTCGAGGCCGAGCGCCTCAACCTCGCCAAGTCCGGGTTCCTGTCGCGCGTCAGCCACGAGCTGCGCACGCCGCTCAACGCGATCCTCGGGTTCGGCCAGCTGCTCGAGCGCGACCTCGTCGAGCAGGGTGAGCGCGAGACGCTCGGCCAGATGCTCGGCGCCGGGCGGCACCTGCTGGCGATCGTCGACGACCTGCTCGACCTCTCGCGGATCGAGGGCGGCGAGCTGCGGCTGTCGGTCGAGCCGGTGCAGATCGCCGACGCGCTCGCCGAGGCGAAGTCGCTGATCTCACCGGCGGCGACGACCGCCGCCGTCGGCGTCAGGCAGCGCCCCGTCAACGTCGACCTCTACGTGCGCGCCGACCGCCAGCGCCTGATCCAGGTGCTGCTCAACCTCGTCTCCAACGCCGTCAAGTACAACCGCCGCGGCGGCAACGTCGTGATCAGTGCCGGCCGCACCGACGGTGAGATGGTGCGGGTCGAGGTCTCCGACACCGGCACCGGCATCTCCGAGGAGGCGATCGCGCGGCTGTTCACGCCGTTCGAGCGGCTCGATGCCGCCAGCCGCGGGATCGAGGGCACCGGACTCGGCCTCGCGCTCGCCCGCGGTCTGGTCGAGTCGATGGGCGGCTCCTTGACGCTCGCCTCCGAGGAGGGCGTCGGCACGACCGTGTCGGTCGAGCTGCCGCTCGCCAGCGCCGATGAGCTCGCGGCCCCGCGGCC
Organism: Solirubrobacteraceae bacterium; assembly: GCA_036269095.1. Taxonomy (GTDB): domain Bacteria; phylum Actinomycetota; class Thermoleophilia; order Solirubrobacterales; family Solirubrobacteraceae; genus Palsa-465. The sequence continues at coordinate 12,019 of DATASU010000143.1, forward strand.
GCGGCGGGCCGACCTCGCGGCGCTCGCA
>DATASU010000144.1:0-36114 GCA_036269095.1 Solirubrobacteraceae bacterium
CGCGGAGCGTGCCCAGCGGTTTGTCGGACGGACGCTCGAGGTACTTGTCGAGGGACCGTCGCGCACCGATCCGACGCGGCTGCGCGGTCGCACACGACACAACAAGGTTGTGAACTTCGATGGGCTCGGCGAACCAGGGGAGTACGTCCAGGTGGAGATAACCGGTGCGACCAGCCAGACGCTGACCGGCGAGATGTCGCTGATCGCCCGCGCCGCCGGTTAGGACCGAGCCTGATGCCGCGTTCTTTCAAATTCCGCAGCTCCCGCACGCCCGCGCGCATGTTCGAGACGCGCAGCGAAGCCTGGGCTGCGGTCGGGCTCGAGGTCGAGATCAACCGCCATGAGGCGCAACGATCGCTGCGCCGGCTGCCGGTCGAGCTGCTGGCCCTGATTGGCGTCGTCGTCGGGGAGCAATGGGTTCGCAACCACATTCATGACCTGGCGGTCTTCAACTACGCCAACCGGGTCGCGATCCACAAGGGAAAGCTGCAGGCAGAGCACTTTGCGATCGGCAAGACGCCGGTCACGATTGCCGCGGTCCTGCTGGTACTCGCGCTGGGCTGGCTGATATCACGTGACCTCGCGAAGGTCGCCCCGGCGATCTTCCGGCGCATGGATCCGTCGACGGCCGGCACGGTTGAGTTCGCGATCCGCTTCGTGTCCGTGGCGGCCACCGTGCTCGGTGCGTTTGCCGTCGGCGGCATCTCGCTGCAGGCGATCGCCGTCGGTGGTGGCTTTGCCGCCGTCGTCTTCGGCCTCGCGGCGCAGCAGACGCTCGGCAATCTGTTCGCCGGCATGGTGCTGCTCAGCGCCCGCCCGTTCAGGCTCGGAGAGCGCGTGCGGCTGCAGGCCGGCGTGCTCGCCGGCTCGCTGGAGGGCGTCGTCTCATCGCTGGGGCTGCTCTACACGACGCTCTCCCGCGGCGAGGAGCGGATGATGATCCCCAACACGATCGTGCTCTCGGCGACCGTGATGCCGTTGCGCGACCCCAACCCGGTCGACGTCAGGGTGACGCTCAACTCGGGCGTCAGCCTCACGCACGTGCAGTCGATCCTCGACACGAACATCTCCGTCGATACGCGCAGCGCCCCGAGCGTGGTGCTCGAGGAGATCGATGGGAATTCCGTGGTCGTGCGGGTGAAGGCGATCCCGGAGCGCAGCTCCGATGGTGCGAAGCTGGCCGACCAGGTGATCTCCGCGCTCGTCAGCGTCACGGGCGAGCACGCCCGCGTCGACGGTGGCGCACCGCGCAGCTGAACGGCCTCCGGCGAGGCTCAGCCTGCCGTGCGCAGGCGCATGATCGGGATGCGGCGGCCGACCGCGGCGGTGCGCACGCGGTACTGGGCAAAACCCGGGTAGACGTGCTGGCCGAGCGCGAACAGGCGCTCGCGCTCGAATTCATCGGCGACCTCCTCGGCCACGTAGCGACCGAAACGGCCCCCGCGTTGAAGCACCGTGCTGGGATGCGCCCTGAGGTTGTGGTACCAGCTCGGGTGGCGGGCGCCGCCCCAGTTCGAGGCGATCAGGATCACGTCGTCGCCATCGTTGAAATAGAGCACCGCCGTCGTCCGCGGCTGTCCGGACCTGGCGCCGGTGGTGGTCATGCTGGCGAACGGCATCGGCACCAGGTGACCGAAGCGTCCGCGCGTCCACCAGTGCAGAAACGGATCGAGATCGGACGCGATCCGGATCACGAAGCGACCGATCGGACCGCCGTCGAAGGCTCGACGGACCAGACGTGTGCCAACGTTGGCGGGAACCAGTGGATCGACCTGCGGCAGGCGGGCAGCGGTCATTCGGCGGGCCGCTTCGACGTCTGCCGCTCGGAGAAGCGCTCAGCGATCTTGACGCTGCCCATCCGCCGCTGCGCGGCGGCGGCGAACCCCGGTGCGACGGCGGCCAGGTTGGCCCCGAGGCGTAGTCCGAGCGGCGCCACCGTCACCTCGCCTCGGTTGCGCTCGATCGCGGTGATCGTCGCCGCCGTCACCTGCGCCGGTGAGCTGGTGCCGACCCCCGGCGGGAGCTTGACCCCGGCATCGGCGTACATCCCGGCATCGCGAATGAATCCCGGCATGATCACCGACACGCCGACGCCCGCGCTACGCAGATCCTCCCTGGCGGAGAGCGCAAAGCCGCGCAACCCGAACTTGCTGGCGGTGTAGATCGAGGAGGCCGGCGAGGCCGACTTCCCGGACAGTGATGAGACGAGCACGATCTGGCCGCTGCCACGCGCCGACATCGCGGGGGCAAAGGCCCGTACCAGCGCGATCGGTGCACTCAGGTTGACCTCGAGCATCGTGTCGATCTGGCGTTGACTGAGCTCGAGCAGATGCCCGGAGGCGGGAAGCGCCGCGTTGGAGATCAGCACGTCGAGGTCCGCGACACTGCCCGCGAGGCGCTCGACATCGGCCCGAACCGAGAGATCGGCGGCGATCGCCTCTGCGCCCAGCTCGGCTGCCAGCGGCGTCAGCGCATCGATGCTGCGGCCGGTGAGCACCAATCGCGCCCCACGCGCGTGCAGCCCGCGCGCGAGCGCGTTACCGAGCCCGCCCGTGGCGCCCGTCAGCAGGACCTTCGAGCCGTCGATCTTCATACGCACCCCTCGAGCATGACGATGATCACCGCCGGGCACGATACTGGGCGCCGTGCCGCGTCAAACCGTCATCGCATTGTTCGGACCGACCGCCGTCGGCAAGACCGAGGTCGCGATCGCGCTCGCGCGAATCCTGCGCAGGCACGGGGAGGACCCGGTCGCGATCTCCGCCGACGCGCTGCAGGTCTACCAGGGCCTGGAGATCCTCACCGGCGCCGCGAACGCCGCCGAGCGCGCCGAGCTCGAGCACCGGCTGATCTCGTTCCTCCCGGTCGATGCCCAGTTCAGTGCCGGCCAGTATGCGGAGCTGGCGCACAACGAGATCGACGAGCTGCTTGTAGCGGGTCGCAGGCCGATCGTCGTCGGTGGCACGGGCCTCTACCTGCGAGCCGCGCTCGCCGACCTGTCGCTGCGTCCGCCGCCTTCGGACGGCGTTCGCGAACGCTGGGCGCAGGAGCTGTCGCGCAACGGCCCTGAGGCGCTTCACGCGCTGCTGGCGGCGCGCGCGCCATGGGCGGCGGAGGAGATCGCACCCACTGACAGCCATCGGGTCCTGCGAGCGCTCGAGCTGCACGAGGCCGGCGAGCTCGAGCCGGGCAGTGGCGAGTCCGAGCTCTGGACCGAGACCACGCGCCATCCGACGCTGCTGGTCGGGCTCGTCGCCGAGCGCGACCGCCTCTATGCGCAGATCGACGCGCGCGTCGACGCGATGCTCGCCGCCGGAGTGGAGCAGGAGGTGCGGCGCGCGAGCGCTGCGGGGGCGAGCGCGACAGCACGCAAGGCGCTGGGGTTCGATGACCTACTGGCAGATGACGTCGAAGCGATGAAGCGACGCACACGCAATTACGCGCGGCGGCAGCTCACGTGGATGCGCAAACTCCCGGGTGTGCTGCAGCTCGACGTCAGCGAGCGCAGCGCCGACGCGGTGGCGACGGAGATCGCGGACGCCTGGCTTGGTGGCTGAACGAGGCGTTTGCGCGCACGGACGATCCGCATCTCAATCATCTAGATGACTGAGTCCAAATTGGCGGGTTCGGATGTGCGTGGCTGGCAAGTGCCGGGCGGCGAACGTGAAATGGGGCACAGTGGCAGCGCCACGGGCTCCATTTCACGGGCGGCGATCCGGTGCCGCCAGACGCGTGCAGACGGACGGGACAATTTGGAATCAATCATCTAGCCTGCGCCCGGTGAACTTCGAGAAGTGGCAGGCGCTCGGCAACGACTACGTGATCCTCGACGAACGCGCGCTCCCGTTTGAGCTGACCCCCGAGCGCGTCCGGCGCCTGTGCGCGGCCCACACGGGCATCGCAGCGGACGGGATCCTGCTGCTTTCAGAGCCTGACGAGCCGGGCTTCGTCGCGCGGATGCGCATCTTCAACCCCGACGGTTCCGAGGCCGAGCTCTCGGGCAACGGCGCGCGCGAGGCGATTCTCTATCTCCGACGGCGGCGCTGGACCGATCAGAACACGTTCTCGATACAGACGCTGGCCGGTGAGATCCGCGCGACGATCAGCTCGCCGACGACCTGCAAGGTCGACATGGGACGGGCGCGGCTGAGCAGCGCCGAATACCCCACGGGAGCGGCTGAGGGGCGCGGTGAGCTGACGGCCGCAGGGCGCGCCTGGACGTTTCAGCACATCCAGATCGGCAACCCGCAGTGCTCGGTCGCCGTGGCGAGCGAGAGGGAGCTGCAGCTGCTCGATCTGCCCGCGATCGGACCCGGTTTCGAGCACCACGAGCTGTTCCCGAACCGTACGAACGTCTCCTGGTACACGGTGATCGAGCCCGGCCGCATCCGCGCCCGGATCTTCGAGCGCGGTGTCGGCGAGACCTCCGCCAGCGGGACGGGGGCGATCGGCGCGGCCGTCGCGTACGTGCTGAACGGTGGCGAATCGCCGGTGACCGTGGTGCTCGACGGGGGCGAGCTCGAGGTCGAGGTCGGCGAGGATCTGCACATCAACCTGACCGGATGGGCGGTACCCGTGATCCGCGGGACGATCGCCGAGGAACTCATGGAGGAATTGCGTGCGCCCGAGTAGTCGCCTGGAGAAGATCCCGCCATACCTGTTCGCCGAGCTCGAGCGCAAGATCGCTGAGAAGCGAGCAGCCGGCATCGACGTGATCAGCCTCGGGATCGGGGATCCGGACACGCCCACGTATCCGGCGATCGTGGCGGCGGCGCAGCGTGCGGTGGCCGACCCGGGAACGCATCAATACCCCAGCAACCGTGGACGGCAGGACTTTCGTGAGGCCGTCGCCGCCTTCTACGAGCGCCGCTTCGGCGTCACTCTCGACCCGGAAACCGAGGTCATGCCGGCGATCGGGGCCAAGGAGTGCATCTTCAACCTGAACCTCGCGTTCCTCGACCCCGGCGACGTGGCACTCGCCAGCGACCCCGGCTATCCGGTCTACACCGGTGGTCCGCTGCTCGCCGGCGCGGAGTCGGTGCTGATGCCGCTCGAGCCCGAGCTGGGCTTCGCCCCCGATCTCGACGCAATCTCGGCGGATGCGCTCAGCCGCGCGAGGCTGATGTTCTTCAACTATCCGAACAACCCGACGGGCGCGACCGTGCCCGATGGGTTCTTCGAGCGTGTCGTCGCGCTCGCATCCGCCAACGACTTCCTCGCGGTCCACGACAACGCCTACAGCGAGACGACCTACGACGGCTACGTCGCGCCGTCATTCCTGGCGACGCCCGGCGCCAAGGACGTCGGTGTCGAGGTCTTCTCGTGGTCCAAGGGCTACAACATGACCGGTTGGCGCTGCGCGGCGATTGTCGGAAACGCCGCGGCGCTCAAGCAGTTCTGGCGGCTCAAGTCGAACATCGACTCGGGCCTGTTCGAGGCCGTGCAGCTGGCCGGCATCGCGGCGCTCGAGCCGGCGGTCGACGCCGACGTCAGGGCGATGAACGCCGTCTACGCCCGCCGCCGCGACCTCGTCTGCGACGCCCTCGCAGCGGCCGGCGTCAACGTGACCAGGCCCCGCGGCACGATCTACATCTGGGCTCCGGTCCCGGAGGGCTTCGCGAGCTCCGCAGCGTATTGCGAGCACGTGCTCGAACAGGCAGCGGTCGTGATCTCGCCCGGTGGCGCCTACGGGAAGAGCGGTGAGGGCTTCTTCCGGATCTCGCTGACGACGCCCGACGATCGCCTGCTCGAGGCGGTCGAGCGGCTGCGCAGTCTCTGACGGCGCGCGCACCGCCCGAAGCGACGGCGCGTCGCGTTGTAATGTCGGGTTGGTGCCCGCGCCGAAGTCCCCACCCCGTCAGGGTCGCGCCCGTCAGCGCGCCTACATGATCGCCGCGCTGCCCGCCGGTGGCGTCGAGCAGCTCGAAGAGCTGCGTGAGCTGCTGCGCACAGCCGGGGTCGCGACGGTCGGTGCGGATGTCCAGCACCGCGACCAGCCGCATCCCAACACCTATCTCGGCCCGGGCAAGCTCGCGCAGCTCAAGGACGAGATCAAGCGCGCCGACGCAAACGTCGTCGCCTGTGACGACGAGCTCTCGCCGCGCCAGGAGCGCAACCTCGAGGAGGCGCTCGGGATGCCGGTGATCGACCGCACCGCGGTGATCCTCGACATCTTCGCTGCGCACGCGCACACGGCCGAGGGCAAGCTGCAGGTCGAACTCGCGCAGCTGCAGTACAACCTCGCGCGCATGCGCGGTCTGTGGACGCACCTCGAGCGACTCGGCGGCGGTGTCGGCACCAGGGGACCCGGCGAGACCCAGATCGAGACCGATCGCCGACTCGCGCGCGACCGCATCGCGGCGCTCAAGCGCAGGCTCGCGCACGTGCGCTCCAATCGCAGCGTGATGCGTGCCGAACGCGAGCGCGCGCACTTCCCGCAGATCGCCCTTGCGGGCTACACGAACGCCGGCAAGTCGACGCTGCTCAACGCGCTCACGGGTGCCGACGTCGGCGTGCGCGACCGGCTCTTCCACACGCTCGATCCGGCCACGCGCGTGATGCGCGCAGGTGGGCGCGACTACCTGCTGACCGACACCGTCGGGTTCATCCGCAAGCTTCCGCATCAGCTCGTCGAGGCGTTCGGCGCGACGCTCGAGGAGACCCGTCTGGCCGATCTGGTCCTGCACATCGTCGACGGCTCCGCGCCCGAAGAGGACCGCGTCGCGATGGTCCGTGCGGTTGAGGACGTGCTCGGTGAGATCGGCGCCGCCGAGGTCCCACGAATGCTGGTGCTCGGCAAGGTCGACTGTCTCGACGAGGACGGACGTGCGGAGCTCCGTCACCGCCATCCCGACGCGATTCTGGTCTCGTCGCTCACCGGCGAGGGTCTACACGAGCTGACCGACGCGATCGAGGCCGAGTTCGCGCGCAGGCTGCGCCCGGTTGAACTGCTGATTCCCTACAGCGACGGCTCGCAGCTGGCGGAATTGCACGCGATCGCCGGCGACCTCGAGCGCCAGGACACGCCCGACGGCGTACGTGTCAGCGCGCGCCTGCCCGCACCGGTCGCCGAGCGCTTCGCGCGCTTTGCGGTACCCGATGCCGCAGCGGTCGCATGACCCCGGGTTCCAGCGCGCTGCGCGTGCAGCGGCTCGACCCGCGTGCCATCCTCCCGACCCGCGCATACGCGCACGATGCCGGCCTCGACCTCTACGCGCTCGAGCCGCTGACACTCGCGCCGGGACAGCGGGCGAGCGTGCGCACCGGGGTCGCCGTCGAGATCCCCGAAGGTCACGCGGGCCTGGTGCTGCCGCGCTCGGGTCTGGCGGCGCGCCACGGAATCGCGCTCGTCAACGCGCCCGGCCTGATCGATGCCGGGTACCGCGGTGAGTTGCGGGTGCTGCTGCTCAACACCGATCGCGAGCAGCCGTGCACGCTCGGCGCCGGCGACCGGATCGCGCAACTCGTGCTGATCGCGGTGTCAACCCCGGCCGTGATCGAGGTCGACGAGCTCAGCGACAGCGAGCGCGGGACAGGCGGTTTCGGCTCGAGCGGCGGGTCCGCCGCACCGCTCACCGACGGCGGCCCGCGGGCCGCCTAGCAGCGTCCACCGGCCTCAGGTGCCGGTCGGGGTCGTCGCCGTCGTCGTCGGCACCGGCGCATACCGAGCCGGCGGCAGGACGCCGTTGCCCTCGAGAAACTGGGTCGCGATCTGATTCAGGTCGTGGTGGCCGAGCTGGTACTCGGCGTTGAGTCCGCGCATCGCCTTGAGCGTCAGCAGCCTGTCGACCTGCCTGATCGTGTTCGCGAACGCCGGCCCCTCGTCCGTGAGCACCTTCGGGGTCGTGACCGCGATGATGTTTCCGTGGCCGAAGATCTGCTTGGGATCCTGCAGAGCCACGTATTTGGTGCCGGCCAGCAGCGGGTCGGTGGTCGAGCAATACGCGGCCTGCACGTTGCCGGTGCGCAGCCACCAGTACTGGACATTGTCGGCTATCCGCTGCACGTAGCCGGGGTGTAGGTGATAGCTCTGCTCGAGCGCCGGCAGACCGTCACCCGAGGTCTGGAACCGCAGCGGCGCCCCGAAGATGATCGGTGCGCCGCGTGCGAGCTCCGGAATCGAATACACGTGGTTTGCTCGCGCGTATTGGGCCAGCACCGCAACGCAGCTCGTATCGCTGAACGGAGTCGGCGGGAGCAGGACGTAGCCGCTGTGCAGTGCGAACAGGCGCGCTGCGCCGAACGAGGCGCGAAGCGTGCGGTAGCGGTGATGAAGGTGCGCGACGCCGCTGTTCCAGGTGCCGAGATAGTCGGCAAACAGATCGAGCGAGCCATCGCGGAGGGCTTTGAGGTTGTCGGGCTGGAAGTCGGCGTTGCGGTTCGGAATGACCCTGTAACCCTCGTAGGAGAGCGCGACGCCGTACAGCGCACCGATGATGAACTGCTCGGGCGTGTTCATGTCGCCGAGCCGCACCGTCTTTCCGGACCCCGGCAGCGTCTGCGTGGTCGTGGGGGCGGCCACCGTGGTGACGACCGGCTCGGGAACGGTCGCGACGGTGCTCATCGTCGCGCCGGTGGCGGCGTGGCCCGCCGACGCGGCGCCGGTTTCCAACCCGACGAGCAAGCCGATGCTGAGCAGCAGTGCCGTGACGGCAGCGACTGCTGCCGCGCGCCGGCTCACAGTCCTGCCGCCTTGCGAGCGTCCTCGTGCGCCTGTTGCTCGAGCTCGTCGTCGAGAGCGGAGAGCGGCTCGCCGTCGCCGATCGCGGTGGCAATCAGCCAGTCGGCGAACCAGGCGTTCTTGGGAAGCAGTGGGCCATGCATGTAGGTGCCGATCACGGTGCCCTCACGCGCGCCCTCGTGAGCGTCGGTGCCGTTGTTGCCATGCCCCTTGAGGACGCGTCCGAGCGGCAGTGCGCCGCTGCCGAGGTGTGTGCGCCCGCCGTGGTTCTCAAAACCGGCCAGCACCTGTCGCTCGGCGTCCGGCAGATCGACCTCGATCGCGACGTTTCCGATCAGGCGCGGCGCGTCGGATCTGACCGTGCGAACGTCCAGCAGCCCGATGCCCTGAAGTTCCTCATCGCCCAGCTGGTAGGCGTGACCGAGCAGCTGGTAGCCCCCACAGACGCCGAGCACGACCGCGCCGTCCTCGGCCGCGGCGATCAGGGCGTCGCGCTTGTGCGCGAACAGATCATCCGCGCAGAGCTCCTGATCACGGTCCTGCCCGCCGCCCATGTAAAAGAGGTCGGCGGCGGCGGGATCGAGTTCGTCGCCGATGCCGGCGCCGGTCAGCTCGAAGCCGATGCCACGCCACTCGCAGCGGCGTCTCAGCATCAGCAGGTTGCCGCGATCGGCATAGATGTTCATCAGGTCGGGATACAGCGCGCAGACGTGCAGCGTGCGGCGATCAGACACCGAAGACCACCACCTCGCTGCCGATGTGCTCCTCGGTCGCCTCGATCCGATGCTGGGCGCGAGGCCGCAGGCCCGCCGGCTCGGCCGCCTGCTGCAGAGCTTCCACGGTGAGAACGTCGAGCGCGATGCGGTCGTCGCTGCTACTGCGCGCGCCGTCGGCCTCGACGACCTCGCGGTGGCGCTGCAGTACGAAGGTGCCGTCAACACGCCGCACCGCGGTCGGCTGGCTGAAGTAGGCACGTCCTTCGATCTCTGCGATGTCAGGCAGTGGCGCCATGTCTCCGTCGCGCCACTCGAACTCCTCGAAATCCTCGGCAACGGCGATCGCGACGGCGATCAGGCCGCCTTCGGCGAGGTGCGAGCGGGCGCGGCGGAAGAAGGACAGGTGCGCGTCGCGGCCGCCCAACAGCTGCACCGTCTGCATCGGCACGAGGATCAGCGGGAAGCGCCGGCCCGGCAGCTCAAAGTCGCGTGCGTCGGCGCAGATCGTCGCGACCGGCAGACCCGCGGCGCGGAGCTCGAGCTCGCTCAGCAGCACGGGATCGAGATCGAGCGCGCAGACATGGTGCCCGGCCTCGGCCAGCGGGATTGTCACGCGTCCGGTGCCCGCTCCGACGTCGAGCAGCGGCCGGTCATCGCCCGCGGATTGTGATGCGAGCTCGAGCCACAGCGGCAGGTCCTCCCGGTAGCGCCCGCATTCGAGGTCGTGCCAGACGACCTCGTTCATGCGGCATCCTCCCAGTAGCGCGCGACGTGCCCACGGGCCGAGAGCTCGGCGCGCAACGCCAGCAGTGCCGTGTAGGTCGGGATCGCGTACACCCGATCTCCGGCGGCGCCGGCCACGGCCCGGTCGAGCGCGAGCGGGAGCTCCGGCACGACCGCGAGCGCGTCCTCGGACACTCCTGCGTACTTGAGCCGCACCGCGAGCTCGGCGGCGCGTGTCCCGGCGCAGGTGACGCGACGGACGTGCGGGCTGAGCAGCTCAAAGTCGGCGTCCCAGATCCATGACACGTCGCGGCCGTCAGCGATGTTGTCGTTGAGCACCGCCAGCACGTCGAGCTGATCTGACTCGAGGCCGAGCGTGCGCAAGATCTCGTTGGCGCCCGCCGGGTTCTTGATCAGCAGGATCTGCATCGTCGTGTCGCCGAGTTTGACGGTCTCGGCACGGCCGAAGGCTGCCGTCGCGCCCTCGAGCCCGGCGACGACATCGTCCACGCTGACGCCGAGCGATAGGCACAGCGCTGTGGCGGCCAGCGCGTTGTAGACGTTGTAGAGGCCCGGCAGCTTGAGCAGGACGGAACGCCGTGCCGTCGGCGTCACCAGCATGAACGTCGCCGCGTGCGTGCCGTGCAGCGTGATCCGTTCGGCACGTACGCTCGGAACGGGCCGCTGCTGCCCGCAGTTGGCGCAGTGGTAGTGCCCGAGGTGCCCGAGGTAGATGGCGTCGTAGCGGTACGGCGCACCGCAGCGCCGGCAGTGTTTGGAGTCCGATGCGTGTTGCATCTCCGGAAGCGCCACGGCGTCGTCGTCGACGCCGAAGTAGATGACGCGCTCGTGTTCACGTCCGAGGTCGGCGATCAGCGGATCGTCGGCGTTGAGCACGAGTGTCGTGGTGTCCGGGAGCTCGCCGACAACCTGCGTCCAGCGGTCGGCGATCGTCTCGAGCTCGCCGTAGCGGTCGAGCTGGTCGCGAAACAGGTTGGCGAGCAGCACCGCGTCGGGCTGAATCTGGCCGGTCACGCTGCCAAGCCAGAACTCGTCGACCTCGAACAGCCCGGTGTCGCCGGCGATCCCGCGTCGTGGGCGCGCCGCGGCGAGCAGCGTCGAGGCGATTCCTCCGGCCATGTTCGCTCCGGCGCGGTTGTGCACCAGCGAACGCCCGGCACGCTCGAGGATCGTGGCGGTGACCGCCGCCGTGGTCGTCTTGCCGTTGGTCGCCGAGATCACGGCGCTGCCCTGGGTGAGCCGCGCGGCGAGCTCGCCGATCGCCCCGGGCTCGAGCCGCAACAGCACCTTGCCCGGGAGGCTGGTGCCGCCACCACGTCCGCTTGCACGCGCAATCTTGCCGACGGCGCGCGCGACCCTGAGCTTCAGCCCGAGCGCGCTCACGGGCTCGGCTCCCGTGCGCCGGCGAGCGGGCCCGGAGCCATCACCCGAACCGCCGCGGGCAGCACCCGCAGCGTCGCCGGGAGCACCGCCAGCGGATCCCCATCGGCATAGATCGTGAATGCGCGGTCGGCGCTCAGTTCGACCTGCGAACCGCGCAGGATCGTCACCTCGTGCTGCGCGACGTGCGATCCGCTGAACACCGTCGGCAGCAGCCGCAGGAAGCGGTGCTTGGGGAGGTCCGCGATCATCACCACGTCAAAGGCGCCGTCGTGCAACGACGCTTCGGGCGCGAGCCGCATGCCGCCGCCCTGCATTCCGGCGTTGGCGACGGCAACGGTGTAGCCGTAGAGCGCGTGCTCGACGCCGTCGACGCGCAGTTTGAAGGACGCCGGCTTCCAGCCGGCGAGCGCTCGCAGCCCGCCGTAGGTGTAGACGAAGCGCCCGCGGATCAGACGTGCCGAGTTGGCAATGCGGTTCGCCTCGGAGTCGAATCCGCAGGTGGCGATGCCCAGAAACGCGTGGTCACCGGCGGTGCCCATGTCGACCGGCGTCGCGACACCCTCCGCCAGCACGGCGGTGGCGGCGATTGGATCGAGCGGCAGTCCCAGGCAGCGCACGAAGTCGTTGCCGCGGCCGCCCGGCAGCACCCCGATCACCGCGTCGCCACCGCGGACGGCGTCGGCGACCGCGGCAACCAGCCCGTCGCCGCCGAATGCGACAGGCATCTCCCCGGCGCTCACCGCGTCACGCGCAAGCTCGCGCGCGTGGGCCAGATCGAGCGTCAGCTCGACGTGGTGCTCGAGCCCGTGGCGGCCCAGCGCGGCGCGCACCGACGGCAGTGCGCGCATGGCCCGCCCGCCGCCCGAAGACGGGTTCACGATCAGCGACAACATCATCAGCTTGAGAGTACGAGCGTCGCCAGGTCCTGCCCGATTGCCACCGGTGCCGGATCCGCAGCAGCCTCGGCCTGATCGCGTGAGGTGACCCCGCTGAGCACGATCGCGGCGTCGAGCCCGGCGGCTTCGGCACCGCCGAGGTCGGCAAGCAGATGGTCGCCGATCACGAGCGTGCGTCCCGATCCCATGCGATCAAGCGCAACCTCGAAGACCTGCGGGTCCGGCTTGCCGACGATCCTGGCGGTGGCGCCGGTGGCGTACTCCAAGGCGACCGTCACCGCCCCGGTGCCCGGCGCGATGCCGCCGGACGCCGGGAAGTTGCGATCGCGGCCGCCCGAGATCAACTCGGCCCCGGCGAGGAGCGCACGCGTGGCCGCCAGCAGCTCGGCGTAATTGAAGTCGGCGTGCGCGGTGACGACGACGACATCGGCGGTTTCGGCGTTGGGGGTGTTGTTGACGACGTGATGGCCGGCGTCGGTGACGTGCCGGAACAATGCGGGCGCGCCGATCACGAACACACGGGCGCCCGGCGGCCGCTCGGCGAGCACGTACTGGAACGCCGAGCCGACGCTGACGACCTCTTCGACCGAGGCGGTGCAGCCGATCGACCACAGCTTCTGGACGTACTCCTCGGGTGAATGACTCCCGTCGTTGGTCACGAACGCCAGCCGTCGCCCGCTCGCGCGGATCGCCGCCACCGCCTCCGGGGCCCGTGGCGTTGCCGCGCCGCCGACCCAGACGGTCCCGTCCAGGTCGAGGATCACCTGGTCATAGGCGGACAACAGCGGCGTTAGGGGCACGGCCGGATTATCACCGGCCGATCCCTGGATCATTGCGCGAACAGCGTCTCCTGCGCGGGTGGAGGCGGATCGAGCAGGCACTCGGGACCGTCGTAACGGGCGTCGTTGACGGCCGGGCCGACCGGACGCAGCGCCATCTCGTCCGCCGGCAGGCCGCCGAGCAGTGCCTGCAGCTGTGCGGGGGGCGCATCGTGCGCCAGCCACAGTGGCTCGGCCGCGCGGGGAAGGATCACGGGCATCCGGTCGTGCACGGTCGCGACCACCGAGTTGGCCGCGGTGGTGATGATCGTGCAGCTGCGCAGCTCCTCCGGCTCGCCCCGGTGCCAGACCGACCACAGCCCGGCGAATGCGAACAGCTCGCCGTCGGCGCGCGTGATGTGGAACGGCTGCTTGCGATCCTCGCTGGGGACCGCCTGCCACTCGTAGAAGCCGTCGGCCGGGATCAGGCAGCGGAAGCGCTCGAAGGCAGTGCGGTAGGCGGGGCGCTCAGCGAGCGTCTCGGCCCGTGCGTTGATCATCTTGAACCCGACCTTCGTGTCCTTCGCCCAGTTCGGGATCAGACCCCAGCGCAGGTGCTCGCCGCGTGGACGGCCATCGCGGTCGGTCGTCACCGCCAGCACCTCGCTGCTGGGGGTGATGTTGTAGTACGGCGGCGTGATCGCGAGCGACTCACCGATCGGAAAGCGCGCCCGCAGCTGCGCGGGGTCAACCGGTTTCAGTGAATAGCGGCCGCACACGACCGATGCCTGGATCGTGAAACGGCGATGCGTTCAGCGGCCGCCGGCGCGTGCGGCGGTCTCTTCACGCCGCTTGGCCTGAGCGGCCCGCCCGCGTCTGCGACCCCAGAACGCGAGCCCGCCGATCACCACGAACACGAGCGCGAGGCCGTAGAAGATCGCGAGGTCGAGCGAGATCCCGCCCGCCGCCTGGCCAACTCCCTCGACGATGCCGAACCCGAGCGCGAGGATCGCGATCACGCCAAGAATGAGGATTACGATCCCGCGAATTCTGGGAATGATGCCGGCACTCGACGGCGGCGCGATGATCCCGAAGACTCGCAGCATCAGCAGCGCGCGCGAGCTCGGCACTTCGGCACCCAGCCGCTCGGTGGCAACCTTGAGGTCGCCCGCGCGGCGCTCGGCCAGCGCGAGTGAGGCGTCTGCCATGCGCCGGATCTGCATGCGCTCCTGCGGGCGCGCCGCGGCAAGGGCCTTTGAGAAGTGCTCTCGCGCCTTCTTCGCGTCGTATTTCTCGGCGGCACGGGCGCCGAGCAGCGCCTGAGCGGCGGCGCGGTGCCTCGTTTCGGCCGCGAGCTCCTCGTCGCTGCGGGATTCAAGAGCCTGGATCGCGTTGACCTGGCTCTTCTGTTCCATACGGATGGCGCGCTGTTGCTTCGGCATGTCGCGCAGTCTACTCAGCGCCTGTCACGAGTTGGGCGCCTCAACCGTGACGAGCTGGGCAAACAGCCGGTCGAGCACGCCCTCGGGGTCCTCGCACAGTCCACTGTGCACCGACGAGGTCTGAATGACGGTGCTCGAGGGTGCGACCAACCAGTGGAAGCGCTCAGACTGGGGCAGCGCGGCGATCGGGCCGGCATCGGCATCGCCGGCGGCCACGCGTACGCGCGCGTCGAGGTGCTCGCCGACGGCGGCGAGGTCGACGTCAGGGGAGAGCGCCCGGACGCGGTGCGGGTCGAGCGCGACCCGCGCGCGCAGGAACTGGCGTGTCCGGCAGAAGACGATCACGCCGACGTTGAGGAATTCCTCGCGCTCGATACGCGGAACCAGCCGCAGCACCGCGTACTGGAAGGGCTCAGGCGTCACGCGCCGCCTCCGCCTCGCCGGGGAATCCGCGCGGCGCCGCGACGCGGGCGCACAGATAGTCGACGTAGGACGCGCGTGCGCCGGCCGGCTCGGCGCCGAGCCAATCCGCGGGCACGAGTTCGACCGCGGCGGAGATCGCATCGCGATCGAATACACCACCCAGGCGCTGATCGGCGGCGCCGAGCTCACTCGCGAGCGGTAGCAGCACGTGCTCGGCGATCAGCGGAAAGCCCTCACGCGCACGCTCGACCAGATCACGGTCACTGTGGTGCTGGTAGAGCGCTGCGCCATGGTCGATCAGCCAGGTCTCGCGATGCCACACCAACATATTCGGATTGCGCGCCGTGCGGTCGACGTTGGTCGTGAACGCGTCGAACCAGACGATCTCGGAAGCCCGCAGCGGCTCGAGGGCGCCGGGGCGCGCCGGGTTGTAGTCGAGCGCCCCGGGCAGGAAGTCGATCCCGCAGTTGAGGCCGGCGCTTCCGACGACCAGCTCCTGGATCTCCGGGTCCGGTTCGGTGCGACCGAGCTCGGTTGCGACTTCCACGGCGACTATCTCGGGCACCGGCAGTCCGGCGGTCCGCGCCAGCTCGCCGACGATCACCTCCGCCACCAGGGCCTTGAGGCCCTGGCCGGCGGCGCGGAACTTGACCACGTAGAGACCGTCGTCGTCGGCCTCAACCAGTCCCGGCAGCGAGCCCCCCTCGCGCAGCGCTGTCACATAGCGTGTGGCGGTCACCTTCCTGAGCATGCGACGATCATGTCAGCGAAGGCAACGACCAGAGGAGCGAGATCGCGATGTCGATGGCGGATTTCAACACGCAGGTGATCAGCGAGTTTCGTGAGAGCGGCGGACAGGTCGGTGGCATGTTCGCGGGGATGCCGCTGCTGCTCTTGCACCACGTCGGTGCAAAGTCGGGCACGGATCGTGTCTCCCCACTCGCCTACCTCGAGGATGGCGGCTGCTACGCGGTCTTCGCTTCAAAGGCCGGAGCCCCCGAGCATCCCGCGTGGTACCACAACCTCAAGAGCCACCCCGAGACCAAGATCGAGCTCGCCGGGCAGGAGGTTGCCGTCGTCGCCCACGAGGCCGAGGGCTCGGAGCGCGACCGTCTGTACAACGCTCAGGCTGCGAAGCATCCGCAGTTCGCGGAGTACGAGCAGAAGACCACCCGCACGATCCCGGTGGTCGTGCTGACGCCCAAGGGATGACGGGCTTCGATTACGACTGGCTCGTAATCGGGTCGGGCTTCGGCGGCAGCGTCTCGGCGCTGCGCCTGGCCGAGAAGGGCTACAGCGTCGCCGTGCTCGAATGCGGGCGACGCTTCACCGACGCCGACTTTGCCGAGCGGACGGCTGATTTCCGCCGCTACAACTGGGCGCCACACCTGGGGATGCGCGGGATCCTGCGGTTGAGCATCTTCAGGGACGTGTTCGTGCTCTCCGGATGCGGGGTCGGCGGTGGCAGCCTCGGCTACGCCAACACGCTCTACCGCGCCCGCCCGAGCTTCTACGACAACCCGCAGTGGGCACGGCTGGCCGACTGGGCGAACGAGCTCGCGCCCTTCTACAGCGAGGCCGAGCGGATGCTCGGCGTCGAGAACTACGACCGCGACGGTGTCGCCGACGTGCTGCTGCGTGAGTACGCCGAAACCATCGGAGTCGGCGAGTCCTACAAGCGCACGCCGGTCGGCGTGTTTCTGGGCGAGTCCGGCAAGACCGTGCCCGATCCGTACTTCGGTGGCGCCGGCCCGGAGCGCACCGGGTGCCTGCGCTGCGGAAGCTGCATGATCGGCTGCCGGCACGGTGCCAAGAACACGCTGATGAAGAACTACCTGTGGTTCGCCGAGAGGCTCGGCGTCGAGATCTTCTCCGAGCGCATGGTCACCGACGTCCGCCCGCTCGGCGACGGCAGCGGCGCCGACGGCTACGAGGTCGCGCACGAACGCTCCGGCGGAATTTTGCGCCGCGAGCCACGCACGGTCACGGCGCGCGGTGTGATCGTCGCCGCGGGGGCACTCGGGACCAACCGGCTGCTGCAGCGGTGCAAGCTGAGCGGTTCCCTGGGCCGGATCTCAGACCGGCTCGGGCACACCGTCCGCACCAACAGCGAGGCGATCATCTCGGTCACCGCGCCCGAGGCTTCCGACTGGAACTTCAGCGACTCGGTTGCGATCACCTCGAGCATCTACACGGATCCCGACACCCACATCGAGGTCGTCACCTACGGCGACGGCGGTGACAGCCAGGGTCTGCTGCGGCAGCTGATGGTCACCGCGGGCGGCCGCGGCACGCGGCCGTTGCACTTTCTGCTCGCGGTCGCACGCCACCCGCGCCAGGCGCTCGGGGCCTTCAAGATCCGCGGCATGTCACGGCGCACGATCATCCTGCTGGTGATGCAGTCACTCGATAACTCGATGCGCCTGAAGGTCAAACGGCGCCTGCCGAACGGCTCCGTCGTGCTCACGACCGAACAGGATCCGCTGAACCCCAACCCCGACAGCATCCCCGCGGCCTACGATGCGGCTCGCTGGTTCGCCAAGCGCATCGGCGGGACCGCCTACTCGGGCGTCACCGAGGCGGTGCTCGGCATCCCGCTGACGGCGCACATCCTCGGTGGGGCGGTGATCGGCGAGAGTCCCGAGACCGGTGTCATCGACGCGCGGCATCGCGTCTTCGGCTACGAGAACCTGCTCGTCTGTGACGGTGCCGCGGTCCCGGCCAATGTCGGCGCCAACCCAAGCCTGACGATAACGGCGCTCGCCGAGCGGGCATTGACCTTTGTGGGACCCAAGCACGATCAGGAGGGATCCAGTGCGTTATCGCAAGCTCGGCAGTTCTGACCTCGAGGTCTCGGAGATCTCACTCGGAGCGTGGCTGACCTACTCCGGCGGGATCGAATTCGAGCAGACGCTGGCGTGCACCGAGGCGGCGTTCGAGGCTGGGATCAACTTCTTCGACACCGCCAACGTCTACGGCCGCGGAGCGGCGGAGACCGCCTGGGGGGAGATCCTGTCGCAGCATCCGCGCGAGTCCTACATCCTTGCGACCAAGGTAAACGGGCAGATGTCCGACGATCCTGCCGACCAGGGCCTAGCGGGCGCTCAGATCGCAAAGCAGATAGACGCCTCGCTGGCGCGCCTGCAGACCGATTACGTCGACCTCTACCAGGCGCACCGCTTTGACGTGGACGTACCGATCGAGGAGACGATCGAGGCGCTGCAGCTGGTCGTCACCCAGGGGAAGGCCCGCTACCTCGGCTTCAGCGAGTGGACGCCCGAGCAGATCCAGGCGGCGATTGACATCGCGGGCCCCGAGCTGTTCGTCTCATCACAACCCCAGTACTCGATGCTCTGGCAGGCGCCCGAAGCGGAGGTCTTCGGGCTGTGCGCGCGCAACGGCATCTCGCAGATCGTCTGGTCGCCGCTCGCGCAGGGTGTGCTGACCGGCAAGTACAAGCCCGGCGCATCGCTACCGGAGGGCTCGCGCGCGGCCGACGAGACGATGAGCGCCGCGATGCATCTGGTGCTGAACGACGACACCGTGGAGGCCGTACAACGGCTCGTCCCGATTGCCGAGGGCGAAGGGCTGACGCTGCCGCAGCTGGCGCTTGCCTGGGTGCTGCGGCGCTCCGAGCTGGCGTCCGCGATCGTCGGAGCATCGCGCCCCGAGCAGGTGCACGCCAACGCCTCTGCCGCCGGAATCACGCTCTCAGCCGAGGTGTTGTCTGCCGTCGACGAGGCGCTCGCTGACACCCCGGTGAAGGCCCCGACGCTCGCGCCGTTCGCGCGCGAGGGCGTCAAGCATCGCTGAACGGCTGCCGTCCAGCGGGACGGCAGCCCGGTGAAACGGCGCTTTGCGGACGGCCATCAGCGCCACCAGGCGTCGAGCACGCGCCGCCAGTTGTCCCAGGCGATCGCTCGGAGCTCCGAGCGATCGAAGCCTGCTGCCGCAAGCGCCTCGAGCAGCCGCGGGTAGCCGGCCACGTCACCGAGCGGCGCGGGAATCGTGGCGCCGTCGAAGTCCGAACCGAACGCCACGTGCTGCACCCCGACGCGGTCGGCGATGTAGCGCACGTGCTCGACGATCAGCTCGAGCGGCGTGTCGGGGTCATTGGCGAAATCGGGCCGCAGGAAGAAGCACGCGAACACGATTCCGATCACGCCGCCGGACGCAGCGACCGCGTCGATCTGCGCGTCGAGCAGGTTGCGCGAGCCGGGAGAGATCGCATGCACACCGGCGTGGCTGACGATCAGCGGGCCGGCGTCGAGGCGCGCCACGTCCCAGAAACCGGCCTCATTGATATGGCTCAGGTCGATCGCGATGCCGAGCTCCGCACAGCGCTTCACCAGCTGCACGCCGGCGCGTGTCAGCCCCGGGCCGGTGTCTGGCGATGAGGGAAACACGAACGGCACGCCGTGGGCGAACGCGTTCGAGCGGCTCCAGACGGGGCCGACCGAACGCAGGCCGGCGGCGTACCAGGTCTCGAGGCTCTCGAGCCGGGTATCGATCGCCTCGGCGCCCTCGAAGTGCAGGACCGCCACGGGTGGGCCGTCATCGACGTTCGCGGCGTCGAGATCGGCGACCGTGCGGGCGACGCGCACGGCGCCGCGGCGCTCGAGCGCGAACAGACGCCCCGCAGCCGCCGTGCTCGTGGCCGCCGCGCGCGCCTGCCCGACGCGTGGCGAGAGCGGCCGCGCGAGCACGCCGCCGGGGCCCGGTTGCGGGTCCTCGAAGACCTCCCGCGAATCGGTGAAGACCGCGAAGATCCCTCCGCGCACGCCGCCGGCACGCATCCGCGGCAGGTCGAGATGACCGTCCGCACGCCCGCTTTCGAGCTCGGCATGGCCGGGAGCCGTGAGCGCGTCGTTGTGCCCGTCGAAGATCGGGATCGGGCGGGGAGCTGTCGATGCGGTGGCCATAGCGGGCAAGCTGGCAGGATGACAGGATCATGGATGTGCGCGAGGGGAGCATGGGGGAGCTGCCGTATCTGGCGGTCGGCTCGGGCCCGCCGCTGGTCGTGCTCGCCGGGCTCTACCCGCAGGCAGGCGTGGCGCGCGGCCCGCTGCGGGCCGAGCACGAGCGCACCGCCAGGTTGTTCGCTCGCGGCGCGGAGGTCTTCTACGTGAACCGCCGTGCGGGGCTGGCCTCCGGGACGTCGATTGCCGAGGTCGCGGCCGAACATGCCGCCGCAATGCGCGCGGCGTTCGAGCGCCCCGTCGACCTGCTGGGGATGTCCACGGGCGGTAGCATCGCGCAGCAGATCGCAGCCGAGCACCCCGACGTCGTCAGGCGCCTGGTGCTGATCAGCACCGGTTGCCACCTCGGTCCGCTGGCAAGGCAGCTTCAGCGCCGGGTCGCGGCGCGGATCCGAGCCGGAGCGATGCGCCGGGCCACTGCGGTCCTGGCCGCCGATCTCGCACCCCCGGGACCGCTCGTGCTGCCGGCCGCGCTCGCGGGCTGGTTCTGGGGCCCGCGGATCTTCACGGCCGATGATCTGCGTGATCTGGCCACGATGGCCGAGGCCGAGGACGACTTCGAGCTGTCGCGGCTTCCGAAGATAAAAGCGCCGACGTTGCTGGTCGGCGGCGGCCGCGACCGCTACTACGGCACCGCGCTGTTCGAGCAGACGGCGGCGCTGATCCCGCATTGTCAGCTCGAGATTCGCCGCGGCCTCGGGCACATCACCGTGATGTGGCACCCACGCGCGCTGGCGCGGATCCGGTTCTTCCTCGAGGCTTGAGACCGCCGCGAACGAGATCGCCGGCAGCGCTTCAGAGCCGGTCGGCGCAGCGTCCGGGGCGTGACGGCCAGCGCCCCGGACGTGCGCCTGAGGGTCAGGCGCCCTGCGCGAAGTAGTGGCCGAGCCTGAGGTCCGCGATCAGTCCGGGACGGGTCGGCTCCCAGCCGAGCAGCGCACGCGTGATCGCACTCGATGCGACCATGTCGAGCGCCGCAAAGCGCGCGAGGAAGCCGTAGTAGTCCTCGGCGTCCTGCTCGCCGATGCTGCGGACCGGAAGCTCGAGCATCGCTCCGATCGTCTCCGCGATCTCGCGAAACGACACGCCCTCGTCGGCGACCGCGTGCAGCCGAGTGCCCGCGGGGGCCGACTCCGCGGCCAGCCGGTACAGATGCGCGGTGTCACGCGTGTCGCCCGCAGACCAGCGGCTCGCACCTTCACCGATGTACGCCGCGTAGCCCTTGTCGCGGGCGATCGCGATCAGGGTGGGAACGAACCCGTGATGGTCGAGGTCGCTGTGCACGCTCGGCGGCAGCCGCACAACCGATGAGCGCACGCCACGCTCGCTCAGGCCGATCGCGTAGTTCTCGGCGTCGACCCGCGGTCCGCCGGGGACCACATCCTGCTCGGTGCCGAGCCGGCCGCTGATGCCGCTCATCGCGAGCATGCCGATGCCCGAGGTGGTTACGAACGCCTTGTCCGAGCCCACCAACGTCTCGCCGATCGCCTGGGTTGCGGCGAGATCCGCGGCGATCGCGGCCGCGAAGTCGCCGGTTCGCATCCAGTCGTGCATGAATGCGAGGTGAACCACGCCGTCTGCATCGGCCGCGGCCTGGCGCAGAACGTCGAGGTCGGTGAGTGTGCCGCGCTGCACCGCGGCGCCGGCCGCCGCGACTTTCTCGGCGGCCTCGTCACTGCGGGCAAGTCCGACGACCTGGTGGCCGGCCTCGATGAACTCTGGGATGACGGCCGAGCCCACGTGGCCCGACGCGCCGGTTACGAAGACACGCATGTGCAACTCCGATCTCGTTATGACAGCAACTGACATCACCGTAGCAGAGTGATGACAGTTGCTGACATGCCTACTATCCTTGGAGCATGGGACGCTGGGAACCAAACGCCGAGGGACGACTCGCGCAGGCAGCGATGGAGCTGTTCAGCGAACACGGCTACGAGCAGACGACCGTTGCCGAGATCGCCGAGCGCGCCGGTCTGACCGAGCGCACGTTCTTCCGCCACTACACCGACAAGCGTGAGGTGCTGTTCGCCGGCAGCGTTCACTTCCGCGAGAACTTCGTCGTCGGCGTCGAGCAGGCGCCGGAATCGAGCACGGCGCTACAGGCGGTGACGGCGGCTGCCAAACGCGCCGCCACGGCGCTCGACGAACGGCGCGGTCGAGAGTTCGCGCGTGCGCGCCGGGCGATCATCGTGGCCAACGCGGAGCTGCGCGAGCGCGAGCTGATCAAGCTCGCGGATGTGAGCGTCGCGATGGCGCAGGCGCTGCGGGCCAGAGGTGTCGATGAGCCCGACGCGAGTATGACCGCGGAGCTGGGGATGGCCGCCTTCCGCGTCGCCTTCGACCGCTGGCTTGCGGCCGGCGAGCGGCGCACGCTGCCGGAACTGATCGACGAGGCGCTTGCGAGCGTCGCGCCGGTCGTCGCGTGAGTGGCGTCAGCTGAGCGCCGGATCGGCGCCGCTAACACGTCGATCGCGTGAGGCGGAGTGGGCGACGGCCGCCGAGGCGAGCGAGCCGACCGCGACGATCGCAGCGATCGCCGGCCAGACGACCACTGCCCCCGCCGACAGCAGCGCGGTTGACACCGACGGACCGACGGCGTCGCCGAGCGAGTTGCCCATCGAATAGACCGCCAGATACTTGCCGCGGTGGTCGTCGTCGGCGAGGCCGAAGCTGACGACCCAGTCGGCCGCCGAGCAGAGCATCTCGGCGCAGGTCATGAACAGCGCACCGATCACAAGCAGCACCACCGCCGCGCGCGCGCCGACGTAGTGCGCCGAGAGGAACGCCGCGGAGGCGGCCACCATCGAGAGCCCGCCACGGACGTAGGTGCGCGGTGCCTGCGCAAGGCCGCGGACGTCCCGCGAGACCCTGACCTGCGCGATCACGACCACGACCGTGTTGAGCGTGAACAGCAGCCCCACCAGCGCCCTCGGCGCGTGCGTGTACAGCACCACCCACAGTGGCAGCGCGACCTGCAGCGCCACCTGGTGAAAGCTGATCAGCGCATCGAACCCTGTGACCGCGATGTAGCGCCAGTCGGTGAGGACGGTACGGAGCGTGACGTCGTCGCGGACGATGTCAACCGCGCGCGGCGGCGTTGGCCGGCTCGTCATTCCCGACACGAGCAGGGCTGCCAACAGGAAGCTCGTCGCGTCGCCGTAGACGGCGAGCAGGAATCCGCTGCTGCCCGCGACCAGCGCCGCGGTTGCGAGCAGTCCGCCGACTCCGTAGCCGGCGTTGCGAAACGAGCGGGCGATCGCCATCACGCGCGAGAGCTGCGAGCTTTCGACGATGCTCGCGAGCAGCGTCGAGCGCGCGGTGCTGCTGATGTTGCCGGCGAACGAAAGTGCCGTGATCACGCCGATGATCTCGAGCCAGGAACGCACCAGCACGTAGCAGGCGACCGCGGCGCAGCCGAGCAGCCAGGCCCCGATCAGCGCGTGTTTCGAGCCGATGCGGTCGACCAGATGGCCACCGAGTGGCGCCAGCAGCAGCGCGATCACGCCGCCGATGCTGATCCCCAGACCGACCAGGTGGGCGGGCACGCGCTCGTGCACCACGAAGAGCAGGACCGTGAGCGGCAGGATCAGACCGGTGCCGACGGCGTCCAGCATGGCGGCCGCGACCAGCCTGCTGCCACCGGCGAGGCGCACCAGCGCCGGCAGCCCGGCGGCGGCGGTTCTGACCGCGAGGAACGGATTGACGCTCACCGTTTCGAGGCTACGGACGCCCGCGGCCGTGCGCGTCGCTAGCGTTCTGATCGCAATGGCCGGCCCCATCTACAGCGTCCAGCGGGTGCCCGTGGAGCGCACGTTTGCCCTGC
The DNA here is from genome assembly GCA_036269095.1 of Solirubrobacteraceae bacterium. Taxonomy (GTDB): domain Bacteria; phylum Actinomycetota; class Thermoleophilia; order Solirubrobacterales; family Solirubrobacteraceae; genus Palsa-465. Next base: position 23,845 of record DATASU010000144.1, read on the forward strand.
GCAAGGCGGTGTTGCGGCCCTACCTGAGCGCTGATGAGCCCTATGTCTGCCCCGACGACCATCTGCCGGAGACCGTCGCGCTCGGCGCGCTCACCAGCGATGACCAGGTCATCGGCGTCGCGCGGATCACCCCCGAGCCGCCGCCGTTCGATGCTCCGCACGCGCGCGGCTGGCGCCTGCGTGGGATGGCGGCTCGTCCCGAGGTCCGCAATATGGGCGTCGGGTCGGCCCTGCTTCGAGGCCTGATCGCGCACATTGCGGACTCCGGCGGGGGCATTCTCTGGTGCAACGCCCGCGTGACCGCGCGCGGCCTCTACGAGCGCGGCGGCATGCAGCAGTGGGGCGAGATCTGGGAAGAACCGAACATCGGCGCGCACATCGTGATGTGGCGAAACATCCTTTAGGCTATGCGCGTGCCCGACACGCCGATGCAGGCCGTTCTAAGTGCGCTTGACGCACTCGACCTTGACGGCGTCGTCGCCATGTTCGCACCCGACGGCTCGTTGACGACGCTGTTCGGGGAGTCGGCGCGGGGTCACGATCGGATCCGCGCCGCGCTCGGAGCGTTCCTGGGAGGGCTGCGCTCGAACCACCACGAAATCAGCTCCGAGTGGAATCCCGAGGACGGGGTCTGGATCGCAGAGATGTCAGCGACCTACGAGCTGAGCGATTTCAGCCGCCGCGGCCCGTACCAGCGGGCGATCATCCTGCGCGCGGGCGCCGCCGGGATCGCCGAGATGCGGATCTACGGCGGACATGAGCTGCCGCTGGGGGACTCCGGACGCCACTACGAAGAAGTGCACACCCCCGGCGGTTGGCTGCCGACGCTCTGAGCTTCGCTCACTGCTGCTGTGAAAGCTCGCGCCCGGGCGGCTGGCGCGGGGGCGCGAGGTGCGCCGCCGCCGGGATCGGCAGTGTTGCCGGCGTGTCGGCGGTGATCTGGACGGCGCTTCCGTAGTGGAGGAGTTGCGCGTCCGTGCCCGTGATCAGGCGATAGGTCGCCTGCTCGCGCTCGATCTGGACGGCGATCGTCGCGCCCCGGTAGCAGAGGCGGAACGACAGTCGTGTGATCTCCTCGGGCAGCTGCGGCCGGAAGCTGAGCTGATCGCCCTCGTCGCGCATGCCGCCAAAGCCCGCGACCGCGGCCGACCAGGCGCCCGCCAGTGAGGCGATGTGAAGCCCGTCACGAACGTTGTGCTCGAGGTCGTCGAGATCCATCAGCGCGGCTTCACGGAAGTAGGCGTATCCAAGCTGCGGGTAGCCGACCTCGGCGGCGACCACCGCCTGTGTACACGCCGACAGCGACGAGTCGCGCACGGTCAGCGGTTCGTAGTAGCCGAAGTTCGCGAGCTTCTGCTCGGGCGTGAAGGAATCGCCGCAGAGATGCAGAGCGAGTACCAGATCCGCCTGCTTGACCACCTGCTTGCGATACAGGTCGAAGTAGGCGAAGTGCAGCAGCAGCGGGTACTGCTCGGGCTTGGTGGCTTCGAAGTTCCAGACCTCATGCTCGGTATAGCCCTCGGCCTGTGGATGCACGCCGAGGTGCTCGTCGTAGGGGATCAGGACCGCCGCGGCGGCGTCGCGCCACGCCGCCATCTCGCTGTCGTCGACCTGCAGGCCGCGGGCAACCTCGGGAAAGCGCTCGGCGGCGTCGGCCGCCGCGCGCAGGTTCCGCTGCGCCATCAGGTTCGTGTAGACGTTGTTGTCGGCGATCGCGCTGTACTCATCGGGACCGGTGACGCCGTCGATGCGGAACCCGCCGTGGGCGTCGTGGTGCCCGAGCGAGTACCACAGACGTGCCGTCTCGATCAGCAGCTCCGCGCCGGTCTCACGTTCGAACGGCTCGTCAGCGACGGCCCGCTGGTAGCGGGTGACGGCGGCGGCGATGTCCGCGTTGATGTGAAAGGCGCCGGTCCCGGCGGGCCAATAGCCCGAGCACTCCTCGCCGTGGATCGTCCGCCATGGGAAGGCTGCGCCCTTGAGCTCCAGTTGAGCGGCACGGGCGCGGGCGCGGTCGAGCGTGCGGTGGCGCCAGCGCAGGGCGTCGGCGGCGGCCTCCGGCAGCGTATAGGTCAGCAGCGGCAGTACGAACGCCTCGCTGTCCCAGAAGGTGTGGCCGTCATATCCAGAACCGGTGAGGCCCTTGGCGGCGATCGCCCGCTGCTCGTTACGAGCGCCGGCCTGGAGCACGTGGAACATGCCGAAACGGGTCGCCTGCTGAAGCTCGGCATCGCCCTCGATCTCGACGTCGGCCCGCTCCCAGAAACCGTCGAGGTACTCACGCTGTTCGCGGCAGAGGCCGGCCCAGTCGGTGACGTGCGCCTCGGAGAGCGCCGCCGAAACCTGATCGAGCAGCGCCGGTGTCGAACGCACCCGCGACCACCCGTAGCCGAGGTATTTGACGATTCGCAGCGTCTGGCCGGGCTCGAGCGTCGCGGTCACGACCAGGCGCGCGATGTCCTCGAAGGCCTCGACCGAGGATTCGAGCGCGTCCGGGCCGAAGATCTCATGCCGCATCGCCACGGCGACCCTGAGGCCGCTCGCCGCCGTGCGGTGCACCAGCACCGCACGGGTGTCGGTGCTCTCGAACAGCTCCGAGCGCAGCGGCTGGGCGATCGCGGCGCCGGCGCGGGGATCGGAGCCCGCCGCCGGGAGCTGCTCGTTGGCGATCAGCTCCGACTGCAGCACGACACGCACCGCGGCGTCGACCGGCTCGACCTCATAGCTGATCGCCGCGATCGAGCGCTGCGACAGCGACACGAGGCGGGTTGAGCGAACGCGCACCGACTGATGAGAGGGCGAAGTCCACTCGACGCTGCGGCGCAGCACGCCGTCGCGCAGATCGAGCTCGCGCTCGTGACTGACGAGCGATCCGTAGCGGACGTCAAACGGCGAATCTCCCACCAGCAGGCGGATGATCTTGCCGTTGGTGACATTGACCACGGCCTGGCCCTCCTCCGGATCGCCGTAGCCGGGTTCGGCGTAGGGGAGCGGCCGAGCCTCGTAGAAGCCGGCGAGATACGTCCCCGGCAACCCGTGAGGCTCACCCTCGTCGAGGTTTCCGCGCAGTCCGATGTGGCCATTGGACAGGGCGAACACCGACTCGGTCTGCGCGAGCCGCTCGAGGTCGAGCTCGGTTTCGCGCAGGCTCCAGGGGCTGACCTCGAAGGCCGGGTGCCGGATCACTGCTCGAGCAGCTCCGCGAGGTCCCCGACGACCAGATCGGCGCCGTGGGACTTCAGTGCATCGCGCTGGCCGACGCGGTCGACCCCGACGACGAAGCCGAAGCTGCCCGCGCGGCCGGCCGCGACACCCGCGAGCGCGTCCTCGAACACCACGGCGAGGCCGGGTTCGACGCCGAGCGCCTTGGCACCGGCAAGGAACGTGTCGGGCGCGGGCTTCCCATGCAGGTGGTCACGGTGGGCGACGTTGCCGTCGATCACCGTGTCGAAGAGATCCGCGAGCTTGGCCGCGACCAGGACCTCGTGGGTGTTGGTGCTCGACGAGACGACGGCGCACTTGAGGCCGGCCTGCTTAGCCGCCTTCACGTAGCGAACGGAGCCCTCATAGGCGTCGACGCCCTGGTCCTGGATGATCTCGAGCACGCGCTGATTCTTGTTGTTGCCGACGCCCTCGACCGTCTGCGCGTCTGGCGCATCGTCCGCATTGCCTTCCGGCAGCTCGATGCCGCGTGATCCGAGGAACGAGCGCACCCCGTCCTCGCGCGGCATTCCGTCCACGTATTCGTCGTAGTCGCTGTCCGCGTCGAACGGGACGAACTTCTCATCACGTTCCTGCGCCCGCTGGCGCAGGAACTCGTCGAAGGTCTGCTTCCAGGCGGCCGCGTGAACCTTCGCCGTCTGCGTGAGCACGCCGTCCATGTCGAACAGCAGTGCCTCGATCTTGTCCGGTAATCCGAGCATTCAGCACAAGTAATACCCGTCGCGGGCGACCGGTGAGCCATTTTCGCCCCTCCCGTGTGACCACGACGTGTCCGGATGGCGCCTGCCAAGCTGAATCCGTGAGCCCACCGCCGAGCGAAACCGACGATTTCAGCCTGCGCTCGGTCGCGGTGGCGGCCTATGCACCGGCGACGCTCTTCGGGCTTGCCGAGGGCGCGATGCTGCCCGTGATCATCGCGTCGACCTACGCCCGTGGGGCAACTGCATCGACCGCAGCGTTGATCACCGCGCTGATCGGGATCGGCTCGCTGGTGACGAACATCCCCTCAGGGATTCTTGCCACGCGCATCGGTGAGCGCCGCGCGATGCTTGTCGCCGCGGTGATCACCGCCGCGGGCCTGATCCTGTGCCTGGTGAACCTCGGGAGGTCCGGCTGGTCGCTGGCCGTGTACGGCGCGGGCGTGTTGCTGATCGGCGGAGCAAGCTCGGTCTACAGCCTGGCGCGACAGTCCTATCTGACCGAGATGGTGCCGCTGCAGATGCGTGCGCGCGCGCTCTCGACGCTCGGGGGCTCGATGCGCGTCGGGGTCTTCGTCGGTCCGTTCCTGGGCGCCGGGGCGATCAAGCTGGCGGGACTGTCGGGCGCGTACGGTGTCGGCCTCGCGGCGATTCTCGTCGCCGGCGCGATCGTCCATCGGGTCCCTGACCTCGAGCTCGTGGAGGAGCGCCGGCAGGCGGCCGCGGAGGTGACCACCGTCGGTGTCGTCAAAGAGCACTGGCGGGTGTTCCTGACGCTCGGGATGGGCGTGCTGCTGCTTTCCGCCATCCGTCAGACACGCCAGACCGTGATCCCGCTGTGGGCCAGTCACATCGGTCTGTCACCGACTGACAGCTCGGTCATCTACGGCATCGCCGGCGCGATCGATGTGCTGACGTTCTATCCGGCGGGCAAGGTGATGGATCTGCGCGGCCGGCGCTGGGTCGCGGTCCCCTGCGTTTTGATCATGGGTTTCGCGTTCTTGCTGATGCCGCTCACGCACGGCATGTTGACGCTGGTGCTGGTCTCGATGCTGATGGGCTTCGGAAACGGCTGCGGCTCCGGAATCGTGATGACCCTCGCGGCCGACGTGTCACCCGCCGTCGGACGCCTGACCTTCCTCGGCGTTTGGCGCGAGCTGTCCGACGCCGGCTCGGGTGTGGGGCCACTGATCCTCTCGGCGGCGACGGGGATCGCGGGGCTGAGCTTCGGGATCGACGTCAGCGGCTGCGTCGGGTTTGCCGCCGCGGCGGCGCTGTGGGCCTGGATTCCGCGCCCGCGGCTGCGCTCCGGCGATCTACGCAGCGAGGCCGGCGCCGCCGATCCCGATCCGCTGCTCGGGGACTGAGTGGCGGACCAGCCATCATTGCCGTATGCGCGATCGCGAAGTGCCGCTTGGCATCTACATCCATGTTCCGTTCTGCGCGGCGCGCTGCGGTTACTGCGACTTCAATACCTATGTGCCGGCGGCCGGCCAGCCGTCCGAGTTCGTCGACGCCGCCCTGCTCGAGATAGCGCAGGCGCGCGCGCAGCTCGGAGCGCGCTCCGTGAGCACCGTGTTCATCGGCGGCGGTACTCCGACACTGCTCGGTGCCTCCGACCTGCTGCGGCTGCTCGACGGGGTCGGCGATGCGTTTGGGCTCGTGCGGGGCGCCGAGGTCACGACCGAGGCGAACCCGGAGTCGACCGACGCGGAAATGCTGCGAGCACTGCGCGATGGCGGTTTCACGCGCGTTTCGCTGGGGATGCAATCGGCGACCCCGCACGTGCTGCGAACGCTCGAAAGAGCGCATACGGCCGGTCGTGCCACCGCGGCCGCTGTGGAGGCGCGCGAGGCCGGCTTCGAGCATGTCTCGCTCGATCTGATCTACGGGACCCCCGGCGAGAGTGACAGCGACTGGGAGCAGACGCTCGAGGCGGCGCTCGCTGCCGGCCCCGATCACATCTCCACCTACGCACTCACGGTTGAGCACGGCACGGCGATGGGCCGGGCCGTGCAGAGCGGTGCGATGCGTGCCCCCGATGACGGCGTTCAGGCCCGCCGCTATGCGTTCGCGGACGAGTTGCTGAGCGAGCGCGGCTTCGACTGGTACGAGCTCAGCTCGTGGGCGACGAGCCCGGCAGCCCGCTGCCACCACAACATCGGCTACTGGCGCTCCTACGACTGGTGGGGTGTCGGGCCGGGCGCGCACTCGCACGTCGACGGCGTGCGCTGGTGGAACGTCCTGCGACCCGCCGCCTATGCGCAGGCACTCGCCGAGGGCCGCTCCCCGGCCGCCGATCGTGAGGTGCTGACGGATGACGAACGCGCACTCGAGGCGGTGATGCTCGGCCTGCGTGAGCGCGGCGGCCTGGCGCTCACCTCGCTGACGCCGGCGGGAACGCAGGCGCTGCAGATCGAGATCAGCCGTCACCGGGTCACGATCGTCGACGGCGGCGTGCAGCTGACCCGCAAGGGACGGCTGTTCGCCGACGCGGTCGCGCGCGAGCTGTCGGTCTGAACTCAGCGCTTCAGTCGCCGTCGCCGCTTGGTCGCTGCCGCCCGCGCTTGCGTTCGGACTGCAGCCGCTTGCCATCCTGGCGACGCGTCACCGAGGCGCGCGTCGGCCGGGTCGGCCTGCGGGTGGGCGCCACGTAGAGCGCGGCCGTCAGCCGCTCCGCGAGGCGTTCGAGCGCGAGCTCACGATTCTGCGCCTGGCTGCGGGCATCCTGGGCGACAGCGGTCACGCGCGGCCCCAGCTTCGCGATCACACGCCGCTTCTGCGCATCGCTGAGCGTCTCCGAGGACTCGACGTCGAAGACCGCCTCGATGCGTGAGGCGGTGACGTTGGCGTGCTGTCCGCCCGGACCCGACGAGCGCGAGGCGCGCACCGTGATCTCGGATAGCGGTAGGCGCGCGTGGCGCCCGAGTGGGATCGGATCCTGCATGGCGGTCAGGCACGTTACCCGGCGACTGGCTCGGATAGCCGGAACCCAGAGTTAGGATCGTGCGTCGATGACCAGCCCCGAAGCCGTACCCTATCCACAGGGCTCGAACGGGGCGTAGGGGCGTCCGAGATCGAGGCTGAGTGAGAGACGGATCCGCGCCCGCGGTCCGTCGAGTCGCTTCTCCAGCGCGATGCCGGCGGCCATCAGGTCATCCCAGGAGTGCGGGTAGGAGTCCTCGGCCTGCACCGGCCCCGATCCGGTGCGGGTCGTGAGCACGGTCGGCACCGAGCGCGCGGCCGCGAGCAGGTCGTCGCGCACCGTGGCGGGCACCGACCCGGCGCCGAGCGCGTCGACGACGATCCCGGCGGCGCCGCTGATCGCCTGGTTGAAGCGCCTGCGGCCGGGACTACCTGAGAGCCGAACGTAGGCCACGGCGTCGGAGTCGGGCGCGCGCTCCGGGATGGCACCGAGCCAGTTGAACTCGAGCGGCCGGGAGAGCAGCCGCAGCTGACGGTCGTGCACGGTGCCGATCCGCGTTCCATGCCGAGTCGCGAATGAGCTGAGCGCGACCGAGTCGCGCTTGACCACGTCCCAGGCGGGCAGCACCTCATGGTTCATCACCACGACGGTTCCGAGCTCGGGTCCGTGCGGATCGCGTGCGACCGTGATCGCGTCGAGCAGGTTGCGGCCGCCGTCGTAGCCGGGCGTTCCGGGCGGGCGCATCGCCCCACACAGCGCAACGGGGATGGAGGGCAAGCACTCGTTGATGAACAGCGCGGCCTCCTCCATCGTGTCGGTTCCGTGCATCACCACAACCCCGGCGTGGTCGGCGGACAGCCGCGCGATCTCGTTGACGAGTGTCAGCCAATGCTCGAAGGTCGCATCCTCGCTACCGATCGCGTACGGCTGGACGTGCACGAGCGGCGCATCGAGGCCGCGGATCGCCGACGCCAGGTCGGCGCCGCTCAGCGATGGACGCCTGCGGCCGGACACGGGGTCGGGGAGCATCGAGATCGTGCCGCCGGTGGCGATCACCGCGGTCGGCAGCTCCGGCGTCTGCGCCGAACCGGTGTCTGGCTGTGCCGACATTGCTGAGCAGCGTACGCTCGGCGCATGCCGGTTGCACTGGTGACAGGGGTCAGCCGTACCCTGGCCCAACTGAGGAGCTGCTGATGTCGCCCGCCAAGCTGCGCTGCGAGATCTTTCCCGCTGACCTCGATCGCAGCGCCGACTTCTACATGCGCGTGCTCGGCTTCGCGCTGCTTCGCGACGAGCGTGCCGACGACGAGCCCTACATCTACCTGCAGCGCGGCGATGTACGCGTCGGCGCGCTCAGCAGCCCCGTGGCGGTCGTCGACGGCTCGCGGCGGCCGCCGGTCGGCGTTGAGCTTGTGCTCGAGGTCGACGACCTCGAGGCCGAGCACGCCCGCATCGTCGCGGCCGGATGGCCACTGCACGATGAGCTCTGTGATCGTCCCTGGGGGCTGCGTGACTTTCGGCTGCTCGACCCCGACGGCTACTACTGGCGGATCACAACGCACTGAGCGGGCCGCGGCATCCGCGCGCGCAGCTTGCACCTAAACTGCCCGAGCCTTGCCCAGCGATCCTCGGACACGTTCGGACGTCACTGACGACGCCAAGACCGTGGCGCGCTGGCGCAACGCGATCATCGTCGCGTTCGCGCTCGGGGGCATAACGGTCGCCTCGTGGGGCCCGCGGATGCCGACGATCCGTGCCGAACTCGGCGTGAGCACCGGCACGATCGGAGTGCTCGTGGCGTGCTCGACGGTGGGCTCGATCTTCGGTCTGATGGCTGCGCGCTTTGCGCTGCACCGCCTCGGCGGCCGCGGTGCGGTGCTGTCGGCCCTGCTGGTCACCGCAGCGGCGCTGGCGCTGATGGGTGTGGGCGTGAACTCACGCTCGGTGGCCACGGTTGCTGCCGGTTTCACGATCGTCGGCTTCGGCGTCGGGACGCTGGACGTCTCGATCAACGTCGAGGGCGCGGCGGCCGAGCGGGCCGCCGGCCGCACGCTGCTGCCGCTGATGCACGCCGGCTGGTCGGCGGGTGCCGCGATCGGCGCGGCCATCGGCGCCCTCTGCGCAGCCGCTGGCGTCGATCCTGGCGCCCAGTTCCTCCTGCTTGCGGCGCTGGTTGTGATCGTCGGTCTGGTGATGTCGCGCGACATCCCGGCCGACGCGCCCGAGGAGGCCGAGCCACAGGAGGCCGTCAGCCGGAAGCTCAAACTGCGCCGGTGGTTGTCGGGTTGGACCGACCGACGGCTGCTGCTGATCGGCCTGGTGCTGCTCGGGGTCGAGTTCGGTGAGGGGTCGGCGAACAACTGGCTGAGCCTTGCGGTCAAGCAGGACCACGGTCAGTCGGCCGCCATCGCGGCGCTGTTCATGACCCTGTTCGCGGTCAGCGAGGCCTTGACCCGCACGGTTGCCGGGCCGCTCGTCGATCGCTTCGGCCGCGTGCGGATGCTGCGCTACACGACCGCGCTCGGCGTCGCCGGGGTCGCCCTGTTCGTGCTTGCGCACGTGATCTGGCTCGTCGGGATCGGCGTCGTGCTGTGGGCGATCGGCGTCAGCATGGGCTTCCCGTTGGGGATGTCGGCGGCGGCCGAGGGCGAGGACCCGGCAACGCAGGTCAGTGTCGCCGCGTCGATCGGGTACCAGGCGAGCCTGATCGGACCGCCGGTGATCGGTTTCCTTGCCGAGTCCGCCGGTCTGCTCTCGTCGCTGTGGGTGCTGGCGTTCCTGTTCCTCGCGGCGTTTGCCGCGGCCGGCTCACTCAGGCCGCGGCCGAGCGGTGCCGTCGGGTGACTTGATCAGCTTCATCGTGATGTGGGAATCGAGCTTGTCGACCCCCGGCACGTCGCCCATCTTGCCCGACAGGAATACCTCGTAGCTCTCAATGCTGTCGGTTGCGACGCGCAGCACGTAGTCGGGCAGGCCGAACATGCGCCGCACCTCCGTGACCTCGTCAAACGCCGCCACCGCCGCCTCGAATGCCTCGAAGGTTGCGCGGTCCTTGCGCGTGAGATCGATGTTGAGCACGACCTCGAAGCCGCGACCCACGGCGCTTGGGTCGATGCGCGCGGCGTAGCCGAGAATCACGCGCCGGTCCTCCAGGCGTCTAACCCTGCGCAGGCACGGCGCCGGACTCAGACCCACGCGATCGGCAAGCTCGACGTTTGACAGGCGCCCATCGCGTTGCAGCTCAGCAACTATCTGTAGATCAATCGCGTCCATAGAGTCAGATGATTGCGCAAAGTCGCGATCACACGTGGGCATTCGCCATCACATTGCGGGCGTTTCTTCGTAGTCTGTTCGCGTGAGCGCACTGACACCTTTGGGTTCCACCAGGGAAGCCGCCGAGCCGTTCGCCGAGCGCGGGGCGATCGTACGCGCGGCCGCCGGGATCGGTGTCTACGCCGGCGCCTTCGGGCTCGCGTTCGGGGCCGTTGGCGTGGCATCCGGTCTCAACGGGCTGCAGGCCTGCGTGCTCAGCGTCGTGATGTTCACCGGCGCGTCGCAGTTTGCGCTCGTGGGCATCATCGCCGTCGCCGGATCGCCGTATGCGGCGCTCGCCGCGGCACTGCTGCTGGGGATGCGCAACGCCTTCTACGGGGTGCCGATCGCCGGCATCGTCGAGCCCCGCGGAATCGGCCGTCTATTCGCGGCGCACTTTGTGATCGACGAGACGACCGCGATGGCGGTCGCGCAGAAGCAGCGCCGGGCCGGTCGCTTCGCGTTCTGGACGACGGGTGGCGTGCTGTTCACGATGTGGAACCTCGGCACTGTCGCGGGCGCGCTGATCGGCAGCAGCATCAACACCTCTGACCTGGGTCTCGACGCGGCGGCTCCGGCGATCTTCCTGGCGCTGCTGTGGCCTCAGCTGTCGCGCCAACGCGGGTCGGTCGTGGCGCTCGGCGCGGTCGCTGTGGCGCTGGCACTGGTCACGATCACGCCCGCGGGCGTGCCGATCATCGCTGCCGCCGGAGTGGCGATCACCGCCGGGCTGCTGCCAGCGCGCGAGCGGGGCAGAGTGGAGGACGGATGAGCATCTGGATGACTGTCATCGCCGCGTCGCTGGGCTGCTACGGGCTCAAGCTCATCGGTGTCTCACTGCCGGAGTCGGTGCTCGCGCATCCGCGGGTGCAGCGGATCGCGGCGTTGCTTCCGATCGCGATGTTGAGCGCACTGATCATCACCGACCTGTTCGACTCCGACCGTCACTACCACGCAGACTGGCGCACGCTTGCGGGGGTCGCCGCCGGAGCGCTGGCGCTGTGGCGCGAGCGCTCCCTGTTGATGGTGTTCTTGGTCGCGGTCGCGACCACGGCACTGCTGCGCCTGACCGGCTGAGGCGGATAACCTCGGTGCGCCACTTCAGGACGAGGATTTCGCGGCGCTGCGCTCTCAGCCGGAGTTTGCGCAGATCACAGGCGGCAGTTAGCCGAGCTTCTGCGCAAGCTCGACGATGATCCCCGCCGGCCCGCGCAGGTAGCACAGCAGGTAGCTCTGCTCGTACTGGACGACCTCGCCGACCGGCTCGCCGCCAAGGGCTCGCAGCCGCGCGGCCACGTCGCGCAGATCGTCGACCGCGAACGAGATATGGCGGATGCCAAGGGCGTTCGCGGGCGCCCGCTGCTCGGCATCGGCGGCGACCGGCGAGTGAAACCGTGTCAGCTCGAGCCGGCTGTTGCCATCCGGCGTGCGGAGCATGACGATGTCCGCGCGCACGCCGTCGAGGCCGATGGTGCGGTCGACCCACGTGCCGTCGACGAAGGCCTCACCCTCGGACTGCAATCCCAGCTCGGCGAAGAACGCGACCGCCGCCCCGAGATCCTCGACGACGATCCCGATGTGCTCCATCCGCTGCAGTCCCACGGCACCGATCCTACGTCAGCCGGGCGAGGCCTCAGTCGCGGGCGCGAACGCTTGAGTTGACGTGCGGCATCACGCGCTCGCCGTATGCGGAGAGGGTGGCGTCCTGGGAGTCGTGCTGGAGGTAGAGGCCGAAGTGGTCGACGCCAACCGCGGCGAGCTCCTTGAGCCGCTCCACGTGCCTGTCCGCGGGGCCGATCAGGCAGAAGCGCTCGACGATCTCGTCGGGTACGAACTCTGCGTGCGTGTTACCCACGCGCCCATGTTCGTTGTAGTCGTAGCCTTCGCGCCCGGCGATGTAGTCCGACAGGCTCTTGGGGATTGCGGCGCCCTCTGTGCCGTAGCGGGTGACGATGTCGTGCACGTGGTTTCCGACCATGCCGCCGAACCAGCGGCACTGCTCCAGCGCGTGGGCACGCTGCGCACCGGATCCGTCGGTCACATAGGCGGGAGCCGCCACACACATCGTCAGTGTGTCTGGGTCGCGGCCTGCGGCCGATGCGGCTTCGCGCA
>DATASU010000145.1:0-44503 GCA_036269095.1 Solirubrobacteraceae bacterium
CGCGATCGACGATCTCGAGCCGACGGCATCGGTCGGGGTGCTGCGCTCGCTGGGCGGGACATTGCGCTCAGCGAACTTCGATGTGACCGCGGTGGTCGTCGACGAGGAGCTGATCGGCGTCGAGCCGGGCGACACGACCGCGCGGCGGTTCGCGATCGCCTTCGACCTCGGCACGACGACGGTCGTGGCCACGCTGCTCGATCTCGACTCCGGCCAGCCGCTGGCCGTGCGTTCGATGCTCAACCGCCAGCAGCCGTTCGGCGCCGACGTGATCACCCGCGTCTCGGCGACGATGATGGACCCCAACGCCCTGGGGCGCCTGCAGGACCACGCGCATTCCACGTTCGCCGAACTGACCTCTGAGGTGCGTGAGGACGCCGGCGTCGAGCCGCACGAGGTCTACGAGATCACCGTCTGCGGCAACCAGACGATGATGCAGATCGCGCTCGGGATCGACCCCGAGCCACTCTCGATGGCGCCGTTCACGGTCGTGACCAACAGCTTCCCGGACACGCGGGCCTCTGATTTCGGGGTGCCGGTGCATCCGCGTGCGCACGCCTTTGTGTTCCCGTCGCTGGGCGCCTATGTCGGTGGCGACATCGTGGCCGGGATGCTCGCCACCGGGATGACGCGCGACCAGCGGCTGCGACTGTTCATCGACGTCGGCACCAACTCTGAGATCGCGCTCGGCTCGAATGAACGCGTGCTCGCCACCGCGGCTCCGGCGGGTCCGGCATTCGAGGCGGCGCAGATCCGCTGCGGCATGCGCGCGGCCGACGGCGCGATCGAGGGCGTTCGCATCGAGGACGACGGGCTGCGGCTGCAGGTGATCGGTGACGTCGAACCGGTCGGGCTGTGCGGCTCGGGTGTCGTCGACGTCGTCGCCGAGCTGGTGCACAGCGGCCTGCTCGACCACTCGGGGCGGTTCCTCGAGGCACAGGTGATCGCCGATTCGGGGCGGCCGGCACTGGCCGAGCGCTTCTCGGTGATCGGCAAGGAGCGCGTGTTCGTGCTGCACGCCCGCGGCTCATCGGCTGAGGAGTCGGTGTTCATCTCGCAGCGCGACGTGCGCGAGCTGCAGTTCGCCAAGGCGTCGATCGCGACCGGCTGGCAGATCCTGCTGCGCGACCTCGGCTTCGAGGCCTCGGACATCCAGCAGGTGCTGCTGGCGGGCAGCTTCGGCGCCTACCTGACGCCGTTGAGTGCTGTGCGGATCGGGCTCGTGCCCGACATCGCGCTGCCGCGGATCGTGTCCGCCGGCAATGTCGCCGGTGAGGGTGCGAAGATCGCGGCACTGTCAGCGCGCGAGCGGGCAGAGGCGGACGCGATCCTGCGAGAGGTCGAGTACGTCGAGCTCTCCGGGCGCACCGACTTCAACGACCTGTTCATAGATCAGCTGTCATTCCCGGGATGAGCACCTGTCAAAGATGAGTCGGGTGGCCGTGATCGCCTGCGGAGCGCTCGCACTCGACGTGCGCGCGATCGCGCGGCGGCGCGGTTGGGAGGTCGACCTCTACCCCGTGCCGGCGCCGCTGCACAACCGGCCCGAGCAGATCCCGGCGGCGGTCGCGGCCGAGCTCGCGCGACTCGACGGCGACTATGAGCGCGTCGCCGTCGCCTACGGTGACTGCGGCACCTACGGGGCTTTGGACGAGTGGCTCGGCGCGCACGGCATCAGCCGGCTCGAAGGCGAGAACTGCTACGACGTGTTCGCACGCGACGAGGTCGTCGCGGCGATGGCGGAGCAGCCGGGCACCTACCTGCTGACCGACTTCCTGGCCCGTACCTTCGAGCACACGGTCGTGCGCGAGCTCGGCCTCGACCGCTATCCCGAACTGCTCGGCGACTACTTCCGCAACTACACGCGCGTGCTGTGGCTGGCGCAGCGGCCGACGCCCGAGACCCAGGCCGCCGCCGCGCGCGCCGCCGCGTGGATCGGGCTGCCGCTCGAGGTGCGCGTGGTGGGCAACGCCGGGCTCGAGCGGGCGCTGGAGCGGTTGGTGGAGCCGGGTGGGTCCGAGGCCGGGTTGGGCGGGGGTGCCGGGTTGGGCGAAGGCGCTGGGTTGGGCGAAGGCGCCGGGTTGGGCGCGCCGCAGGAGCTGGACGCGCCGAGCAACCCCGCCGTGCCGCCCAGGCTCACGCTTCACCGGGCACGCCGCCGCGCACGCTCCAGATAGTTCACGCTGTCGCGATGACTTGGATCGAGGGCGTGCCGCCGGGCGGGGTCGCGAGCCGGCTCGACGGCGAGCATTTCAAACTGCGCATGTCCTGGCCGGACCCGGGCGCGCCGCCGTAGCGAACGCTCTGATCTGCTGAGACGTTCGAACCTGCTGAAAGTGGCAAATCACCGCGCGACGCCGAGCTTTGTCTCGAGCGTGCGCGGTTACGTGCATGTCGGAGCAAATCAAGCGCCGCAGCCACAAGTTGTCACTCTCGGCAGCTCGCCAGCCATTAGGGTCGCAATCTGTCGATGTGTGCACGCTCAGCGAACGTCAGGCAGCGGGAATCGGGCTCTCGCCCCTATACATCCACCCCCACTTCGTGTTAGCGTTCACATCCCGCCCGCCGGTGGCCGACGGAACGGGCGTCACCGTGGTTGCAGCTCCCAACCGCTGGTTTGGGAGCTGCAACAAGGAGACAAGAGGAGAGATGGATGCACGTCGGCACTGAAGGGCTGGAGTGCTGGTTTCTGACAGGAAGCCAGCATCTTTACGGGGAGGAGACGCTCCGGCAGGTAGCGGCGCAGAGCGCAGAGATCGTGCGGGCGCTCGATGGGGCGCCGGAGATCACGGTCAAGATCGTCGAGCAGCCGGTGCTCACCGAGTCCGACCAGATCCGGGACGTATGCCTGGCGGCAAACGCGGCCCCGAACTGCATCGGCGTGATCGCCTGGATGCACACGTTCTCTCCGGCCAAGGCTTGGATTTCTGGGCTGGAGGCGCTGCAGCGGCCGCTGCTTCACCTCCACACACAGGCAAACCGATCGCTGCCGTGGGGCACGATCGACATGGACTTCATGAACCTCAATCAGTCGGCTCACGGGGACCGTGAGTTCGGCTACATCTGCACGCGACTCGGGATCCGGCGCAAGGTCGTGGCCGGGCACGTGAGCGATGCAGCGACCCGCAAGCGAATCGCGTCGTGGCTTTCGGCGGCGGCCGGCTGGCGGACCTCGAACAGCCTGCGCGTCGCCCGCTTCGGCGACGCCATGCGCGACGTGGCCGTGACCGACGGCGACCGCGTCGAGGCGCAGCGCACCTTCGGCTGGTCGATCCAGGCGTACAGCATCAACGACCTCGTCGACGCCGTGCAACAGGCATCGGCCGACACCGTCGCCGCGCTCGCGGCGCAGTACGAGCAGAGCTACGCCGTTGTCCCCGAGTTGCGCGCCGGCGGCGAGCGCCACGACTCGCTGCTCGAGGCCGCGCGGATCGAGGTCGGGCTCAGGAGCTTCCTCGAGCACGGCAACTTCTCCGCCTTCACGACCAACTTCCAGGACCTCGGGGCGCTCAGGCAGCTGCCCGGCATCGCGCCGCAGCGGCTGATGGCGGATGGCTACGGCTTCGGCGCCGAGGGCGACTGGAAGACCACGGCGCTGCTGCGGGTGATGAAGGTGATGGCCGCGGGCCGTCCCGGAGGCACCTCGTTCATGGAGGACTACACCTACCACTTCGGTCCCGGCGATCCGCTGATCCTCGGCGCCCACATGCTCGAGATCTGCCCGACGATCAGCTCCGAGCAGGCCCGCTGTGAGATCCATCCACTCGGGATCGGCGACCGCGATGACCCCGTGCGGCTCGTGTTCGACGCCGACTCGGGCCCGGGCTTCGTGGTCGGGATCCTCGACCTCGGCGACCGCTTCCGGCTGGTCGCCAACACGATTGAGATCGTCCCGCCGGTCGAGCCGCTGCCGCAGCTGCCGGTCGCGCGCGCGACGTGGAAGCCCGCCCCCGACCTCGCGACCTCGACCGAGTGCTGGATCACCGCGGGCGGACCGCACCACACGGTGCTGACGACGCAGATCGAGCGCGAGGCACTCGAGGACCTCGCAACGATCGCGGGCGTCGAGCTCGCCTGGATCGACGAGTCGAGCACCACCGCCGGTTTCACGCACGAGCTCGACTGGAACGCCGCCTACCAGCGCATGGTGCGGCGATGAGCACCGAGGCTCCGCTCGCGATCGGCATCGATTACGGCACGCTGTCGGGTCGCGTGCTGGTGCTCGAGCTCGAGACCGGCGCCGAGCTGTCCGGCGTAGACGTCGCCTATTCGCACGGCGCGATCGAGGACACGCTGCCCGGCAGCGACGAGCGGCTCGGCCCCGACTGGGCGCTCCAGCATCCGCTCGATTACGTCGACGTGGTCGAGCGCGGGATTCCCGAGGCGCTGTCACGCGCCGGCGTGGACCCGGCGCGCGTGATCGGGATCGGCGTCGACTTCACGTCGTGCACGGTGCTACCGACGAGCGCCGACGGCACGCCACTGTGCGTTCAGCAGCAGTGGCGGCAGCGCCCGCATGCCTGGCCGAAGCTGTGGAAGCACCACGCCGCGCAAGCGCACGCCGACCGCCTCACCGAGATCGCGATCGAGCGCGGCGAGCCGTTCCTCGCGCGGTACGGCGGGCGCATCTCCTCCGAGTGGTACTTCCCCAAGCTGTTGCAGATCTACGAGCAGGACCGCGACGTCTATGACGCCGCCGACACCTTCATCGAGGCGACCGACTGGATCGTCTGGCAGCTGACCGGGAACGAACGCCGCTGCAGCTGCGCGGTCAGCTACAAGGCGTTCTGGTCGCCCGACGCCGGCCTGCCATCGGCGGCCTACTTCGACGCCGTCTCCGCCGGCTTCGCGGGATCGGTGGACAAGCTCGGTTCCGGCTTCGCGCCGCTCGGGACCTGCGCGGGGACACTCAGGTCCGACCTCGCCGAGCGGCTCGGGTTGCGCTCCGACGTCGCCGTCGCGGTCGGAAACGTCGACTCGTTCGTGTCGGTTCCCGGGGCCGGGGTCGAGCGTCCGGGGACGTTCGTGACGGTCGTCGGGACCTCGATCTGTGACATGGTCGTGCACCCCGAGGAGATCCTGTTGCCGGGGATCACCGGTGTCGTGCGCGACGGCATCCTGCCCGGCCTCTACGGCTACGAGTCGGGGCAGCCGGCCGTCGGTGACATGCTCGGCTGGTACGTCGGCACGTTGCTCGGTACCGACAGCGACGAGCGGGGCGAGCGCCATGACGCGCTCGAGGCAGCCGCCGGCGAGCTTGCGCCCGGGGCGACCGGCCTGGTCGCGCTCAACTGGTGGAACGGCAACCGCTCGATCCTCGCCGACGCCGACCTCTCCGGCGTGATCGCCGGCCTGACGCTCTCAACGACGCCCGCCGAGATCTATCGGGCGCTGCTGGAGTCGATCGCCTTCGCCGCACGCCGGATCATCGACAACTTCACCGAGCATGGGCTGAGGATCGACCAGATCGTCGCCTGCGGCGGGATCGCCGAGAAGAGCCCGGTCCTGATGCAGCTGTTCGCCGACATCTGCGGCCGCCCGGTGCACGTCCCCTCCTCGACGCAGATCCCGGCGCGTGGCGCCGCGATGTTCGGTGCTGTGGCGGCCGGCACGAGCGGCCTGCACTCCGGCGGCTTCGCTGACATCGCGGCGGCGGTCGCGCGGCTACGGCCAGAGATCGCGCACATCTACACGCCCGAAGCCACAGCAACCGAGGTCTATAACCGTGTCAACGACGTCTATCGCGGGCTGCACGACACGCTCGGCGAGCAACACGTCGACTGGCTGCACGGCCTCAAGGCGCTGCGCCGGGAGAGCATGGTCGCCGCGACGCAGGCCGCGCCCGTGGCGTGACCCACGCGGCGGACTCGCTGGAGCCGCAACGTGACACTAAAATCAGAGCGTGGCGGAGATGCAGCCGGACGGGAGTGAGCGGCCTCCCGCAATGACCGACGTCGCGCGCGCCGCGGCGGTTTCACACCAGACCGTCTCACGCGTGCTGAACGGTCACCCGAACGTGCGCCCGGCGACGCGCGAGCGCGTGCTCGCGGCGATCGAGGAGCTGGGCTACCGACCCAACCTCGCGGCGCGCGCGCTTGCCAGCGGGCGCTCCAACCAGCTCGGCCTGGTGACGATGAACACGACGCTGCTCGGCCCGATCGCCACGCTCTACTCGGTCGAGCAGGCGGCCCGCAGCGCGGGCTATTCGGTGTCGGTCACGAGCGTGCGCTCGATCGACCGCCATTCGCTGAGCGAGTCGGTCGCGCGCCTGGTACAGCAGTCGGTCGCGGGCGTGATCATCATCGCCCCGGTGGCCAGCCGTGACTCGGCGCTCGACGCGCTACCCGCCGACCTGCCCGCCGTGGTGGTGGAGGCCGACCCGGACTCAGCCGTGTCGGCGGTTACCGTCGACTCGCAACTCGGCGCCGCGCTGGCGACACGGCACCTGCTCGAGCTCGGTCACAAGACCGTGTTCCACATCTCAGGCCCGCGCGACTGGATCGAGGCTCAGCACCGCATCGTCGGCTGGCGCCGAGCGCTCGAGGAGGCCGGCGCCCAGGTTCCCGAGGTGATCCTCGGTGACTGGTCGGCGCAGGCCGGCTACGACGCCGGTCAGGTGCTCGAGAAGCTGCCCGAGGCAACAGCCGTGTTCGCCGCCAACGACAACATGGCGCTGGGGCTGCTGCGCGCGCTCAGCGAGCAGGGACGCTCGGTTCCGGGCGAGATGAGCGTCGTCGGCTTCGACGACATCGCCGAGGCCGGCTTCTTCACCCCGCCCCTGACCTCGATCCGGCAGGACTTCTCGGAGATGGGCCGGCGCAGCGTCGAGCTGCTGCTGCGCCAGGTCGAGACCGGGACGCGCAGCGTCGAGCACATCACGCTCGCGCCGGAGATGGTGCTGCGCGAGAGCACGGCGCCCCCGCGCGTGCCCCCGGCGCGCTAGGTCCTGATCCAGACGGTCGCCGCGGTCGTGCGGCGCCGCCCGCGGAGTGGAACGGGCGGCGGCGCGCTCGCTGCGCAACAGCTCCGAGCTCAGCTCAGCTAATTCAGATCCCGCGCGGGGACCTGCGAAGCGGCGCCGACCTCGGCGACACGCCGCACGCGCTTGCCGGAGCGCTCCAGCCTGATCACCCGCAGACGGTCGATCACGATCGCGATCAGCAACACCACGCCGACGACCATCTGCTGGTAGTAGGCGTTTACGTTGACCGCCACGAGCCCGTCCTGCAGCACCACGAGCAGCGCCGCGCCGGCGAGCACGCCGATGATCCGGCCCTGGCCACCGATCAGGCTGACGCCCCCGATCACGCACGACGCGATCGCGATCAGCTCCCAGCCCGACACGCTGTCCGCGGTGCCGGACGTGAGGTGCGAGGCGACGATGATGCCGGCGACAGAGGCGCACGATCCACTGATCACGTAGGCGAGCATGATCCGTTTCTTGGTCGGGATGCCCGCGAGCCGCGCCGCTTCGGTGTTGCCGCCGACAGCGTAGATCTGGCGTCCAAGATAGGTGCGCTCGAGCACGAACCACGCGACGATCGCGATCACCAGCAGCACGATCACCGCGATCGGCACCCCCGCCACCGTCGAGCCGACGATGCTGAGGAACACCGACGACGTGATCGGGATCGGGTTCGGCGCCAGTGCGGCATCGGCACCCGCGGCGAAGATGAAGGTCACCAGTGTCACCACGAACGGTGGCAGGCCGAGCTTGGTTATCAGCAGCCCATGGCCGAGACCCCAGAGGCCGCCGGCGAGGATGACGATGACGAACGTGAGCAACACGGGTACGTGCATCGAGACGTTGATCCAAGCCGAGGCGACGGCGAAGAACGCCGTCAGCGAGCCGACCGACAGGTCGATCCCCCCGGTGATGATGCAGAACGACTCGCCGACGGCGAGGATCGCGAAGCCGGCGAGGTCGACGCCGAGGTTCTGTAGCTCGGCGGTGCTGGCGAAGTCCGAGTTCTTCGCCGTGAAGATCAGGAACGCCGCGATCACCGCGATCACGATCCCGATCTCCGGCGTGTCGACGAGCAACCGGCGCAGGCGCGCGAGTGGAGTGCCGGCGGCGGCCGGAGCCGGAGCGGCCTCCGGCCCCCGGACTGGTTCGCTGCCGCTCATGCCGGCACCCGATCAACGGCCGCGGCGGCGATGATCGCCTCCTTGGAGAACTCGGAACGATCGAACTCCGCGGTGATCATCCCGTTTCGCATGACGACTATCCGGTGACAGATGCTCAACAGCTCCTCCAACTCCGATGACGCGGCCACGATCCCCATGCCCTCGCGACGCTGCTCGTCGATCAGGCGATAGATCTCGGCCTTTGCTCCAACATCCACGCCGCGCGTGGGTTCGTCCAGCAACAGCAGGTGCGGCCGCGCGGCCATCCACCGGCCAAAGATCAGGCGCTGCTGGTTACCGCCCGACAACGACCGCGCGGGCTGCTCGGGCGTCTGGCAGACCACACGCGCGGACGCGATGATCTCGCGACTCTTGGCCTTGTCCGCGCGCGGTGCCAGGACCAGTCCGCGCCGCGCGATCCGCCGCAGCACGACCAGCGTCGCGTTCCAGCGCAGCGACGAGTCGACAAGCAGCCCCTGGACCTTGCGGTCCTCCGGGATCAGTGCCACCCCGGCGAGTACGGCATCGGCCGTGTCGCGCGGGTGGTAATCCCTGCCCGCGAGGCGCATCGCTCCGGCGGTCGCCGGGATCGAACCCATCAGCACGTGCAACAGCCGGCTGCGGCCCGAACCCATCAGCCCGGCGACGCCGACGACCTCGCCGGCGCGGACCCGCAGATCGATCGGGCCGAGGCCCTCGGCCTCAAGCGCGGCGGCGGTGAGAACCAGCTCGGCCTGTTGCTCGGGCCGGTCGAGCTGTTCGGCGTTTGCGAGCTCGCGACCGACCATCTCACGCACGATCCGCTCCTCGGTCGCTACCTCGGGCGTGAGGTCGGCGACCAGGCGGCCGTTGCGCAGCACGACGATGCGATCGGCCACTTCGCGAACCTCGTTGAGGCGGTGGCCGACGAAGATCACGACGCCGCCGGCAGCGGCATGGCGGCGGGCGATCTGGAGCACGCGCTCGGACTCGGTCGGCCCGAGCGCCGAGGTCGGCTCGTCGAGGATCAGCACCCGCGGCTCGCGCCCGAGCGCCTTGGCGATCTCGATCAGCTGGCGCTGCGCGACAGCAAGCGAATCGACGCGCCGGCGCAGCGGCACCTCGAGCGCAACGCGCTGCAGCATCGCACGCGCGGCGTCGTCCATCGCCCGCCAGTCGACGAGGAAGCGACGGCTGCCGGGTCTCTGACCGAGCAGCAGGTTCTCTGCGACCGACAGCTGACCGACGAGCGGAAATTCCTGAGAGACCATCGTGATCCCGAGCTCCTGGGCGGCGTGCGTGCCACCGGCGCCGAGCTCCTGGCCGGCAATCGCGACCGTGCCGGCATCGGGCTGCACGGCACCGGCGATGATGCCCATCATCGTCGACTTGCCGGCCCCGTTCTCACCGACGAGCGCGACGACCTCGCCGCCGCGGAAGACGAGGCTGGGAACGTCGAGGACGGTCACCGGCCCGTACGTCTTGCGGACGCCGGTGAGGACAAGGTCCCCACCGGCGCCCGCCACGACGGTCTGCTGTGGATCAGAAGCCACTGATCGTCTTGTTGTAGGACACGTCCGCCGCCAGGTTGGCCTTGGTCAGCGTGCCGACGCCGGTGCTGATCTGGCCGGCCGTCTCAAACGGCTTGATCAGGCTCGCCGTCTTGGCGCTGCCGAGCACCTTCATCGCCGCGGTGATGTAGGTACCGAGGTAGCCCTGCATGAACGGCTGCTGGATGATCGAGGCGCTCACGGTCCCGTTCTTGAGACCCGTGATCGTCCCCGGCTCGGTGTCATCGGCGATCACGTGGATCTTGCCGGTGTCGCCCTTGGCCTTTACCGCAACGGCGGCCGCGGGACCGTCGTAGGAGTAGACGCCGTAGATGCCCTTGAGGTTCGGGTTCCCGGCGATCACGCTGTCAGCGTTGCTGGCCGCGGTGGCCGCGCTGCCGTTGTCGTTCTGGATCGTCGACACGGTGATCTTCGAGCCCTTGAGCGCCGCCTTGAAACCGGCGATGCGCTGCAGCGAGTTGGTGGCTGTGCTCGAACCCTCGAGGATCGCCACGTCACCGCCCCCCGGGAGCGCCTTCTTCATCGCCGCACCCGCAGCCTCGCCGGCCGCGGTGTTGGGGGTACCGACGTACACGAACGTCTTGGCGTTCTTCGCCGGGACCGGCGAGTCGATCGCAACGACGTTGACGCCCTTGCTCTCGGCCTTGTTGATCGTCGCGCCCTCGGACACCGGATCGATGACCGAGGTGAACATGCCGTTGGCGCCGCTTGCCGCGAGCGTGTTGTACTCCGACACCTGGGTGCTCAGCTGACCCTGTGAGGGACCCTCGAAGTGCGCCGCGACGCCGAGCTCCTTGGCGGCCGCGGCGTTGCCGTCCTTGCCGGCCACCCAGTAGGTGGCCAGGATGTTGACGACCATCCAGGTGTTGACGCTCTTGACGCTCTTGCCCTTCATCGCGTTGTAGAGCGCGTTGCGGATGCCGAACAGCTTGGCATCGTTGAATGTCGGCGGGTGCACGGTCGCGGGCAGCAGCGACGCGCTGGCGCGCGCCGTGTGCGCGCTGGCAGAGCTACCGCTGGCGATCAGCACTGCGGCGGTGGAAACCGTCGCGACACTGGCGGCGATACGCGCACGCCGAGACCGCCGCCCAAGGCGGCGAGTGGCCTCACTCATACCTTCTCTCCCTCTATTGCTCGATTTGACGCGAGTGGCGAAGAAGCGGTCCCGGCGAGTTCTGTGAGCGCTCACAATTGGTGGAAACCAAAACGACGGTGCCGTCGGTCCATGGCCGCGGACCCGGTCCTCCGTCGGTGGCTCGCAACAATGTGCGCGCTAACAAATCCTCAGGTCCCTCCTCCGAACCCTCGGCGCGAGACATTAGCCACGTCGTATCCAGCTGTCAACAGCTGCGGAGCCCCGCAAGCATTGGCGATCGGCCGTATATAGCGAGCACATATAACTGAACTCGAGGATTCGTATTGGACATATCAATCCCGCTGTCCGATCATGGTCACATGCTCAGTGGCCACTCACCGCAGACTTCACTCAAGGGTTACGCGTTCCGTCCCTTCGAGGACACTTGGCCCGCCGACAACCGGCTCGACCAGCTGCGGCTGAAGGAGCGTCCATCGGCCGCCAAGGCCGCGCGCCGGATGCTCCGGCACTGGCCGAGCAAAGACCGTCAGGCGAACCTGATTCGCCGCCTGGCATAGAAGCTTCATCTCTCTCCAAGCTTCACCTCTCTCCCTCAGCACTCGGGGCCGGCGCCAAAAGCACCGGCCCCGAGTGCTTTAGGCGCGGGGCCCACTAAGCTCGCGGGCGCCGTGTTCGACCTCAACAGCTACCTGGCCCGGATCGGCCTGCGGGGTGACCCCAGCTTCGCCGAGTTGCACCGCGCGCACGTCGCCGGAATCCTGTTCGAGAATCTCGACCCGCTGGTGGGGATCCCGGTGTCGCTGGACCCGGAGGCCATCGCCCGCAAGTTCGTAGACGGTGGCCGCGGCGGCTACTGCTTCGAACACAACCTGCTGTTCAAGCGCGTGCTCGAGGAGCGCGGCGCGAAGGTCGAGCCGATCCTCGCGCGCGTGCGCAACGGGCAGCCGGCGACGACGGTCGGGCCGCTGACGCACCTGCTGCTGCGGGTTGAGTACGAGGGGGCGATCTGGCACGCCGACGTCGGCTTCGGCCAGGGGACGCTGCTCGAGCCGATCCCGTTCGGACCGGGCGGCCCCTACGAGCAGTACGGCTGGAGCTATCGCGTCGCGGCCGAGGGTGATCTGCTGGTGCTGCAGACCGCGACCGACGACGGCTGGCGCGACCTCTACGCGTTCCGTCCCGAGCCGGTGCCGGCGATCGACATCGAGCTCAGCAACTGGTTCACCTGCACGCACCCGCAGTCGCGCTTCGTGACGAGGTTGCTGGTCACCGAGCACGCGCCCGACGGGACGCGCACGACCCTCAGTGACTTCAGCGGCGAGATGGTGATGAGCGTGCAGACGCCGGCGGGCTCGAAGCGCGAGCCGGTCGCGCGTGCGGACGTCACGACCGTGCTCGAGCGACGCTTCGGCCTGCGCGAGCCCGAGCTACCCGACGAGTAGGCGCGCGCGCCGGCGCCCGGCTGAAGCAGCCGGAGGTCCAGCGGGACCCGGAGCCGGGGGTCCAGCGGAACCGGAGCCGGGAGTCAAGCGGGACCGGAGCCGGGGATCAAGCGGATCCCCGGCCCCAAACCCCGCTTCTACTTGGCGGCGGTGCGCCAGCCTTCGGCGTACTCGGTACGCGCGGTCACCGCGTAGGGCACCGGTGAGACGATCACGCGCACCTCCTTCTGGACGTGCGGCTCGACGTTGGTCTTGCCGTTGGGGCGTGGCTCGCCCCAGACGACGCGCAGCTCGGTGCCGACCGGGATCGCCGGGTCGACCGTCGCCAGCGACAGGCCGCGGCGCTCGTTGGCGCTGTAGCCGGTGAACATCGAGAGCCCGACGACGTTTCCGTCGGCGTCGATCACCGAGTCGAAGTTCGACGAGCCGTAGTTGGCGTTGGGCAGGTCGAAGACCTGATAGCCCGGGCCGTCGACGTCGAGCAGCGACGCGAACACCTCGCCGAGGTCGTCGGCGTTCCAGGCGAGCGTGACCTTCTTGCGCTGCGCCTCCGCGTCGAGTCCCTCGAGCGCCTCACGACCGATGAAGTCGTGGTCGTACTTGATGATGTGCCCGTAGCCGAGGTCGTACGGGTTGGTGTAGTAGTCCTCGATGTCATCCGAGTCGAAGCTGCCCGAGAGCACCTGCGTGGCCTCGTAGCTCTTGGCCGGCAGCCACTCGCGGTAGCCGCGCTCGGCGTCGCTCGAGTAGATCGCCGGCAGCGGCGAGGGAATCCAGCCCGACTCGAGCGTGTTGGACGAGTAGGCACGCGAGCCGACGGGCAGCAGCCCGAACTCGGCGCCGGCCTCGAGGATCGTCTCACGCACGCGCTCGTAGCTCTCGTACGGGCCCCAGATCTCGAGGCCCGGCGCGCCGGCCATGCCGTGACGCAGCGTCGGGTAGGTCTGGCCGCCGATGTTCATGGTCGCCATGTGGAAGAACTTGAGCTGGTCGACGCTGCCGCCGTGCAGCTTCTCGATCACCGGCCAGGCGTTCGGGCCCTGGATCTCGAAGCGCCACAGCCGGCGGTCGACGGCGTTGCCGTAGGGACGCGACGGCGAGCGGTCGTCGTAGACGACCTCGAGCTCGTTGTAGCCACCGGTCTCGGCGTGGTACTTCAGCCAGTTGGAGGCCGGCGCGCGGCCGACGAAGATGTAGCTGTCCTCGGCGTCGTGGAAGAGGATGCCGTCGCCGATCACGCCACCGTTGGAGGCCGTCGGGATGTACTGCTTCGCGCGACCGACGGGGAAGTTCGCGACCGAGTTGATCGCGGTCCGCTCGATCACCCTGATCGCGTCCGGGCCCTTGAGGAAGACGTTGACCATGTGATGTGACTGGTCGTAGAGGACCGCCGTCTCACGCCACGCCTTCTGCTCGCGACGCCAGTTACTGAACTCGGCCGGGACCACGGGATAGATGTAGGTCCCGAGCGGCGAGTTGCGCAGGAGCTCGACCGGGCTAGCGGCGGCGTCCAACACTTCCTGGAGATTGGAAGGTGCCAACTCTCTCTCCTTCTCTTCTTCTTGTTGCATGCAGGTCTCGCCATTGTATGCAAGAACACGCTTGCGCGGTCAAGAAGTTGTGATCAGGCGGAGCCCACCCCGTCCGCACCGATGTCGAAGCCCTGCAGCTCGGCGGCCCGCAGCGTGTTACGCATCAGCATCGCGATCGTCATCGGCCCGACGCCGCCGGGCACGGGGGTGATCAGGTCGGCGACCTCGGCGACCTCGTCGAACACGACGTCGCCGGTGATGCCGCTCGCGGTGCGGTGGATGCCGACGTCGATCACGGTCGCTCCCGGCCGCACGTAGTCAGAGTCGACGAGCCCGCGCACGCCCGCGGCGACGATCAGCACGTCGGCGTGGCGGCAGACGCGCACGAGGTTGCGGGTGCCCTTGTGACAGCTGGTGACGGTCGCGTCGCGCTGCAGCAGCATCTGCGCGAGCGGCCAGCCGACGAGGTTCGAGCGCCCGACCACGACGACGTCGGTGCCGACCAGCTGCACGTGGTAGGAGTCGAGCAGCTCGAGCACGCCGAGCGGCGTGCACGGATAGAGCCCGGGTACGTGCCGCGCGAGGCGCCCGCCGCTCAGGATCGAGAGCCCGTCGACATCCTTGTCGGCCGGAATCAGCTCGATCAGCGGCTGCGCATCGAGATGCGCGGGCAACGGCAGCTGCAGCAGGATGCCGGTGACGCCCCGGTCCGCCCCGAGCGCCACGATCAGCTCGGCCAGCGCCCCCTGCGTGACGTCGGCGGGGAGGTGCTGGTGCAGGTCGCGGATCCCGAGCTGCACACAGGTGCGGCGCTTGGAGCCGACGTACACGGCTGAGGCGGGGTCGTCGCCGACGAGGATCGTGGCGAGGCCCGGCTTGACCGGCATCGCGGCGACCGCCCGCCTGACCTCGTCGCGAACCCGTGCCGCGACGAGCGCGCCGTCGATCAGCTCGGCTGCCACGGCTAGACGACGATCGTGCGGTGGCCCTGCAGCAGCACGCGGTCGGCGAGGTGCCAGATCACCGCGCGGGCGAGCACGAGCCGCTCGACGTCGGCACCGATGCGCTCGAGTGTGGCGGCGTCGTGGCGGTGGTTCACGCGCACGACGTCCTGCTCGATGATCGGGCCCTCGTCGAGGTCCTCGGTCGCGTAGTGCGCGGTCGCGCCGATCAGCTTGACGCCACGGTCGTGGGCACGCTGATAGGGGCCGGCGCCGGCGAACGCCGGCAGGAACGAGTGGTGGATGTTGATCACCGGGCAGCCGATGCGCTGCAGGAAATCGGCCGAGAGGACCTGCATGTAGCGCGCCATCACGACCAGCTCGACCTCACCGGCGAGCAGCTCGATCTGGGCCTCCTCGGCCTCCGCCTTGGTGTCCTTGCTCACCGGGATGTGGTGGTAGGGCACGCCGAAGCGCGCGACCTCCTCCTGCAGATCCGGATGGTTCGAGACGACCGCGACCACGTCCATGTCGAGCTCGCCGCGGCGCCAGCGCCACAGCAGGTCGAGCAGGCAGTGGTCATAGCGCGAGACGAACAGCGCGACGCGCTTGCGGCGCTTGGCGTCGATCAGCTTGTAGTCGAGGTGCAGCACCGAGCCGATCTCGGCCAGCCGCGCCTCGAGCTTCGTCAGCCGCTCCTCGGGGTCGTCGGGAACGTAGAACTCCATCCGCAGCGAGAACATGCCGCCGTAGGGGTCGCTCGAGAACTGATCGGAGGTGATGATGTTCGCGCCGACATCGCGCAGCGCCTCGGACAGTGTCGCGATGATCCCCTCGCGGTCACGGCATGAGACCACCAGCCGTGCGACGTTCGATCGACTCATTCAGTGGCCCTCGGGTGGTTTGGGGGTGGGCGGTGGGACCGACTTCTCGGTGTGGTTCTCAGAATGCTCGGAGGCGTTGGCGGCGTTGTGGTCGCGGCCGAGGAAGGTGTTGGCCCAGGCGCTCGAGCCGCGCAGCGCGTTGTTCTTGATCACGACCGGCCCCTTGACGAGATCCTGCTCCTCGCCGTAGGCCTTGAGCCGTTCGTAGGCCTGCGACCAGATGCACTCGCTGTCATAGACCTCGCAGAGCCCGTCGCGGGTGCCGCCGCACGGTCCGTTGCGCTGGTTCTTCGCGCACGGCCCCTCGGGGCAGACGTAGGCGATGTCCGGTAGCGAGCAATCGCCGCAGTCCTCACAGCCGAACATCGGCACCTTCGCGGCCTGCTCGACGAGGTGCGCGGCACGCTGCACACCCTTGGATGACTGATCGAGCTTCGCGTAGACCTTCGTGCCGAGCGGGAACAGCGGCGCGTCCTGCGCGAACACCGCGTTGTGCATCACGCGGCTGACGCGGTAGCGCGCCGGGACCTTGAGGTCGGTGCGGCGCTTGCGCCGACTCTCGAGATACTCCTCGCGCGGCTGGCCATCCGACAGGCCCGTGTCCGAGTCACGACCGAACAGGTAGAACTCCCCGGGGCGGTCGTAGCGCAGATCGGCGGCCGCCTGCGGCCACTGCTCACCGATCGCATCGGCGCGATCGAGGATCTCGTCGTAGGTCGCGAACGGCATGTGCCCGCCGATGTAGGCGCCCTGGAAACCGAGACCGCGCGCGACCGCGACCTGCTTGGCGGCGAGATCGACGAAGAACTCGCGCCCCTTGTCCTCACCGCCACCGTACTTCTCGGCACGGGCGAGCAGCTCATCAGACACCACGCAGCCCGGGATGCGACCCGCGTGGAACACGCGCGCGACCCCCCGCGTCAGCAGATACACGTTGGCGATCATCTTCACCGGCAACTCACGCTGAGTCACCCAATGCAGCAATTCCGAGTCCTTGCGCGCGTTCCAGCCGAGCTGGTTGATGACGAACTGCGCGCCGGCCTGGACCTTCTTCTCGAGCTTGAAGTACTGCGGCATCACCTCGCGCTCATGCAACTTGTGGTTGGTGACCACGCAACCGAGGAAGAACTCGGTCCCGAGCAGCCGACCGTCGGGCGCACGCGTCTCCTTGAGCCCCTCGTTCATCTCGGTCAGCAGGTGCAGCAACCCGACCGAGTCGATGTCGAACACCGGCGCCGCGGTCCCGGACTGACCCGCGATCGGGTAATCACCGGTCAGCGCGAGGATGTTGTCGAGTCCCGCCGACGCCGCCTTCCAGGCACGGCTCTCGATCCCGTTGCGGTTCATGTCCTTGCAGGCGAAGTGCATGATCACCTCCTGCCCGACCTCACGCAGCCGATTGGCGAGCATGTCGGGGGCGATCATCGGATTGCCGCCGGGATTGTCGGTCAGCGACTGAAAGTCGATCCGCGGATCCTCCGCGAGCTGGTAGGCAAGCTCGACCAACGCCTGACCACTGTGCTGCTCGATCACACCGCGACTCGTGACGAGCTCGGTGCCGATCACGAACGCGTCCGGCGCGCTCAGCTTTTCTCGCAACGTGGCCATTGGCAATTCCTCCCTCTGTGGTCCTCGTCCGGCAGCTTACCCGTCCGGGCAGGCAATTGCATGCAAGCGCACGACCTGCATGCAACGGCTGCCGTCCGCACCAGTCTACTAAAGCGCTTTAGTGGCTGTCCAGTGGGCGATATTCCTGCCAGGCCCGCCCCGCTGGGCGGGCCCTGCCGCTGGAGCGGGTCGGTCCACGCGCGCACGTTACGCCCGTGTTAGGCACGGCGCCCATGACCCCGCTACCATCGGCCGTCTGCGCTGACCGCTGCCGTCGTTGGGGCGCCGCACCGGGGAAGCGCGTTCAACTTGGCAACTGAAGGCGCGGACTGAAGGGCGTCGGCGTGCGGCAGAGGCCGCGACGCCGGCCCAGCCGCAAAAGGAGACTCGATGGACCGCATGCATGACCACGTCCGGCGGGATGGTTCCCTGTGACGGCCGCAGCCGAAGGCGTGACCGACCTCGAGCGGGAGATCCTCGCACGTCCCGTTGAGGAGCGTGAGCCCGTACGGGCATTCTTCGCCGCCCACCCGGTCGGCGAGGGCGCACCGATCGCCGTTGTGATCCCGGCCTACAACGAGGAGCCGACGGTGGCCGAGGTCGTGCGCGGCATCCCGCGCGAGATCCACGGCAAGGCCGTCGAAGTGATCGTCGTGGTCGACGGTTCCGACGACCGCACCGCCGAGGAGGCCCGCTCCGCCGGCGCGCTGGTCTGCGACATCCCGATCAACCGTGGCCAGGGCCTGATCTTCATGCTCGGCTACTGGCTGGCGTACAAGCGCGGGTCGGAGTTCATCGCGACCACCGACGCCGACGGCCAGTACGACGAGACCGAGTTCGACCGCGTGCTCGAGCCGATCATGTCGGGCCGCGCCGACTTCGTGAACGGCTCGCGGCGGCTCGGCACCGAGCTGACGACCGACCCGGTGCGTCACGCCGGCGTGATCTTCTTCGGTGGCCTCGTCAGCCTGCTGGTGCGCCAGCGGATCACCGACCCCGCGTCCGGCATCCGCGCGTTCCGCACGGTGATCCCGCGCACCGTCAAGCTCGAGCAGACCCAGTACCAGACCTCCGAACTGCTCGTCGCCACGGCGATGAACGGCTTCCGCATCACCGAGGTCGCGACCACGATGCGCGACCGCCCCGAGGGCGCGACCCTGACCAAGAAGGGTCCGAACCTGCTCTACGGGCTGCGCTTCGCGCGCGCGATTCTGATGACCTACGCGCGCGAGCTCAGGCGTAAGCGCAGGGGCGCATAGTTCTCGCGCGCGGCGTGCGCCGCGCCAGAGTTTTCTTCAACCGGCCGCGCCTCAGGGTGCGGCCGGTTGTCGTTAGGTCTTAGACGTTCGGGCCGGAGCTGAGCGCGGGCTCTGACTCGGGCTCGCGCTCGACGTGCTCCCCGCGACGCGCGCGACGACCGCGACGCGGGCCGCCGTCCTGCGGTCCGCCACCGCGGCGCTCGTCGGAGAAGATCAGGAACTCGTAGACCGCGAACTTGGCGAAGAACAGGATCACCGTCACGACCGTGAACGAGCCGGTCACGATCAGGATCCGAAGGCCGTGGTGATTGACGACGTTGTTCTTCACCCAGTAGTTGGTGAGCTTGGTCGCCACCGAGGTCACGACCAGCACGACGATCGAGACGGTCACGTAGGCGATCGTCTGTTTGGCCGGCGGCCGACCCTTCTGCTGCCAGGCCCAGCGGCGATTCATGATCCAGTTCGGGATCGCGGCTGCGAAGAACGCGATCACCGAGCAGCCGATGGTCCCAAGCCCGAGCCAGTAACAGAAGGCGAAGGCGAATTCAGAGAGGCCGAACGCGATCACCGAGCTGAGCGCGTACTTGGTCATCTTCGCCGAGAACGGCGTGCGCGTCAGCCACTGCCACCACGGGTGCTTGCGGATGAACCCCGCGAGCATCTCCATCGATGGTTGGTAGCGAGTCGGTATCACTGGATCAAAGTAGGTGCCGGGACGCCACCTGCGGGCTCGGCCATTGTAGCCGTGTGACACGCCCTGAGCTTCAGGCGTGCAAGCATCCGTGACATGACCAACATCGAGACACGCCCGCTCGGGCACAGCGGCATCCAGGTATCGGTCGTCGGGCTCGGCTGCAATCAGTTCGGCGGCCGGCTCGACCTCGCGGGCACGCGCGACGTGATCGACAGCGCGATCTCCCATGGCATCACGTTCCTCGACACCGCCGATCGCTACGGCGACACCAGGAGCGAGGAGTTCATCGGCGAGGTGCTCAAGGGTCGGCGCGACGAGGTCGTGCTCGCAACCAAGTTCGGCATGGATCTCGGCGACGACTGGCAGGGCCCGCGCGGCGCCCCGGACTACATCCGCCAGGCCGCCGAGAACTCGCTGCGGCGCCTGCAGACCGACGTGATCGACCTCTACTGGTACCACCGTCCCGACGGGGTGACGCCGATCGGCGACACGCTCGCGGGGCTCGACGAGCTGGTGCGTGCGGGCAAGGTGCGCGCGATCGGCGCCTCGAACTTCAGCGCCGCGCAGATCCGCGAGGCCGAGCAGGCCGCAAGCGAGCGCGGGCTGACGCGCTTCACCGCGATCCAGAACGAGTACAACCTGCTGCGGCGCGAGGCCGAGCACGAGGTGCTGCCGCTGTGCGAGCAGCTGCAGCTCGCGTTCATCCCCTACTACCCGCTCGCCGCGGGGCTGTTGACCGGCAAGTACCGCCACGACCAGGCCGCGCCGGAGGGCGCGCGGCTGTCCAAGCGCGAGCAGATCGCGACCGACGAGCAGTGGCGCGTCGTCGAGGCGCTGATCGGCTACGCGAAGCAGCAGGGGGTGCCGCTGACCGACATCGCGATCGGCGCGCTGCTGACTCAAGGGCCGGTGGCGAGTGTGATCACCGGAGCGACGCGCGCCAGCCAGCTCGAGAGCAACGCCTCGGCGGCGAGCTGGAAGCCGAGCGCCTCCGATCTGGAGACGCTGAGGTCGCTGCTCGCCTGAGCCGTCGCGCCGCGTACGGGTGAGGGAAGCGCGGGCCAGCGGGCCCGCGCTACCAGCTTCAGGCGGCGGCGGTTGACAGGTCGACCGGCAGCTCGGGACCGCAGGCGCGCAGGTCGTCGATCAGCTGGTCGGCGGTGACGCGTTCCCAGCGGCCGCTCTGCACCAGCACCTCGAACAGCAGCTCGGTGTCCTCGAGGCAATCGCGTGCGGCGTCGTCCTCGAACAGATCGGCACAGAGGACGAGGCTGTCCGCGGCATAGCGGACGCGCTCGAGCTCGGCCGGCTGCAGCTTCGCCGGACCCAGCTCGGCCAGCGTATGGATGACTCGACGGTATGCGTCTGTGCGTTCTGGACTCATCCCTGCCTCCCCGTTTTGTTGCCCGAGGTTTGTACAGATGGAATCGGTCTGACCGGCAGATGGCTTTAGCCAACTGTCCAGACTTTCTGACCTTGTCCCTTCCCAACCTAGCGTTGCCGTGAGCGGACTCGCCAGCGGCATTTGTATCCGGACCGATCATTGGCCCTATGGAGCATCGATTTACTTCTTTTGGATCAAAAGCATTGCCGCCTTCAGGTCGATCAGTTCGCATGAACGCCGCGTTGCCGCATGAGCTTCTCGAAAGTCTGCGCGACCTAGCTTCCGCGACGACGCGGACGGACTGCACCACACACATCAGCGCCCACCTCGAGCGACTGTTCCCGGCGCTCGGGGCGGCGCTCGAACTGGAACCGGAGGTGGCCCCGGCCGGCCGTGCCGGCACGGGCGTGACGATCGCCCTGGCGGCGCGCGGGCGCCACCACGGGCGCCTGCGTCTCGCGAGCGCCGGCGAACTCGATGACGATCGCCGGGAGCTGCTCGAGGCGTTCGCCGAACACGCGGCGCTCGCGCTCGACAACGCCGCTCTGCTCGAGGACAACGATCGCCGCGCGCGACGCGACCCGCTCACCGGCCTGCTCAACCGCGGCGAGTTTCACGAACTACTCACCGCGGCGGTGGCACGCTGCAGCGGCGATCCGGGCGCAGTGCTGAGCCTGGCCGTGTTCGACCTCGACCATTTCAAGGACGTCAACGATCTCGGTGGACACGGCGCCGGCGACCGGCTACTGCGCGCGACCGCCGCGACGCTGACGGCCGTGAGCCGCGCAAGCGACGCCGCGTTTCGCATCGGCGGCGATGAGTTCGCATTGCTGCTGCCGGGTTGCGGCGCCGAGGATGCGGCGACAATCGCCGCACGCGCCGCCGCGGCGATCGGACAGCTCGATGGCTCACCCGGAGCCTCGTGGGGCGTCGCCACGATCCCGACCGATGCGAGCTCGCGGGACGGCCTGGTCGCGGCCGCCGACGCCGGCATGTACGACCGCAAAGGCCGCAGCAGTCAGGCGACCTCGCTGCTGCGTCGCGATGCCAGCAGCCGCCTGCAGGTGGCGAGCAACCTGGCGACCCGGCTGACCGACCTGCACGACCCACGCGAGATCGCCCAGACGGTCGTCGACGAACTGCAGTCGGCCTTTGGCTACTACCTGGCAGCGATCCATCGGCTCGAGCGCGACGACATGTTGCGGATCGTTGCCGCAGCCGGCAGGCTGACCGAGGAGGGGATCGACTGGCTTGCCTGGGAGCAGTCGCTGCACGCGGGGGTCAACGGGCGCGTGGCGCGCAGCGGACGGCGCTCGCTCGTCGACGACACGCGACTCGACGCCGACTATCTCGGCAGCGGCCCGTCGCTCGATCCCGGCTCGGAGCTATCGGTCCCGATCCACGTCGGCGGATCGGTTTGGGGCGTGCTCAATCTCGAGCAGCTCGCGACCCACAGCTTCGACGAGAACGACGTGATGCTGGCCGAGGCGGTGGTCGCACAGACCGGCGCAGCACTGCATCGCTGCCAGCTGGTCGACGCTATGGAGCACTCGTTCTCGACGACACTCGGGGTGCTGTGCGACGCGCTTGAAAGCAAGGACGCGTACACGGCGGATCACGCCCAGGATGTCGCCGATCTGGCGAGCGCGACCGCAACTCACCTGAGGTTGCCGGAGATCCAGCAACGCAGCCTGCGCTACTGCGCGCTGCTCCACGACATCGGCAAGCTCGGCGTGCGAACCGAGCTGCTGACCAAGCCCGGGCGGCTGACACCCGAGGAGTACGTCGAGGTCCAGCAGCACTCGATGATCGGCTTCACGCTGCTGACCCGGATCCCGCTGCTCGCACAGATCGCACCGCTGGTACGCGCCGTGCACGAGCGCTGGGACGGACGTGGCTATCCGGATGGCCTGAGCGGCTTCGAGATCCCGGTCGAGGCGCGGATCGTCGCGGTCTGTGACGCCTGGCACGCGATGCGGTACGACCGTCCCTACCGCCGCGCGCTCACGCGTAGCGCAGCACTCTCAGAACTCGAGACCGGTGCCGGGGCTCAATTCGATCCCGATGTAGTCAGTGCGTTCATCAGCACCGTCGACGCATAGACGTCGTCCGTTTCCGGATCGGTGATCCAGCGACGCCCGCCACTGGCGAGGATCAGCATCGACCCCGGCTGCGCCGGCATGCGGAACTCGAGCTCGGCGTCGACCTGCGTGAGATCGCCCGGCGCGCCGAGCAGCTCGTCCTCGAGCGGCTCCCAGTAGGCGGCGTTGTTGACGTGGTCGGCGATGTCGGCGTCGGTACGGCGAAAGCGCCAGCGCCACTCGCTGTCGATCTGCTCGGGGCGTGGGTGGCGCAGGCGCGCGATGACCTTGCGGTCGCCCGCGGCGCTGCCGTAGACCTCGCGCTCGGGCTCGGTGATCGGGCTCGGCAGTCGCCGCTCCGGGTCGAGGTGGACCCACAGCGCGACCGCCTCGACCAGCGGCTCGCCGGGGCGGCCGTGCTCGTCGGCGAGCGACACCGACGTGCGGCGCTCGGCCCACATGCGGCCGATGCCGCTGCAGAACGTGTCGACCGCGCAGCGCTCGCCGAACTGCGGAAAGCGGCTGACGCGGATGCGGTGGCGGCGCAGCACCCAGATCGCGACGCGCTCGAGCCCCGCCTCCTCGACATCGGCGAACGCGACGTCCTGCATCCAGCGCGCGAGCGCGTCGAGCCGCACCCGTCCGGAGGGGGCGCAGTCACCGAGCTGCGGCCGTCTGTGGATCGAGAAGATGCGTCCCTGCGCGGGCGCGGGAACCATCGGCTCGGGCTCATGTGCTTCCGTTACGAGGTCCACGTTCACCGGAATTTAGGGGTTGGCGGAACGGAAGCCGTTTCGGAGCAGTCCCGAGAAGGGAAGCAGCGCGACGTGTCCGCAACAGGAACCCATCAGATCGAGCCCGGTCGCTATCAGGTCGCCCTGCGCTGGGGCGACATGGACGCGCTCGGACATGTCAACCAGGCCGTCTACCACGAGCTGCTCGAGGAGGCGCGCACGGCGCTGATCACCGGGCTGCCGACGCCCGCGAAGGGCGCCTTCGTGATGGCGCGCGTCGAGCTCAACTACCGGCGCGAGATCCCCCTGACTCACCGTTACGTCGAGGTGACGCTGACCGTCGAGTCGATCGGCCGCTCGAGCATCACGGTCGCCCAGCAGATCTACCGATCCGATGGTGAGCTCGCCGCCGACGGGTTGTCGGTGATGGTCGCGTGGGACGCGGCGCGGCGCGGCTCGCGGCCGCTGAGCGAGCAGGAGCTCGCGACGCTGCATTCGCTGAAGGCCGCTGCCGCCGGCTGAGATCAGCCGGGTTGCGGATCGGCTGCCGGGGCGCGGTCACCACGCAGCGCGTCACCGGAGCTCGGATGCATGCGCAGCGCCTCGAGCGTGGCGAGCAGTGCCAGGCCGGCGACGAGCACGAACGCCACCGTGTACGCGGCGTGGGTTCCCGGGGCGGCGCCGAACAGGCGGCCGATCGGGTTACCGACCCGCAGCGCGATCGCACCGGCGGCAACGCCCCAGCTTGCGCCCAGCGTCTGCACCGTGATCACGAGCGAGGTGGCGTGACGCATCTCCGGCTGGGGGATGTCACTGAAGATCACCGTCGAGTAGCCGGTGGCGCCGATCGAGCGGCCGGCGCCGCTCAGCAGCAGGATCAGCGCGAGCACGACGATCGGTGTCGAGGTGCCCACGACGCCGAGCAGGATCAGCGACAGGCCAAGCCCGGCGGTCGAGCCCGCGAGCACGCTGCGGAAGCCGAGGCGCGAGTAGAGCCTGGTGGTGATCGTCTTCGCGCCGACGTTGCCGACGAAGATGAACAGCACGACCGCACCGGCCTTGACCGCGCTCCAGCCGAACACCTCCTCGAACAGCAGCGGCGTCAGAAATGGCGCCGCGTTGAGCGCGGTGAAGTGGAATGCGGAGCCGGTCAGCGCCGAGCGGAAGGTGTGGATACGGGTCAGGCGCAGCTCGACCAGCGGTGATCTGGCGCGCATCAGATGCACGATCGCGGCGACCAGCAGCACCAGCGAGGGGACGCCGATTCCGAGCACGAGCGGCCAATCGGTGTCTGCCTTGGCGAGCAGGTCGGCGGTGAACGTCAGCCCCCCGAGCCCGGAGCCGGTGAGCAGCAGGCCGGCGATGTCCAGTGGCCCGGGTTCCGGCAGCGGCGGCGGGTGCACGATGCGCCACGCGACCAGCAGCGCCGCGATCCCGAGCGGCAGGTTGATCAGAAACAGCCAGTGCCAGCTCGCGTAGGTCGTGATCACGCCACCCAGCAGCGGCGCGACCACGGGTGAGACGAGCCCTGGCCAGACGAGCAGCGCGGTCAGGCGCATCAGGTTGGTGGCGTCAGCGCGCGCGAGCACCAGCAGCCGGCCGACGGGAACCATCATCGCACCGCCGGCAGCCTGCAGCACACGCATCACGACCAGTTCAGGAAACGTCGACGCTGCCGCGCAGCCGACCGATGCGAGCGTGAAGATCGCGATCGCGGCCAGGAACGTCGCCCGGCCACCAAAGCGCGCGGCCAACCAGCCGCTGAGCGGGATCAGCACCGCGAGCGTCACCAGGTAGGCGGTGATCACCAGCGCGATGCTCCCGACCGACACGCCGAGCGCGTGGGCGATCCGTGGCGCCGACGTCGTCACGATCGTGCCGTCGAGCATCTCCATGAAGAAGCACCCGGCGACCAGCAGCGCGACTCTGCGCTGGGCGGGCTCGATCGCGTGTTCGGCGGGCACGCGCGGAACACAAGCAGATCGTGACCGCGGGTGGCGACCGCGGGTGGCGACCGCGGGTGGCGACCGCGGGTGGCGACCGCGACGGAGCGTCACGGCGCCGGGTGAGTCCGGCGACCGTGCTCTCGCGGCTGCGGAAACCAGGGGCGGGCTACGGCGACGTCGTGCGTGTGCTGTGGGAGTCGAGCCGACGGTCGTCCGCGCCGTCGCGGCAGCTCGCTCAGGCGGCGGTCGCGACCGGGTTGTGCTGCTTGAGCCGGCGGTTGAGCTCGGCGGCGGCCTCTGCCGGGAACGACGGATCGAGCGGCGTCGCCGCCGTTCCGTGGATCCGGAAGCGCTCCCCGTGCCTGGTCACCACAGCGACGACGCTGAAGATCGGCACACGCTGCGCCACCGCCTCGGTCTCGATCGCTTCGAGCGAGAAGCCGACGACCCCCGACCCGTCGGTCGCGGGCGCGACGTAATCAGCCTTGGTCCGCAGCAGCGGACGGTTGGCACCGGCGAAGCCGACGACGATGAAGGCATCGGTCTCAGACCACTCGAGGCGGCGGCTGCGGAACAGCCCGCGCAAGGTCACGCCGTCGTCATCGACCTCGATCACCGAGCGCAACGTCAGCCCGACCCAGACCACCCCGGTCACCGCGAGCACGACCGCGCCGACACGGGAATTCCAGACCACGATCATCAGCGCGCTCCCGATCAGAACCGCGACGAGATTCACATAGGAGACCTGTGAGCGGAACGATCGCTGGCCTTCCTCGATCACTTGACCCCCTGGCCCATCGTGCCTTTATACAACTCGGGCAGCTCCGGCGCCACGGTACGTCGGTCCACTCGGGTGCCTCTAGCCGGCACCGATCGGCTCGATGACCGGCGCCGGCATGGAGGCCCGGCCCCGCGGAGCAGGGCCGGTCGATTCCCTGACAGCCAGCTGTGCCGGAACGAGATGCTGCCGCGTCGGCGCGTCCCTTGTCGTGAGTTGCTCGATCAGCATCTCGGCGGCTCTGTGGCCCGCCTCGAACGCAGGCCACTCGATGCCGGTCAGCGACGGCGTCAGCATCTCGGCGAACTGCGAGGCGATCACCGACACGACCGAGAAGTCATTGGGGACGCGCAGGTCTGCCGCACGCAACGCCCGCAACAGGCCGGTGAACTGCCAGCCGGTTGTCAGTGCCGCCGTGCACTCCGGCTCTGAGCGCAGTAGGCGTGCCGCCACTTCGAAGGCCTCGTGCGGTTCGTGCGAGCAGGGCAGATGCACGCCGCGAATTCCCATCTCAGGAGCCCGCCGCTCGAAGACCTCCTGGGCGATCACCGCCGCCGTCAGTCCGGCGTCGAGCAGATCCGGCGGGAAGTTGAAGAGCGCCACGCAGGTGTGCCCGAGCCGCGCCAGGTACTCGAGCCCGAGCTCGACCGCGGCGCCGAAGTCCATGTCGACGTAGCTGATCCCGGTCGTGTCGCGCGTGCGCCCGATCAGCGCAAACGGTGAGCCGTCCTGCTGCAGGCGCTCGACACGGGGATCGTCGAGCACCGTCTCCATCAGGATCACGCCGTCGGCGCGACCGCGCGCGACGACCTGCGCGACGGTGTCCGGATCGGTCGCCGCCGTCGAGAGCAACAGCGAGTAGTCGCTGGCGCTCGTCGCCTGGGTCGCACCGGCGACGAACACCTGGTGGATCGGCAACAGTTGCCACAGCGGCGACGGCATGAACAGCGCGATCGTGTGCGAAGCGCCGCTGGCGAGCGCGCGCGCCGGACCGTGTGGCCGGTAGTCAAGCTCATTGATCGCCGCCATCACGCGCTCGCGCATCTTCTCCGAGACCGGCCGCTTTCCGCTCAGCACGTAGGACACCGTGCTCAGCGCGACGCCTGCCCGCTCAGCAATCTCCGCCATCGTCGCCGGTCTCGTCGGTGTCATACGGCGAAATTCTGCCACCGGCGCATAACCGCCCGAGCTTTGCTCGACGGAGTGCAAGCCCGCGAGCTTTGCCCTTGACTTCGCGCTGGGGGTGTTGGTAGCGTCCTGCGAATCATCGAAGCGCTTCGACATTCGGGGCGCCCTGTTGTTCGGGAGAGAGAGTTGCTCGTGCGTGCCTTGGTGGTGCTGAGATTGTGTGCGCTAACACAGCGATCATCGTACATCCATGGCGTTGCCGATGGCGATCGCCTTGCGGGTCATTGCACCGGTAGTTGGCGAAGCGCTTCGCGTGAGTTCGTCCGCGGCTCTCACCCGCGGCCCCGCTCAACCCTGAAGGAGGCGTGTTGACCAGCTTCGTGGCCCACGACACCGGATTCACCGTGCGCGAGAGTGGAGAGGTTCTGCGGATCGACGCCTGGGGTCCGAGCGGTGCGCGGCTGCGCTCCACACTCGGCAGCGCGGTCGGCGAGACACCCGGCAGCGCACTGTGCGGAGCGGCGGTCGCCGAGGTCGAGGTCGAGGTCGGCGAGGGCCACGCGACGCTGCGCAACGGTGAGCTGATCGTCGAGGTGCGCGAGAACCCGGAGGACCGCTTCACCTGGTTCCCGCCGCTGGTGCGATTCCTGCGAGCCGACGGAGCCGTGCTCTTGAGCGAGCAGCTGCCGCACTTCACGTCGCCGCCCCAGCGGCGCTACCGCCAGGCCGGGGGTGACCTGTTCGGCTGCGAGGTCTCGTTCGACGCCGATCCGGATGAGCGCTTCTACGGTCTCGGCCAGCACCAGCACGGCCTGTTCGATCAGAAGGGCGCGGTGATCGAGCTCGTGCAGCGCAACACCGAGGTCTCGATCCCGTTCACGCTCTCGAGCAGCGGTTACGGCCTGCTCTGGAACATGCCGGGTACGGGGCGAGTCGAGCTCGGCACCAACGGCACCCGCTGGGTTGCCGACGGCGCCCATCAGATCGATTACTGGGTTACCACGGGCGCGAGCCCCCGTGACATCGTCAGCCATTACGCGCAGGCAACTGGGCTGCCGCCGGCGCTGCCGGAGTGGGCGTCGGGCTTCTGGCAGTCGAAGTTGCGCTACCGCGACCAGGATGAGCTGCTCGAGGTTGTGCGTCAGTACAGGCGCCTGGGCCTGCCGCTCTCGGTGATCGTCTGCGACTACTTCCATTGGACGCTCCAGGGCGAGTGGAAGTTCGACGCGGCCGAGTGGCCCGATCCGCAGGCGATGGTCGACGAGCTGCGCGAGCTCGGCGTCGAGCTGATGGTCTCGGTCTGGCCGACGGTCAACCCGAGCAGCGAGAACTACACCGAAATGGATCGCAGCGGTCTGCTCGTCCGCGACATGGTCGGGCTGCCGCTGCACCTCGCCTTCTGGGACAAGAACACTGACGGCCAGGTGTTCATGCGCTACTACGACCCGACCAACCCCGACGCGCGGCGCTACGTCTGGCAGAAGGTCACCGAGGGCTATGGGCGCTACGGAATCAACGCCTTCTGGCTCGACGCCTGCGAACCGGAGATCCTCGCCGACCGTCCGAGCACCGCCCGCTACCACACCGGTGAGGGCACCGAGGTCCAGGGCGTCTATCCGCGCGAGCACGCGCGCGCGTTCTATGAAGGGCTCAAGGAGCGCGGTGTCGACGAGGTCCTGTTGCTGTGTCGCTCGGCGTGGGCCGGCAGCCAGCGCTATGGCGCCGCCGTGTGGTCCGGTGACATCGACTCAACGTTCGAGGCGCTCGCGGCACAGATCCCCGCCGGCCTCAACATGGGGATCTCGGGCATCCCCTGGTGGACGACGGACATCGGCGGCTTCAGGCATGGAGACCCGGCCACCGAGTATTTCCGCGAGCTCGTCGTGCGCTGGTTCCAGTTCGGTGCCTTCTGCCCGCTGTTCCGCTTGCATGGTGTGCGCGAGCCGGGGCCGCTGGTCGGCTCGGCGCAGACCGGAGCACCCAACGAGGTGTGGTCGTTTGGCGATGATGCCTACGAGCTGATCAAGCAGCAGCTGCACCTACGCGAACGCATCCGCCCATACGTCAAGGCGCAAATGGCTGAGGCCAGTGCCAGCGGCCTGCCGCCGATGCGGGCGCTGTTCCTCGAGTTTCCCGATGAGCCGGCGGCCTGGGAGATCGACGACCAGTTCATGCTCGGTCCCGACGTGCTGGTGGCGCCGATCACAACGATGGGAGCGCGCGAGCGGCGCGTGTACCTGCCGCAGGGGGCCTCCTGGCTCGACGGCTGGACCGGCGAGCGCGTCGGCGCGAGCGGCTGGATAACCGCCGCCGCTCCGATCGACCGGATCCCCGTGTACCTCCGTGACGGCGGCACGCTGCAGAGCTTGGCCGCCGGCGACCAGCAGGTTGACGCCTGAGCGGCCCGGCGCTCCCGGCAGACGATGATGACGGCCCCATGAACATCGGCACGGAACCCGGACTCACCCCGGCCGATTCCGCGTTGCCGGCAGCGCCCGGCAACGCGGCCACCCAGCCGTCGGGACCCACGCGCTGGATGTCCGCTCGCGGGCGCGAGCGGGCCGCCGCCTGGCTGTTCCTGACTCCCGCGATCGCCTATCTGCTGTTCGCCTTCGCACTGCCGATCGTCTA
This sequence comes from Solirubrobacteraceae bacterium, assembly GCA_036269095.1. GTDB lineage: Bacteria > Actinomycetota > Thermoleophilia > Solirubrobacterales > Solirubrobacteraceae > Palsa-465. The sequence goes on from DATASU010000145.1 coordinate 29,816, forward strand.
CAACGTGCTGCTCAGCTTCGAGAACGTCACGCCGGCGACGTTGTCTCACCTGTTCTCACCGTGGGCCGGTCTCTCGAACTATCACTTCATCCTCAGCGACCCGACGAGCCGCTCCGCGATCTTCCGCACGCTCGAGTTCACGGTCGGGTCACTCGTCGGACAATTCATCATCGGGTTCGCGCTGGCGCTGCTGTTCACCGCCACCTTCCCCGGTCGCACACTCGCCCGCTCACTGATCATCGTGCCGTGGCTCGTGCCGCTGCTGGTGTCGGGTGTCATCTTCAAGTTCCTGTTCCAGTACCAGGGTGGTGCGGTCAATCAGCTGCTGATGGACGTCGGCTTGGCGTCGCATCCGATCGACTGGCTCGACAACCCGCAGATCTCGTTCTGGACGATTTTGATCGCGAATATCTGGCTGGGCATCCCGTTCTTCACGCTGCTGCTCTACAGCGCGCTGCAGGACATCCCGGAAGAGATCAAGGAGGCCGCCGCGATCGACGGGGCCGGGCCGCTGCAACGGCTGCGGCTGGTGATCGTTCCGATGATCCTGCCGGTGATCGAGGTCACGTTCCTGCTCGGCTTCGTCTTCACCGTCAAGGTCTTCGACCTCGTGATCGGACTCACCGGCGGAGGTCCGGCCAATGCCACGCAGCTGATCACGACCTGGTCCTACAACCTGTCGTTCCAGGTCTTCTCGTTCGGTGAGGGCGCGGCGCTCAACAACGTGCTGCTGGTGCTCGCGATGATCTGCGCGCCCGTCTATCTATGGCTCAGCCGCGACTCGCTGCGGCGCAGCTCAGGGTCCGGGCGATGACCCGCGCGCAGAAGAAGCGGGCGATCCGCGTGCTGCAGATGCTCGCCGCGTTGATCGCGCTGGTGATCGTGATGTTCCCGGTGTACGCGATCCTGGTCGGCTCGTTCGAATCGACGACGACACTGTTCAGCGGCAACTATTACTGGCTGCCTCACGATCCGACGTTGTCCAACTTCTCGACCGTCTTCAACGAGCAGACGGGACACATCGTCACAAGCCTGATCGTCGGACTCGGCACCGCACTGCTCGCGCTGGTCGTCGCGGTGCCGGCCGCCTACGCGCTGTCGAAATACCAACTGCGGGTGACGGTCGTGCTCGTCAGCTCGTTGATCGTCGCGCAGATCGTGCCCTCGATCGTGCTCGCCACGTCGCTGTTCATCGTCTTCCACTGGGTGCACCTGCTCAACACCTACCCGGGGCTGGTCCTGGCGGACGGCACCTACGCGATTCCGTTCGCGATCCTGGTGCTTCGGGCTTTCTTCTTCAGCCTCCCCAACGAGCTGATCTACGCCGCGCGTGCCGACGGCGGTTCCGAGTGGCAGATCTTCCGTCTGATCGTGATCCCGCTCGCGCGTTCCGCGATCGTCACCGTGGCGGTCTTTGCGTTCCTCGCGGGTTGGGGAGATTTCATCTTCGCGCTGACGATTCTCAACGGATCCGGCATCGAGCCGATCACGCTGGGGATCTACACCTACCTCGGCAATTACTCCACGGACTGGGGTGCGGTGATGGCCGCTGCTGCGGTCGCACTCGTGCCGGCGGGTGTCCTGCTGGTTGTCGCTCAGCGATACATCGCGAGCGGCCTCACGGCAGGGGCGGTGAAGGGGTGATGGGAGTGTGGCGAGCTGGCCACCCCATCGGTAACCGCGTGCGCCGGTTGCACGGCGGCTTCAGGAGGTGTTGATGCAGTAAGCGTCAGGTGTCTGGTCGTAAATGTCTACGAGCAGTGACTGTTTCAACCAGTGAAGAGAGGATGCGAAGACAGTGAGAGTATTAATGCGTAGGTGGCGATTGGGTATGGCGGCCGTGAGTGCCGTGCTCGTCGCCGTGTTGGCGATGTCGCAGGGCGCGAGCGCGTCAGGCGCGAAGGTCACCATCACCGAGGAGGATTACTTCAATACGCCGGGACAGATTGCAGCGCTGAACGCGTACAGCAAGTCGTTTGAGAAGGCTCATCCCGGCGTAACCGTGAAGCGTCAGTACGTGCCGTTCGCGAACCTGGATACAAAGCTGCTTACGCAGGCGACAGGTGGCGACCTGCCCAACCTGCTGGCGGTCGACAACCCGTTCGTCTCAACCATGATCAGCACCGGCCAGGTGGAGCCGCTGAGCAACCTCAAGGGCTTCAGCACCAAGGGCTACTACCCGGCGGTCATCGACGAGGGTCTGTACAAGAACAAGTACTACAGCTACCCGGTCGCGGGCGCAAACTCGATCGCGCTGATCTACAACATCCCGATGTTCAAGGCGGCGCACCTCAGCCCGCCGAAGACTTGGGCGCAGCTTCAGTCCGACGCGAAGGCACTCACCACCTCGGCCCACTACGGCATCGCGCTCACGTGCGAGGCAGCCGAGGACACGACCTGGCAGTGGGAGCCGTTCTTCTGGAGCAACGGTGGCGACTTCACCTTCGCCAACGTCGCCGGCAACGCAGGGGTGCAGGCATTGACCCTATGGCAGAGCCTGGTCACGGATGGTTCAGCGTCGAAAGCATGCCTGTCCTGGAGCCAGACGCCGGCAGCGTCAAGCCAGTTCATCGCGGGCAAGGCGGCGATGATGGTCAACGGACCGTGGAACTTCCCAACCATGAATGCGGCCCACATGTTCTACGGCAAGCAGTTCGGGGTCGTCTCGATCCCGACGCGTGTGGCGGGCAAGCACAGCATCGTGCCGCTTGGCGGCGAGGACTGGATGATTGGCAAGAGCGGCGGCTCGGAAGCCGAGCAGATGTCCTTCGACTACATCCAGGGCCTGCAGTCCCCCTCCGAGGAGCTCAAGCTGGCGAAGCTGTTCGGCTATCTGCCCGCGAAGATCTCGGTGGCCAAGACCTACGTCAAGCAGGCCGGGCCCGAGTGGAGCGTATATGTGCATCAGACGCTCTACGCGCATCCGCGCACGCTCGGACTCAGTGTCAAGTACCCCAAGATCTCGCAGGCGGTCTGGACCGCGATTCAGGCAGCACTGTCGGGCTCCGCGAGCCCGCAGGGAGCGCTGAGTACGGCGCAGAGCCAGATCAACAGCATCCTCAAGGGGTAGGGCTGACCCAACTCTGCGCACAGCCGGCCTGACTGTTTGCGCAGTCAGACCGGCCCGCAGGTGCAGCGAGGTCCGGTACCGCGCGTCCACGGCCAGGGGCCGCGGTACCGGTGCTTCGCCGATTGTCAACCAGCGCCCGCAAGCGTACGGGGTGCAACCACGTCATGCGAGGCCGTCGGGAGATTCGATGAACCACAAGGATGAACTGCTGGAAGCCGCGTCCAGCGCCGTGACAAGCGTCGCGCCAACAGCGGCAGCTCGCGTGCGGCTTCGCCCGATCGATGCCCGTGGCGTCGTGATCGACGATGGCTTTCTGGCAGCGCGGCAGCACCTCAACCGCGAGGTGACGCTGCTGCACGGGGCCGAGCAGTTGCGGAAGAAGGGCACGCTCGAGAACTTCCGGATCGCCGCCGGACGCGCTTCGGGCGAGCGCCGGGGGATGGTGTTCAGCGACTCCGACGTCTACAAGTGGCTCGAGGCGGCCGCCTGGGAGCTCGAGCGTGAGCCGTCCCCCAGGCTGCGCGAACTCGCCGACGAGATGATCGAGCTCGTCGAGGCCGCCCAGCAGGAGGACGGCTACATCAACACCTGGTGCCAGGTGAAGGATCCCTCCTGGCGCTGGACCGACCTCGAGATGGGCCACGAGCTGTACTGCGCCGGTCATCTGTTCCAGGCGGCCGTTGCTTACGCGCGGGCGACCGGAGACACGCGGCTGCTGACGGTGGCATGCAACTTCGCCGATCTGATCGACCAGGTCTTCCAGGACGGCCCGCAGGCCGGGAAGACCGACGGCCACCCCGAGGTCGAGCTCGCGCTGGTCGAGCTGTTCCGTCACACCGGCAGAGAGCGCTACCTGCAGCTCGCCGGTGCGCTGGTCTCGCGCCGCGGACATGGGCTGTTCGCCAACGGAACCTTCGACCTCGACTACTACCAGGACTCGGCACCGGTCCGCGACACCGGCACGCTCGTCGGCCATGCCGTGCGCGCGCTCTACCTGGCCGCCGGCGTGACCGATCTGTACATGGAGACGGGCGAGGACGCGCTGCTGCACTCGATGCTGCGTCAGTGGCAGGACATGGCGGACTCGAAGCTGTACCTGACTGGAGGCATCGGCTCGCGTCACTACGGCGAGGCGATCGGTGACCCTTTCGAGCTACCGCCCGACCGCGCCTACTGCGAGACCTGCGCGGCGATCGCGAACATGATGTGGAGCTGGCGGATGCTGCTCGTGACCGGCGAGGCCCGCTTTGCCGAGTTGTTCGAGCGGACGCTCTACAACGGCTTTCTCGCGGGCCTGTCGCTCGACGGGCGTGCGTTCTTCTATTCCAACCCGCTGCAGTCGCGGAAGGGCGAACACCGTCACGACTGGAATCCGGTCGCGTGCTGCCCGCCGAACATCATGCGTTGGCTGGCTTCACTGCATCACTACCTCGCCACGGTGTCGGAGGCCGGGGTCCAACTGCATCTCTACACCTCGTCGACCGTGCGCACCAGCATCCCGGACCGCGGCCCGGTCGAGCTCGCGATCCGCACCGGCTACCCCTGGTCGGGCACGGTCAACATCGAGGTTGTCGCGGGTCCCGATACGGAGTGGACGCTGTCACTGCGGATCCCTTCGTGGGCGCGCGCCGCGAGCATTGACGGTGAGACGGTCTCCACCGGGGGCTATGTGGAGCTGACACGGCAGTGGCGAGCGGGTCAGCAGGTGGCACTCGAGCTCGAGCTGGCGCCGCGTTTGACGCTGCCGAATCCGCGGATCGACGCGATCCGCGACTGTGTAGCGGTCGAGCGCGGCCCGGTCGTCTACTGCTTCGAGGAGGCCGACCTGCCCGATGGCGTGGAGCTTGCGAGCGTCGCCATCAACACCTCCGCGGCGCCGGCCGACGGCGCTCCGCATGCCGAGCTCGACGGCGTGCCGACGATTACCGTCGCGGCGGCCGTCAGCGAGCTCGATGGCTGGCTTGACGAGATCTACCGCGACGCCCCGTCAGTGGCCGCCGCGGCCGCCAGCTCTGTAACCGAGCTGCAGGCAATCCCCTATTACACGTGGGCCAACCGGCGTGCGGGCGCGATGCGCGTCTGGACTCCCGCGGCGAAGTAACCAAGAACCGAACAGGAGCGCGAACCGGCGATGGCCACAATCGAGATTGAGAACTTGCGGAAGGTCTATGGCGACGGCACAGAGGCAGTCCACGACCTCAACATGAAGATCGACGAGGGCGAGCTGCTGGTGCTCGTCGGCCCCTCTGGCTGTGGCAAGACGACGGTCCTGCGGATGATCGCCGGCCTCGAGGAGATCACCTCGGGCACGCTCAGGTTCGGCGAGCGCGTCGTCAATGAGCTCGGCCCGAAGGACCGCGATATCGCGATGGTCTTCCAGAACTACGCGCTGTACCCGCACATGACAGTGGCCGCCAACATCGGCTTCGCGCTGCGGCTGCGCCAGGCGCCGAAGACCGAGATCCAGGCCAAGGTCCAGGAGACGGCGAAGATCCTCGGGCTGACGGCGCTGCTCAATCGCAAGCCCGCCCAGCTCTCCGGCGGCCAGCGCCAGCGCGTGGCCATGGGCAGGGCGATCGTCCGCAACCCGTCGGTCTTCCTGATGGACGAACCGCTGTCGAACCTCGATGCCAAGCTCCGCGTACAGATGCGCGCCGAGATCAGCCAGATCCAGCGCCAGGTCGGCGTCGCGACCGTCTACGTGACCCATGACCAGACCGAGGCCATGACCATGGGTCACCGCGTCTGCGTGCTGCGTGACGGTTTCCTGCAGCAGTGCGACACGCCCCAGGAGCTCTACGACCGTCCGGTCAACATGTTCGTGGCGGCGTTCATCGGATCGCCGGCGATGAACCTCTACGAGGCGGCGCTGACCGAGGGCTGCGCGGCAGTACGACTCGGCTCGCAGCAGATCGCGCTCTCCCAGGACTTCCGCAACCGCCGGCCCGAGCTCGCTACCTACGCGAACCAGCCGGTGATCCTCGGCGTGAGGCCTGAGAACCTGCCCGCCGCCAATGGCGCCACCGGCCCCGAGCTGACCGCCCGGGTCGATCTGATCGAGGCGCTCGGCTCCGAGATCCAGGTGCATTTCTCGCTCGACGCCAAGCGCGTCCAGGCCGAGGGCTCCGCGGATCAGGACGAACTGATCTCAAGCGGCGCGGGTGTCGCGCGGGTCGCTCCGCATCAGCCTGCGCGGCCCGGCGAGCAGATCCGGCTGGCGGTCGACATCGGGGCACTGCACTTCTTCGATCCCGCAAACGGCAACGCAATCCGCAGCTGAGCGCTGCGGCGGGCGTGGCGCGGACCGAGGCCTTAGCTCCGGAGCTTGACGCCGCCCCGCTCCGTACCGTCCGCTGAGGCCGTGCAAACGGACCTCGGGAAGGAGCTCTCACGATGACGATCGTCATTACCGCCTTTGAACGGTCGCCCGATGGCGGCAGGGGTCTGGCGCGCGATACGCGCGTGCGCTGGGCGCTTGAAGAGGCGGGTCAACGCTACGAGGTTCGCCTGGTTTCGTTCCGCGCGAAGATCGAACCGCCGCATCTGCGGCTGCATCCGTTCGGCCTGATCCCGACCTACGAGGAAGGCGACCTCGCGCTGTTTGAGACAGGCGCGATCGTGCTCCATATCGCCGAGCGCCATCCGGGTCTGCTGCCCGCTGATGCCAACGGGCGGGCGCGAGCGATCACCTGGATCTTCGCCGCGCTCAACACCGTCGAGCCGCCGATCCTCGAACTTGTCACCGCCAGGATCCTGGAGGGCGACAAGCCCTGGGCCGAAGCGCGCCTGCCACTGGTCAAGGAGCGCATCCGCGACCGGCTGGTTCAACTGTCCGCCCGCCTGGGTGATGCCGACTGGCTCGACGGGGCGTTCAGTGCCGGCGACCTGATGATGGTCTCGGTGCTGCTCAGACTCCGAGCCTCGGGCCTGCTCGACGAGTTCCCGAAGCTGGCCGCCTACGTCGCGCGCGGCGAGGCGCGCCCCGCGTATCAACGCGCCTTCGCCGCCCAACTGGCCATCAACGCCGCAGGCAGCAGCTGACGCCGCGCGATTCTCCGCGCGGCGTCAGTCTCGAGTGGCTGTGGCGATCAGATACTCCAGCTCCAGCTCGGGCGTTGGCCCGCATCGTTCGCGTATGAACGCTTCGAGGTCGCGGTTGAGCGCCTGCCAACGGCCGGTCCTTGAGAGCTGCTGCTTCTGGTCGGTGACGTGCCCGGCGGTCCGGATCAGGAACCCGGCTGCCTCCTCGATGTCGTCAAATCTGACAGTCAGCCTGTCGATGCCGGTTGCCTTCAGTCGCGCTCCCACCTGGTGCAGGAGCAGCCTCAAGAACTCGGCATCACCCCAGCGGCTTGGAGGTCCGCTCGCCGCCGGCGGCGGCGGAAGGTACTGGGCGACAACCGCCCCCATTGCCGGCAGGAAGCTACCCGGCGTCCACGCTGCAAGGGCGATCCGTCCGCACGGCGCGAGCACTCGCACGAGCTCCTGGGCGGCACGGGAGTGATCGAGTGCGTACATCACACCGAACACAGACACCAAGACGTCCGCATGTCCATCAGCCGCAGGTAGACACTCGGCCTCTCCCTCGACCCATTCGATCACCCCGGCGGACCTCTCACGGTCACGCGCCAACGCCAGCAAAGCGGGCTCGAAGTCGACTGCGAGCACCGACGCCCCGCGCGCTGCAGCTTGCAGCGCCGCATTGCCGGTGCCGGTGGCAACATCGATCACGCGGTCCCCAACGCCGACCTCCGCCGCAGCAACCACCTGCGCGCTCACCGGCTCCAGCACCGTCGCCATCAGCGGATAGTCACCAGCGCCCCACGTCGTCTTCGCTAGCACCTCGCACCTCCATGGATCGGGGGCGCGGTTTACTCAACGGATCCGGAGCGAGCCTGGCCGAGTTCGGTCGCAGCGCCTCTCGCGCCGGCGCCGAAAGCATACGACCGGCGTCCCCGGAGTCCCGGCGGCCGCGCCGGCCGCTCAGGGACGCCGAACGCTCATCAGCAGGATCAGGAGAATGCGTTGCCGGCGCTGGAACTCGGACGCGTCATCGAACCTTTCCGGGCGCGGAGCACATCGCGCAGGTTGGTCAGATCGAAGCCCGCTCCTCGCAGCTCGCGGACGTCGGTCTCGATAGTGCGGTGTTGCCACACCGAGTCTGTGCCGAGCCAGACCTGAGCACGCGACTCTTCGATGAAGTAGTTGTTGACGAGCCGGTGCTGCCGTCGAGCCGATAGCACTCGTCCCGGATCGCGTCGCTCTCGTCGAACGTCGCGGCCTGGTCGTGCCAAGAGTCGATGTCGCCGGTCACCCACCCGATTATCGTCCCGCCTCGGGCTTGCCGACACCGCCAGGGCTCGGGCTCGCGAGCCGGGCACGCGCGATCACTAGCCTCAGACGTGGTACCCGAAAATCGAGAGGACGGAAGATATGAAGGCATCGATTGACGGCGTCGTCGTCGCTGAGGCGGTTGACGCTGACCTGATCACCATTGAGGGCAACTACTACTTCCCGCCCTCGTCGCTGAGCACCGACGCTTTCAGTGACAGCGAAACGCCCTACACCTGTCCGTGGAAGGGCGTGGCGCAATACCACGACGTCTCCGCAGGCGGCTCGACCCACCACGATGCCGCTTGGAGCTACCCCGAGCCGTACCCGGCCTCGTTCGATCGGGTCGGCAAGGACTACAGCGGCTACGTCGCCTTCGACAAGGCGCAGGTGGAGATCGGCTGATTGGAGGGCTGCGCACGCTCTGGCGTCGCGCGTGCGCAGCTCAATGCGACTCGCCACGCCGCGACGATGGAGTCAGCATTCACGGTTGAGAGCTCGGTGGATCGGCGCGGTCGCCGGTGTCCACCCAGCGCTGCGCCGCAGCCTTGGCTTCGTCCTGTGAGGAGTGGACACTGCCGGGTCCGTAAGCGACGCCTGTCAGCCACCACTGCTCCGGCCCATCAGTCACAACAACCCTGTTGATGGCGAGCAGCCCGCCGCGCCCATCACGGGCAAGGATCTGCGGGTTTTGCAGACCTCTGCCGACAAGACGCCAGTCGAGCACAACTCGAATCCTATGCCGGTGGCGGTCGGGCGATCCGAGGGTCAAGGCCTGTAGGTTCTCGCCCATGATTGAAGCGTCAGCTCAGATCGATGCGGCAACCGCTGTGATCAGAGCGGTCGGCGTCCCCGATGGCGAAGCGCGAGTGCTCTACGAGGGGTCGAGCGTCATTGTCGGGTTCGGTCCGGGGCGACCGGTCGCCCGCATCGGGGGCATGACCGCCGCCGTTCGGGACCTGCAGGCAAACTATGGACGCGAGGTCGCGCTCGCTCGCTGGATGGCAACGCGCGGAGCTCCGGTTGTCCACACTTGGGAGCCGGCCGGACCGTTCGTGCGCGACGGGCTGGTGATCTCGCTCTGGCATGAGGCTGAGACGGGCTCGCCCGTCACTGCAGCTGCGGCTGGTGATGGACTGCGACGCTGTCACGAGGCGTTGCGGAGCTTTCCCGATCCACTCCCGCCCTTGAGCTCCCTATTCGACGAGGCGGAGCGAATCGTCGACTCGATGACCATCGCTGATGCGGACCGGAACACATTCTGCGACGCGTTCCTTCATGCCCGGCGGCTGCTCGGGAACCATGGCCTGCCTGAGCAGCCGCTGCATGGCGACGCGGGGCTCGGCAACGTGCTCTCAGGTGGTGTGTGGCACGACTGGGAAGACAGCTGCCACGGACCGCTGATCTGGGACCTGGCGTCGCTGGTATCCACAGCCCGGATCACCGGCGTCAGAGCCGAGCGAGCCGAAGCAACCCTCCGCGCCTACGGTGACGCTCCCGGCCTCGAACAGCTTGACGCATTCGTCGCGCTCCGGGGACTGCAAGTGCTCGCATGGTCACTGCTGATGTCAACAACAAGAGGGTATCTGCGCGCGAGCACAGAGACTCGCCTGAGCTGGCTGCGCGCGGAACACTGGCGGGCGTGACCCGCGCGGCTTTGGTTGCGTCGCGTGGAATGCTCTCCTGATGTTCGAAAGATTCACCGAGGAGGCACGCCAAGTGATCGTCGCCGCCCAGGAGGAGGCTCGTCTTCTGGACCACGACCGCATCGGCACCGAGCACATCCTGATCGGGCTGTTACGCAGTCCCGACGATCTTCCCGGCCGCGCCATGTCTGGCTTCGGCGTGGATGCCGACACAGCCCGGGCCAAGGTGACCGAGACATTCGGCCGCGGCAATGAGCGACGCAGCGGACAGATGCCGTTCACACGATCCGGCAAGAAAGCGCTTGAGTTGGCGCTGCGGACGACGCTCAATCTCGGACACAACTGGATCGAGTCCGGTCATGTTCTGCTTGGGGTCATCGATGTCGGCGAGAGCCCAGGCCGCGAGATCCTGACCGGCCTCGGTGTTGATGTCGACTCGCTGCGCGAAAGGACCGTCGCCCTCCTGTCCGAGACTGATCGGACACCGGAGCACGGCCGCGAAGCCACCCGTCGCCCGTCGGTCGAGATCCGCGAGGCTGGCCGAGACGTCGGTTTGGACGTTGGCCGTTTCACCGTCGTACCGGACGCCCGCGTGCAGCGAGTGCTCATGGCAGCCGCGGGTCGCGCCCTGCAGCAGGCGCGCAAGGAGTTCGGGATCGAGGATGTCCTCGAAGCGCTCAAAGACTTCCCACCCGGCGAGGACTCACCTCGGGACGCCGAGAAATAGGCCTGCGCCCGGCGCCTCTGCCAGCGAGGTCGGTCAGCGGCTCGGCGTCCATTTTTCGGCGTGCTCAACGGTTACGGCCTGTTCGGGATTTTCGTTGTCATCGTCGCGATCCTGATGCTGATCTCCGTGATCAGCGACCAGGCGGATGCACGCTGGTTCGCCAGCAACGGCGTCAGCGTGCGTGGGGAGATCGTCGACGTCCGCGCCAAATGGACGAACACCATGGTGCCGGTCGGCAACGGGGCAATGGCCCCGAACAGCCACCGCCGGTATGTGGCGACCGTCCGGTTCACCACCACCGATGGTCATGTGGTCACGTCCGAAACCAAGCCGAGCGGACGGCGCCCAGGGAGTCCCGGCGATTCGGTACAGGTCAGCTATGACCCCGGCGATCCCAGCCATCTCCGGCTTCTCCGCTGACTCGATGACAGAGGTCGCCATAGGCGACCTCTGCCCCGCGCGCAACGGAGGTGCGCCGGCGCCGGCGGCGCCTGCTGTTCTATCCGACGCACGCCCCGGCTCTGCGGTGTCTAGCTCTTGACGTACACCACGGCGCCGTCGGTGACACAGCATGGGCTGCGATATCTGCGCGGAGCCGATGCGACGATCCGAAGATCAGGATCTGCCGCGAGCAGAGCACCCAATTGTGCGGCGCGTTGGCGCACAAGGGATGAGCGACGGCTCGACCAACCGGCAATGTCCTCGGTGAGTGGGCGAATGAAGAGCACCTGTTGACCGGGCGCAAGGGACGTGAGCACTCGGTCGAGTGCAGTGCGGGGTTCCGTGCTGGCAAAGCGCGAATGTGGCATGAAGTAGCGCAGCCCGGTCGGTAGGTAACGGGAAGCCAGTACCGTCTGATCAGGTTGGGCGACGAGCACGAGATCGCCGTGATGTTCGGTGCCGGGCGGGACGCGCTCCACCGGCGTCAGGGTCCGGCTGCCGGCACGAATGCGGGGCTGCCTGGTTGTCCGGTGTGGAAGATTGGCCAGCCGATCTCGGTGCGCCAGTGCTCCTCATCACGGGTCTCGTGCGGGCCGATGATGTAGTACTCCCGAATCGGCCCCTCGATCGCGAGCGCGTGGTCGGTGACGTAGGTTGCGAGTGATCCGTAGGCCCGGTCTATTTCGCGATCGTGGGGGCCGGTGTGGACGGTGAGGGCGAGGTCTACCTCGGGCAAGACCAGCGCGGTTACCCGTCCGGTCGCGCGGACCGTCTCATCGCAGGGCACGAACACGGTGGCCTCCCCGCGTGCGTCCGTGAAGAGGTCGTTGGTGTAGATGGCGCCACCTGGTCCACTGGGTGTGATCTTCTGGGCGGCGAGTAGTGCGTGTAGCTCGCCGAGTGCGCCTTGGTACCAGCCGGTGGCGTCTTGGACGTCGATGACGTCGGTTACTGCGGCGGCGGGGGTGGCGACCATGCGGCGGTGCTCGATCGCGACTGGTGTCGTGTCAACGGGCGGGTCGAGCAGGTCGCGGAGTGAGGCGGCGGCTTCCTGGGTGCGCGCGAGCGTTGCCTCGAGGCGGCGCAGATGGGCGGCGATCAGCTGGTTGCGTGCACCCGGGTCTGGGGTGGTGATGACCGCGTGGATCTCCTCGAGCGGCATCTCAAGGGCACGGAAGCGGCGGATCACCTGGGCCGTCGGGATCTGGTCGGTGCCGTAGCGGCGGTGACCTGTCTCAGGGTCGACGTGCGCGGGTTCGAGCAGTCCGATGCGGTGGTAGTGCCGCAAGGTTTTGATGTTGAGGTGCGTCGCGCGGGAGAAGTCCCCGATGGCCAGTGATGGGGTCATGGCTGCAGTATGAGACCTCCCCCTAGGGGAGAAACAAGTCGAAAGTTGGGTCTTGCAACTCCCCTCAGGGCATGGCTGAAGCTCCTTTCGGGCGGTCAACCGGACCGCAACATCGAAAAGGAGCAAGACCATGACCACCACAGAACAGGACCGCGAGACCATCGTTTCGATCGTCCGTGAGATGGCGGAGTCGATGACCGGTGCGCAGAGCACCCGGCACTGGGCAACCGACGTGCTGTGGTTCGACATTCCGCCGTTCGCGTCGCGCGGTGTCGCGCCGGCACGCAAGCTGTTTGACGACACGTTCGCGAACTTCGAGTCCTGCAACGTCGAGATCCTCGAGCTCGACGCGACAGTCAACGGCGACATGGGCATCGTCTGCACCGTTCAGAGCACCAACATCGTGCTCAAGAACGGCGCGACCAAGCACGTCATGGCCCGCCAGACCGACTGCTTCGAGCGACGGGCCAACGGCTGGGAGTTGATCCACCAGCACGCATCTGTTCCCGCCGGAGGCGAGTGGGACGGAACGATCACGACGGCCTAGAGCCCTCCACAGCCGAACCGCCCTCCTTGAACTTAGAAAGGACCACAGATGAGCTACGAACTTGACCCCGAACTCGCGCCCGCGATGGCAGCCCTTGCCGCCAAGGCAGCAGCAGCACCCCGCCCCGCGCGCGGCGACTGGCAGGCCGTGCGGGCAACCGCCGCGGCCGGACAGGCATACATGGCCACGCTCGTGCCGCCATCACCAGGCGTGAGCACCACCGACTTCACCACGCCGACCCTGGATGGCGAGGACGAGATCGAGCTGCGCTGGTACACCACGGCCGGCCCGGCGAAGGGCTCGGCCGTGGTCTACACCCACGGCGGCGGGATGCTCGGCGGTAGCGTCGATCTCTACGACACGCTCATCTCCTGGTATGTCGCACAGACCGGCGTGCCATTCCTCTCAGTCGGACTGCGGCTCGCCCCCGAAGCGCCGACCAGCACCGCAATGGCAGAGGACGTCTTCAGCGCACTGAAATGGCTCCACGCCCATGCCGACGAGCTCGGGGTCGACCCGGAGCGGATCGCCGTCATGGGAGACAGCGGTGGTGGTGGCCCAACCGCCGGCGCCGCGATCCTCGCCCGCGACCAGGGCGTGCCCGTCGCCAAGCAGATCCTCGTGTACCCGATGCTCGACGACCGCAACACCACCCCAGGCGCGATCCCGAGCGAGCTGCTGACCTGGGACTACGACAACAACTACACCGGCTGGGTCACCCTACTAGGCGACGAACTCGGCAGCGATAACGTCTCGCCGATCTCAGCGCCAGCCCGGCTGGCAGATTTCACCGGACTCGCGGCCGCCTACATCGACGTCGGCGACCTCGACATCTTCCGCGACGAGAGCATCGCCTACGCCGGCTCTCTCGCCGCCGCAGGCATACCCGTCGAGCTCCACGTCCATCCCGGAGCCCTACACGGCTTCGAGCGGTTCGTGCCCGACGCCGCCGTGTCAATCCGAGCGATGGCCGACCGTGCCCGAGCCGTCTCAACCATCTGACCCCCTGAACCACCACCCAGGATCAACCATGAGCGTTCATGTCACCACCCAGATGAAGACCCACGCCGAGCACACCAACGAGGTCATCGACGCGCTCCGCGAAGCCCTGCCTCACAGCCTCCAACACGACGGTTGTGAAGCGATTCACCTCCGTCAAGAACAGGACAACCCGAGCAACATCGTCTCCTTCACGCAGTGGGCAACCCGCAAGCACTACGAGGACTACCTCGCCTGGCGGACCGCAACCGGGATGACCGATCAAATCGACGCGATGCTCACCGAGCCACTGATCATCGGCTACTTCGACGACCTCGTCAGCATCACCCGGTAATCACCATCCAACGATCAGCCGTCAGACATCAAGCCCTGCGCCCGGCAGCGACAATCGCCGGGCTCAGCGCCTACGGTGTGCCACAAGGTCCTTCGCCACCGACCACACTCTGCGGATCGGGCCAGGCCGGCCTCGCCGCCCTGGGAGGGTCGACCCGTCGCTACCTCCGGCATGGAGCCGGCCCGCGTACCGGGCGAATCACTACGCCCAGTCACCCCCTCGAGCGCCAGTCCTTGCGTTCTCGG
>DATASU010000146.1:0-8680 GCA_036269095.1 Solirubrobacteraceae bacterium
TCAGCTGCTAGACAAGCTCGTGCGTGGGCGGTACCCGGCCGCCTGCGAGCTCGAGAAAGGACGACCGGCTGATGAGGAGTTCGCGATGAGTGCGATCGAAACAGAGGCGCCGCCGCTGGGTGGTCTGCGCGCTGCGGAGGCAACCGTTGAGAACCCCGCGCCGACGCTGGCAACGCTGGGGACGAGAAGCCCCAGGACTCGACGCCGTGGCTGGCACCGGTGGGTGAGTCCACTCATCTTGCTCGGGATCTGGCAGCTGACCCACGTCTTCAGTGTGATCTCGGAGGCGAAGCTCCCGCCGCCGTCGCTGGTCGCGACCACGGCCTACGACCTGGTGGTTCACCCGACACCGGCGTTCGGCAGCCTGCAGGCGGCGCTGCTGGTCTCGACCGAGCGTTTCGCGATCGGCTTCGCGTTCGGCGGCGCGATCGCGATATTGCTCGCGCTCAGTGCAGCACTCAGCCGCATCGGGGACGCGGCGATCGATCCGCTGGTGCAGATGGTCCGGATGCTGCCGTTGTTCGGGCTCGTGCCGGTATTCATCGTCTGGTTCGGGATCGGCCAGCTGCCCAAGGTGATCCTCGTCGGACTCGCCGCAGCCGTCCCGCTCTATCTGAACCTATATTCGGGGATCCGCTCGATCGACGGACGCCTTTACGAGCTCGGGCGGGTGCTCAGGCTCAGCCGCCGGGACCAGCTGCTGAGCATCGTGCTCCCCGGAGCGTTGCCGCAGGCGCTCGTCGGGCTACGCCAGAGCCTCGGGACCGCGTGGCTCGCGCTGGTGGTCGCCGAGCAGGTAAACGCAAGCACCGGCCTCGGCTTCATGATCAATCAAGCCGAGTCGTTCCTGCGCAACGACGTGATCTTTGTCGCACTCGCGGTGTACACGCTGCTCGGTCTTCTGACCGATGCGGCCGTGCGAGCCTGCGAGCGCAGAGCGCTCGCCTGGCGGACGGACCTGGTGAACCCATGAGCGTCACCCTCGAGCCCGGCAGCATCGGACAGGCCGGGTCAAGCGTCGAGGCGGTCAGCGTGCGCGGCCTGACACGCAGCTTTGGGAGCGTCGGCAGCCGTCCCGGTCGCGGCGTGCTCGACAAGCTCGATCTGACGGTTACCCGCGGTGAGATCGTCGCGTTGATCGGTCGCAGCGGTTCTGGCAAGTCGACCCTGCTACGCATCCTTGCCGGTCTGGACGATGGCTACAGCGGCGAGATCAAGGTCCCGCAGCGCGTCAGTGTCGCCTTCCAGGATGCGCGCCTGCTGCTGTGGAAGCGCGTGCGTGAGAACGTCGCGCTGGGGCTGCGCGGAGACGACAGTCTGACGATCGCCGAGGCGGCGCTCGCCGAGGTAGGTCTGAGTGACCACCTGCGCGCCTGGCCGCTGACGCTCTCCGGCGGCGAGGGGCAGCGCGTCGCACTGGCCCGTGCGCTCGTGCGCGAACCCGAGCTGCTGCTACTCGACGAGCCCTTCGGAGCTCTGGATGCGCTTACCCGCCTGACGATGCATCAGCTGGTGCTCGAGCTCTGGGCGCGACACCGCCCGGCAATCCTGCTCGTCACCCACGATGTCGACGAGGCGTTGGCGTTGGCCGACCGCGTCGTCCTCCTAGCCGGCGGACAGATCGCGTACGAGGAGCACATCTCCCTGCCTCGTCCTCGCGACCACAACGACCCCGACCTGGTCGGGAAACGCAACCGCCTGCTCTCCGAGCTTGGCGTCTATTCGAAAGGTGCAGTGCATTGAGAGTATCTCGCAAAGGCCGCGCGACACTGGGGTTCGCGGCTGGAATTTCGACAGTCACGCTGGTAGTGGGCGGCCTGGGCGCCGTTCCCGCCAGCGCCAAGCAGGTCTCGCGCAAGGCGTCCGCCACGACGCCATCGGCCAAGGTCGTCAGCCCCTCCAAGAAGCTCAAGGGCACCGTCCTCAACGTGGGCGACCAGGCCGGCACCGGTGCCGAGGCCATCCTCGAGGCCGCGGGACTGATCAAGGTGAGCGGCTCGACCGGCGTGCTCAAGGACGGACTTCACGTTTCGTTCGCCGACTTCACGTCCGGCCCGCCGATCCTGGCGGCGATCGCCTCGGGCTCGCTCGATGTCGGCGGCGTCGGTGACGCCCCACCCGTGTTCGCCGATCCGAGTGCGAAGGAGGTCATTGTCGGCATGCAGAGGAGCAGCTACAGCAACGCGGCTCTGATCGTGCCGAAGGGCTCGCCCATCACCTCCGTCAGCCAGCTGGCCGGCAAGACCGTCGCGGTCGGCACCGGAACCTCGGCGGATTACCACCTCCTGACCGTGCTCGAGAAGAATGGCGTCACGCCGAGTTCTGTCACGCATGACAATCTGTCGGGCGCAGCAGGGCTCGAGGCTCTGAACGGCGGCGATGTCGCGGCCTTCGACACCTGGTCGCCGTGGGTCGAGGACGCCGAGGAAGACGGTGACCGTGTGCTCGTGACCGGCTCTCCCTACGGCAGCCCGTATTCGTACGAGGTGGCTTCCTCGAAAGCGCTCCAGACCCCCACGAAGGTGCTGGCGATCCGCGACTACCTGACCGAGCTCGACAAGGGCTACGTCTGGGTCAAGACCCACCCGCTGGTCTGGGCGAGGAGCTGGGCGGCCGTGACCAGCCTGCCACTGGACGTGATGTCGCAGGCGACGCTCGACGATCCATATGTGCCGATTGCGGTGACGAGCCTTGCCGTCACGCAGGAGCAGGATCTGGTCAATGCGTTCGCTTCGTCCGGCGAGATTCCAGCGAAGTACAAGATCGCGCCCTACATCACGAGCGCGTTCTCGGACTCGGTCACCGGGAAGTGGACGACCACGACGAAGAAGTAACAGTTATAACCACGACAAACTCCGATTGAGGTAACTGATGAGCAACAGCTCGCATGCCGGTGATTACGAACACATCGAGGTCCGCAGGATCGGCGGCAACATCGGCGCCGAGGTCGGAGCGGTCGTGGCGGACGGGGAGCTCGCGGACGGCGTTGTCCGCGAGCTCCGCAGGGCACTACTGCGTCACCGCGTGATCTTCCTCACGGGACAGAACATCGAAAGCGATACGCAGCTGCGCTTCGCCAAGCTGCTCGGGACGCCGACCAAGCCGCACCCGACGGTTACCGGGGACGGCCGGGCGGTGCTGCCGATCGACTCGGAGCAGGGCAAGGCCAACAGCTGGCATACCGATGTCACTTTTGTCGACCGGATCCCGGCGATCAGTGTTCTGCGTGCGGTGACGCTCCCGCCGTACGGTGGCACCACGGTATGGGCCAACACCGTGCGCGCCTATGAGACGTTGCCCATGCCTCTGAAGGTACTCGCCGAGCGCCTGCGTGCCGTGCACTCCAACCGCTACGACTACGCCGGGCATCGCGGTGAGGAGCGCATCGGGGGCGTCGATGTCAAGGAGCAGGCGTACCGCCAGGAGTTCGAGCAGCTCGAGTACATCGCCGAGCACCCCGTGATCCGCGTGCACCCCGAGACCGGCGAGCCGGCGTTCGTGCTCGGTCATTTCGTCCGCGGTCTGGTCGGGCTGCACGAGCCGGACTCACGGGCGCTGTTCGACGCCTTCCAGCGACACATCACGCGTCTCGAGAACACAGTGCGCTGGACCTGGGCGCCGGGTGACATCGCGATCTGGGACAACCGCTCGACTCAGCACTATGCCGTCGCGGACTACGACGAGCATCCGCGGATGATGCATCGCATCACGCTCGCGGGGGACATTCCGGTCGGTCTCGACGGCATTCCCAGTGCTGCGATCAAGGGCGACGCATCGACGTACTCCGAGGTTGCAGCGCCGCCGCGGGCGGAGCAGCTGGCGTCCTTCTGAGCCCGGCTCGCTGGTTCCGGCCGGCGCCGCGGGGCCCACCCCCGCGGCCGGGACCACTGCCACCAACGTCAGGCCGAGATCTCAGGGGCGAGCTGGGCCGCCTCGGTGCGGTTCCGCACCCCGAGCTTGCGGTAGAGCGCAGCGGCGTGCTTCTTGACCGTTTCCGAGCTGACATGGAGCGTCGCCGCGATTTCGCGATTGGTTGCTCCGGTGGTGAGCAGCATCAGCACATCGTGCTCACGTGCGCTCAGCTCGAAGCGGTCCTGGCGACCGCTGGGGTCTGGCAGTGGCTGCTCGGTCAGCGCCGACCTGATCGCGTCGACTACGTTCTCGACGCTGTGGTCGGGGGTGATCAGGCCGGCTGCGCCAATCGGCAGAACGGACGTGCGGGCGGGCGAGTCCCGCTCGCGCGTGCTGAGCAGCAGCGCCATCACCGGCCGGGCGTGGCGTAGCGGCGCGATGTACGCGCTCGCGAAGGCGCCGGCATCGGTCACATCAACAATCGCGATGTCCGGCTTGGTGCGCTCCGTCAGCAGCACCGCCTCGGAGCGATCTCTGCTGAGGAAACAGCGTTCGACCCACAGCTGGCTGCGCAAGAGTAGGCCGAAGCCGATCCGGGTCGCCGCGTGCTGTTCAAGCACCAGTGCCTGGACACCGCGCCTGCTCAGCTCGGGACTGAGCTCATGCGGTTGTGGCAAGCTCACGTTCGGCGTACTGGCTGGCCGGGCGCTCGATGCCATAGTGCTCGCGCAGCGTCGCGCCTTCGTACTCGTGGCGGAACAGGCCGCGCCGCCGAAGCTCGGGGATCACGTGCTCGACGAAGGTCTCGAGGTCGGTGGGCAGCGCGGGCGCCATGATGTTGAAGCCGTCGGCGGCGCCCTCGAGGTACCACAGCTCGATCTCGTCGGCGAGCTGCTCGGGCGTGCCGACGAGCGAACGGTGACCGCGCCCCCAGCCGAGCTTCGTGAGCAACTGGCGGACGGTGAGGCGTTCGCCGCGGGCGAGGTTCGCCACCAGGCTCGATCGGCTCTTGAAGCCTTCGATCTGCTCTTCGTCCGGTACCTCAGGCAGTGGCGAATCGAGGTCGGCGCCGGTCAGGTCTACGTCGAAATACTTCGAGATCTGCAGCAGCCCGTAGGCCGGGTTGATCCGCGCGTCGAACTGCCGCTCGCGCTCGCGCGCCTCGGCCTCGGTTGATCCCAGGATCGGCACGATCCCAGGGAGGATCACGATCTGATCGGGGCGCCGTCCGGCCTCGACGGCGCGGCGTTTCATGTCGGCGTAGAAGGCCTGCCCTTCGGCGAGTGAACGCTGAGTCGTGAATACCGCCTCGGCGTAGCGGGCCGCGAACCGGCGACCCGACTCTGACTGTCCGGCCTGAACCAGCAGCGGTCGGCCCTGGGGCGTGCGCGGGGTGTTGAGCGGGCCGGCCACGCGGTAGTAGCGACCCTGATGATCGATCCGGTGGATCTTGCCGCCGTCGGCGAAGATGCCCGTGTCCTTGTCGCCGATCGGGGCGTCGTCCTCCCAGCTGTCCCAGAGCTTGTTGGCGACCTCGAGGAACTCCCCGGCACGCTCGTAGCGGTCGGCATGCAGCGCGCGATCGTCGAGTCCGAAGTTGAGCGCCGCATCACGCGTGGCGGTGGTGACGATGTTCCAGCCCACGCGTCCGCCGCTGATATGGTCGACCGACGCGAAGCGCCGAGCTAGGTCGTAGGGCTCGCCGTAGCTCGTGGAGGCGGTCGCGATCAGTCCGATTCGTTCCGTGCTGACCGCGAGTGCGGCCAGTAGCGTGATCGGTTCGAGGATCCCGATCGGCCGGTAGCGCGGGTCGTTCTGCAGCGACGGAGCGTCGGCGAAGAAGATCGAGTCGAAGGTCCCGGCCTCGGCGATGCGCGCCAGACGCGTGTAGTGCTCGATGCTTACGGTGTCAAACGGCATCGACTCCGGCAGACGCCACGCCGCCTCGTGGTGGCCGATGTCATGGAGGAAGGCGTTTAGGTGGAGTGAGCGAGTCATTGCCTCACCATAGTCAAGTGTTTCGATAGACTTTAAAGACAAGACCATCTGCTTACCCGTTTGGGTAAGGGTCAATCCTGCGAGACATGGAGACGCGATGGGGATCAAGCTTCACTGGTATCTGCCGACGCACGGCGACGGGCGAACGCTGCTGCTGGCTGGTGACTCCTCCCAGACTGATCTGCTGACGCACAGCAGGCCCGCGCGCGCCGGGCACCGGCCGCCGACGCTCGCATATCTTGGCCAGGTCGCGCGTGCGGCCGAGCAATCCGGTTTCGATGCCGCACTCACGCCAACGGGTACCTGGTGTGACGACGCGTGGATCACGTGTGCTGCGCTCAGTCAGATGACAGAGCGGCTGCGGTTCCTGGTCGCTTTCCGGCCGGGCGGGATTCATCCGACGCTCGCCGCCCAGCAGGTGGCGACCTTCCAGCGCCACAGCGGTGGCCGGCTGTTGCTGAACATCGTCACCGGCGGCAACGACGTCGAGCAGCGCCGTTTCGGCGATGACCTCGACAAGGACGAGCGCTACGCCCGCACCGATGAGTTCTTGACGATTCTGCGGGGCGCCTTGAATGGTGAGCCGTTCAGCTTCCGCGGACGGCATCTGTGGGCGGACGGCGCGACGGCGCTCGCGGTCGAGCATAAGCCGGACGTCTATTTCGGTGGTTCGTCTGACGCGGCGCTGCGGGTCGCGGCGCGTAATGCCGACGTCTACCTGACCTGGGGCGAGCCGCCGCCGCAGCTCGAGCAGCATCTCGAGAGGCTTCGCCAGCTCGCCGACGAAGCGGAGCGCGAGCTCCGTTACGGCGTGCGCCTGCACGTTGTCAGCCGCGACACCGCCGAGCGGGCGTGGGCCGACGCCGTGGCGCTGATCGCGGACGCCGACGAGCAGGCGATCGCCGAGGCGCAGACGAAGATGACGCACGCCAGTGCGACTGGACAGCAGCGCATGCAGGCGTTGCACCGCGGTAGCCGCGACGATCTGGAGGTCTATCCCAATCTGTGGGCGGGCCCCGGGCTGCTGCGTGGTGGTGCCGGCACGGCGCTGGTCGGCAGCCACGCCCAGGTGGCCGACCGCATTGCCGAGTACCACGAACTCGGAATCGAGGAGTTCATCCTCTCCGGCTATCCGCACGTCGAGGAGGCCTACGCCTTCGGTGAGGGCGTGCTACCGGTGCTGCGCGAGCGCGGGCTGGTGGAGGAGTTGGCGTTCGAGCCCGCCACCTGATGCGTGCGACGAGCGGTTGCCCGACGCGTGGCGGACAGGCCCTGCGAAAGCAGGGCATCCATAAATATTTAGGGTTTGATTCGCGGATGATCGGGTAGCCGTCTGGGGCCTGGTGCCGCGCACAGGGGGCGCGGCCCATCTCACATAGGACGTAGAGAGGAACCCGCGATGGCGATTCAAGTTCGAGACACTGAATCAAGCAGCGCGCCCCGCAAGCCCAAGCGCAAGCCTGCGTCGGCGGCGGCCGGCACCAACGGCACCAGCGGCACTAACGGCAGCGGTGCGGGGGAAGCTGCCGCCGCTGACGGCGGCGAGCGTCGCCAGGGTCGAGCGGACCTCGCACAGTTGCTCGAGGCGCTGCGCGCCGCCCGCGGTGGCGACTTCTCGGTACGCCTGAAACCCAACGGCGACGCCCAATTCGCCGAGGTCGCACGCGCCTTCAACGAGCTGCTCGACCGCAACGATCGCATGTCTCGCGAGATCTCGCGCGTCGGCAAGATCATCGGCCGTGAGGGTCGCATGACCGAGCGCTTCTCACTGGCCGAGACCGACGGTGAGTGGGCGCGCAGCGTCGACTCGCTCAACGCCCTGATCGATGACCTGGTGCGCCCGACCACGGAGGTCGCGCGCGTGATCGTGGCGGTCGCCGAGGGCGACCTGACGCAGAAGATGGCGCTGAAGATCGGCGGCCAGCCGGTCAAGGGCGAGTTCCTGCGGATCGGCACCACCGTGAACACGATGGTCGAGCAGTTGCGCTCGTTCGCCGCCGAGGTGACGCGCGTCGCGCGTGAGGTCGGTACCGAGGGCAAGCTCGGTGGCCAGGCCGAGGTCGCCGGCGTGTCCGGCACCTGGCGCGACCTGACTGAGAACGTGAACCTGATGGCGGCCAACCTGACCGATCAGGTGCGAAACATCGCGCAGGTCACGACGGCCGTCGCCGAGGGTGACCTCAGCCAGAAGATCACGGTTGAGGCCAAGGGCGAGGTCGCGGCGCTGGCCGACACGATCAACTCGATGACCGACACGCTGCGGGTGTTCGCCGAGCAGGTCACGACGGTCGCGCGTGAGGTCGGCACCGAGGGCAAGCTCGGCGGTCAGGCGGCCGTCCCCGGCGTGGCCGGCACCTGGAAGGACCTGACGGAATCGGTCAACTTCATGGCCTCGAACCTGACCGATCAGGTCCGCAACATCGCGCAGGTGACGACCGCTGTGGCTCAGGGTGACCTCAGCCAGAAGATCACCGTCGACGTCAAGGGTGAGATCCTCGAGCTCAAGAACACGATCAACACGATGGTCGACCAGCTCTCGTCGTTCGCCGACGAGGTCACGACCGTCGCGCGTGAGGTCGGTACCGAGGGCAAGCTCGGTGGCCAGGCCGAGGTGGCCGGCGTGTCCGGCACCTGGCGCAGCCTCACCGAGTCTGTCAACGGCATGGCCGCCAACCTGACCGATCAGGTCCGCAACATCGCGCAGGTGACGACCGCCGTGGCTCAGGGTGACCTCAGCCAGAAGATCACGGTCGAGGCCAAGGGTGAGGTCGCGGCGCTCGCCGACACGATCAACACGATGGTCGACCAGCTGCGGTCATTCGCCGCCGAG
>DATASU010000147.1:0-3426 GCA_036269095.1 Solirubrobacteraceae bacterium
CAGCGCCAGGCCCTGCGAGACCTCGTAGGAGATCAGCTGGGCGGCGGCGCGCATCGACCCGAGGAACGAGTACTTCGAGCCCGAGGCCCAGCCGCCGAGCAGGATCCCGTAGAACGAGATGCCGCCGAGCGCGAACACGTACAGCGGGCCGACCGAGACGTCGATCCCGTAAAGACCGACGTTGGTGCCGAAGATGTTCTGGACGCCGCCCCACGGGATCAGCGCGAGGCCACCGACGGCGGTCATGATCGACACCGCCGGCGCCAGGAAGAACAGGAAGCCGACCGAGGTCGTCGGGCGGAACGACTCCTTGCGGGCGAACTTGACGATCTCAGCCATCGGCTGCAGCAGTCCGTAGGGGCCGACGCGGTTGGGGCCGTAGCGGTGCTGGAAGCGGCCGAGCAGCTTGCGCTCGTAGACCGTCAGCATCGGCAGCACGCCGAAGATCACGCCGAAGATCAGCAGGGCCTTGATGATCTGGATCCACCACGGCTCGAAATAGTTCACATCGGCGACCGGGATCACGCCTTCTCAACCTCCACAAGGGCCTCCGTCAACGCGTTGGCCGAGTCCTTGGCGATCCCGGCGGCCAGGAAGGCCGTGCCGATCGGGACGCCGGTACGGATCGCGGCGCGCCCGCTCAGACGGGTGCCGTTCTGCGCCACCCGCACGGCGGCGCCATTTTGGATCCCGAGCCGCAGCGCGTCCTCGGGCGAGAGCTCGACGAGCTGCTCGGCGACGGTGAACTGCAGCGCCGGTGAGATGTCGACCTCGGGCGAGGCCCAGATCGAGCGGTAGGTGCCGACGCGAAGATGGCCGTTTGTCTCCGTCTGTGTCCCGCTGGACACAGACGGGGATGAAGCGCTCACCTTGCCCGCCGGCAGCTTCGACGCCGCCTCGGTCTCGGGCCAGCGCACGCCCCGCCCGCCGATCTCCTCGAGCGTCAGCCCGGCATAGAACGGGACCGCGTCGACCAGCTGCTTGAAGGCCATGCCGGCGGTCAGCACGCCGGTCTCGACGCTCGTGGCCTTGGCGATGTCGGCGAGCACCTGCCAGCCGGCGCGCACCTGGCCGGGGCGCTTGATCGCCGAGCGCAGCCGCTGCAGGCGGCCGTCGGGGTGCACGACCGTGCCCTCCTTCTCGGCGCTCGACTCGGCCGGGAACACGACGTCGGCGTGCTCGGCGATGCCCTCGGTGAGCACCGAGGCGTGGGCGACGACGACGGTCGCGGCGGCCAGCGCCTGCTCCCAGGCGGCACGCCCGGGGAGATCACGCACGGGGTCGATCTGGAACAGGTAGAGCGCGGTGACGTCGCCGGCGCCGGCGGCGGCGGCGATCTCGGCGGCGCTGCGCCCGGCGGCAACCTCGGAGTAGCCGGGGCCGGCGTTGGGCAGCGCGCCCGCCTCGCGGATCCCGCGGCTGTTGGTCCCGGCGGGAATCTCGAGTAGCCCGGCGCCGTCACGGCCGGCGAGCCCGAGCCTGTCGGCGATCCGCAGCAGGATCGCGAGCGCGTCGGCGGGCAGTGACTCGCCCCAGAGGATCACGACGTCATCGCCGCCGTCACGCAGCAGCTGCATCAGCTCATGGGTCTCGCCCGAGCCGGGGTGGTCGAAGGCCCACTCGAGCCCCGACAGGAACTCGACCTCGGCGCCTGGCGCGTAGCGGATCGACATCTGCGAGTTCTGATCGAGCGTGCTCGGGCGCGCGCTGGCAATCGCGAGCTTGACGCCGTTGCGGCGCACGCCCTTGCGGATCCGCAGGTCGAGGATCGGTGAGTCGTCGAGCGGCTCGGTGCCGAGCACCAGCACGGTGTGGGCGAACTCGAGGTCCTGGACGTTCGCCTGCAGTGCCGGCGCGGCCAGCGCGCGGGCGACACCCAGCTCGACCGATCCGTACGGGCGTGAGTCGATGTCGTTCGAGCCGAGGCCCTCGCGCACGATCCGTCCGAGCATGAACGCCTCTTCGTTGCTGGCCTGGCCACCGACGAGCGCGGCGGCGCGGCCACGATGACCGGCGATCGCGCGGGCGGCCTGCAGCGCCTCGTCCCAGCCGGCGGGCCTGAGCTCGCCGCTCGCGTCGCGGACCAGCGGCTCGGTGAGGCGCTCGTCGACGTGGATCGCCTGGTAGGCGAAGCGGCCCTTGTCGCAGAGCCAACCGTCGTCGACACCGGGGTTCTCGCGTGACAGCACGCGCATCACCTTGTCGTCGCGGACGGTGAACTCGACGTTGCACTGCGACGGGCAGAGCGTGCAGATGCCGCCGGCGCCCTCGATGTCCCAGGGACGGGCGCGGAAGCGGTAGGGCTGTGAGGTCAGCGCGCCGACCGGACAGAGCTCGACGATGTTGCCGCTGAACGGCGCCACGTAGGGGTGGCCGTCGTGGGTGCCGACGAACGTGTGGGCGCCGCGCTCGGTGAAGATCAGCTGCCAGTCCTCGGCGATCTCCTGGCTGAAGCGCACGCAGCGGTAACAGAGGATGCAGCGCTCGCGGTCGATCGCGATCAGCGGCGAGAGCGCCAGCGGCTTGACGAAGTGGCGCTTGGGCTCGATCACGCGGCTGCGGCCCTTGCCCCAGCCGAACGTGTAGTCCTGCAGCGGGCACTCACCGCCCTTGTCGCATACCGGGCAGTCGAGCGGATGGTTGACGAGCAGGAACTCGATGATCGCGCCCTGCGCCTCCTTGACGCGCTCGACCTGGGTATTGACGACCATGCCGTCGCGCACCGGCGTCGAGCACGAGGTCTGCAGCTTCGGGATGCCCTCGATCTCGACGAGGCACTGGCGGCAGGCGCCGACCGGCGCGCCGAGCTTCGGCTCGTAACAGAAGTAGGGGATCTCGACGTCCGCGAACTTGGCGGCGTCGACCAGCATCGAGCCCTCGACGGCCTGGACCTCGCGACCGTCGATCGTGAGGTTTATGAGCTTCTGTTCAGGCCGTGGCATAGGTAAGTGAATTGGCGCGCTCGCGCGCGGTCTCGATCTCTTCTTCGAGCTCGTCGCGGAACTTCACGACGATCGAGCCGATCGGCATCGCCATCGCGTCACCGAGGACGCACAGGCAGTTGCCGATGATCTGGGTCTGCACCGAGGCCAGGATGTCAAGATCCATCGGAGTTGCCTCGCCCGACTCGATCCGGGCCAGGAACTTGTGGGTCCAGTTGGTGCCCTCGCGGCAGGGGACGCACTTGCCGCACGACTCGTGCGCGTAGAACTTGACGACCTTCTGCGCGACCTCGAACGCCGAGTGGCTGTCGTCGACGACGATGATCGCGCCGGAGCCGAGCATCGAGCCGGCCTTGGCGAGCGTGTCGAAGTCGTAGGCGAGGTCGAGGTCGGACTCGAGCAGCACCGGCGAGCTCGAGCCGCCCGGGAACCACATCTTGACCTTGCGACCCTCCTTCGGACCGCCGCAGAGGCCGTAGATGAT
>DATASU010000148.1:0-7139 GCA_036269095.1 Solirubrobacteraceae bacterium
CAGGCTTCTCAGGCACGGACGTGGCCCGCGCCCTCGACGAGGTATTTGAACGTGCACAGCTCGCGCAGGCCGATCGGGCCGCGCACATGCAGCTTCTGCGTCGAGTTGCCGATCTCGGCACCCATGCCGAACTCGCCGCCGTCGGTGAATCGCGTCGACGCGTTGACGTACACGCAGGCTGCATCGACCTCGAGCTCGAAGGCGCGAGCCGCGGCGGTGTCGCCGGTCACGATCGCCTCGGAGTGGCCGCTGCCGTGGCGGTTGATGTGCTCGATCGCCGACTCGACGCCATCGACGACCGCGACCGCCAGATCGAGCGCGAGGTACTCGGTGTCCCAATCCTCGTCGGTCGCGACGCGGACCGGCAGATCGGCGACGAGCTCACGCACGCGCGCGTCGCCGTGCAGCGTCACGCCCGCGTCGTGCAGGGCGTGGAGCACGCGCGGCAGGAACTGGGCGGCGACGTCACCGTGGACGAGCAGCGTCTCGGCCGCGTTGCAGACGCCGGGGCGCTGCACCTTGGCGTTGACGACGATCTCCTGCGCGGTCGCGAGCTCGGCGCTGCGATCGACGTAGATATGGCAGTTGCCCGACGCGGCGAAGATCACGGGCACCGTCGCGACGCCCTTGAGCGCGGCCTTGAGCCCCTCGCCACCGCGCGGGATGATCAGATCGACGCTGTCGCTCTGGGTCGCGAGCTCGCGCAGCTCGTCGCGGTCGCCACCGGCGATCAGCGCCAGCGCCCCCTGCGGCAGCCCCGCGGCCACGGCCGCCTCGGCCGCGATGCCGGCGAGCACCGCGTTCGAGTGCGCCGCCGAGCTCGAACCGCGCAGCACGATCGCGTTGCCGGACTTCAGGCACAGCGCGGCGGCGTCGATCGTGACGTTCGGGCGGGCCTCGTAGACGACGGCGATGACGCCGAGCGGCACACGCAGCTTGCGCACGTCGAGCCCGTTGGGCAGACGGAAGCCGTCGATCACCTCGCCGACCGGGTCGGGCAGTGCCGCGATCCTGCGGGCGCCGTCGGCGATCGCGGCGATCCGCACCGGATCGAGCGCCAGGCGGTCGAGCAGTGCCGGACTGAGATTCGACTCGCGCCCCGCCTCGAGGTCGCGGGCGTTCGCCTCGAGGATCTCCGCTGTGCGCTCGATCAGCGCGTCGGCGATCGCCTCGAGCGCGCCGTTCTTGACGTCCGAGCCGAGCGTCGCGAGCGTGCGCGAGGCGCGCTTGGCGGCGGCGCAGATCTCTGAAACTGTCGCGGTCGCGGTGGCCATCACTTGTTAAAGACTACGCGCCTCAGCTCAGGACGAAATAGTCGCGGTGCACGGCCTCGTCGCTTGCCAGCGGCAGCAGCTCGCGCACCGCCGCCGACTTGAGCCCGCGCACCCGCCGCAGCTCCTCGGCGGAGTAGCTGCTGATGCCCTTGCCGACCTGCAGATCGCCGCAGACGACCTCGATCGCATCGCCCGCCTCGAAGCTGCCGGTGACCTCGACGACCCCGACCGGCAGCAGGCTCGTGCCCCCGTCGCGCAGCGCCCGTGCCGCGCCCGCGTCGATCTGCACGCGCCCGCGCGCCGGTTTGGCGTACTTCAGCCACAGCTTGAAGCTCGACACGCGCCCGGCGCGGGCGAGGAACGTGGTACCGACCGCCTCCCCCTGCACGGCGGCGCTGATCGTCCCGGCGAGCTGGCCGTTGGCGATCACGGTCGGGATCCCGGCGGCGGTGGCCATCTCCGCGGCGACGACCTTCGAGCGCATCCCCCCGGAGCCGAGCAGCGACGCGGCCTCGGTGATCTGCAACGCCTCGAGCTCCTCGATGCGCTCGATCCTGGTGACCAGCTCGGCCTGCGGGTGCGTGCGCGGATCGGCGCTGAACAGACCATCGGTGTTGGTCAGCAGCAGCAGCCGCTCGGCCCCGATCAGGATCGCCACCTGTGCGGCGAGGAAGTCGTTGTCACCGAACGAGATCTCGTCGGTGGTGGTCGTGTCGTTCTCGTTGATGACCGGCACGACGCGCCACTCGAGCAGCTTCGCGAGCGTGTGGCGCACGTTGAGGTAGTGCGTGCGCGCGCTCATGTCGAAGAACGTCAGCAGCACCTGCGCGCTCGGTACGCCGCGCTCCTGCAGCAGCTCGTCGTAGACGCGGTAGAGCTTGCCCTGACCGATCGCGCTCGCGGCCTGCAGCTCGTCGATCGCCTTCGGCCGCTCGGCCGGTGGGATCCGCATCACGCCGAGCCCGCGGGCGATCGCGCCGCTGGTGACGATCACCGGCTCGTAGCCGCGCGTGTACAGCAGCGCGACGTCGTCACAGATGCGCCGCAGCACGTCGGTGCGGACCGTGCCGTGGTCGTCGGCGACGACGCTCGAACCAAGCTTGATCACAACCGAGCTCATGGGCGCTCCAGATTACGGATCGAGCTCGAACACGACGCCTGCTATCTCCACGTCGTCCCCCGGCTCGAACCCGGCCGCCTCGAGCGCGCGGATCACGCCGAGCCCGCGCAGGCGCCGTTCGAGGTGCTCCAGCGCATCCTCGTTGTCGAGGTCGTAGCGCGCGACGAGCTTCTCGACGCCGTCGCCCTGCACGACGTACACACCCTCGTCGTTCTGGCTGACGCGGAAACCACTGGGCGGCGCCGGGCGGAACACGCGGTGCTCGGGGAGATCCTCGAGCGGCGTTTGCTCTCCATGGGGGGCCCGCTGGCCCCCCATGTCGCCGTGAGCCTCGTCGCCGTCGAGCACCGGGACGCGGCGCAGCAGCTCGGTCGTCAGCTCGTCGAGACCCTGGCGCGTCGCCGATGAGGTGAGCAGCACCGATGTGCCCCCCTCCTTGTTTTCCTCCCCCATCCGCCGCTGCCACTCCAGGCGCGCCCGCTCGCCCGCCGCGGGCGTGACGAGGTCGGCCTTGGAGAGCGCGACGATCCGCGGCAGCGTCGCGAGCCGCTGCTGGTAGAGCTCGAGCTCGCGCTCGACCGTCTCGAAGTTGGCGAGCGGGTCGGAGCCGTCGAGCGGCGCCAGATCGAGCACGTGCACCAGCAGCCGCGTGCGCTCGACGTGGGCGAGAAAGTCATGGCCGAGACCGACACCGTCGGCGGCACCCTCGATCAGCCCGGGGATGTCGGCGATGATCAGCTGGCGATCGTCGCGGTGCAGCGTTCCCAGCACCGGTGTGAGCGTGGTGAACGGGTAGTCGGCGATCTTCGGCGCCGCGCGCGTCAGCACCGAGATCAGGGACGACTTGCCGGCGTTGGGCAGGCCCACCAGGCCGACGTCGGCGAGCAGCTTGAGCTGCAGCGTGAGCCAGCTCTCGTCGCCGCCGAGACCGCGCTCGGCAAAGCGCGGGCTCTGCCGCGTCGAGCTCGAGAAGTGGCGGTTGCCACGCCCGCCGGATCCGCCCAGCGCGACGACCGCGCGCTGTCCCGGTCGCGTCAGGTCGTGCTCGGTGCCGTCGGCCTCGACCACGATCTCGGTCCCGGGCGGCACCGGGATCTCGAGCATGCTGCCCTCGGCGCCGTGGCGCTGTGCGCCCTGCCCGTGCTGGCCGCGCTTGGCCTTGAAGTGCGCCTGGCGGCGGAAGTGCTCGAGGTCGCGATAGGAGTCGTCACAGACGAGCACGACGTCGCCACCGCGGCCACCGTCGCCGCCGTCGGGGCCACCCTTGGGCACGTGCGCTTCGCGCCGGAAGCTCATGCAACCGTCGCCGCCACCGCCGGCCTGTACGTGGATTCGTGCTTTGTCTTTCATCGATACACAGCGTAATTGCGTGTTTCCCCGTGCGCTCGCTTTAGCCTGTGCTCAGGTTCGAACAGCCATCAAAGGGAGGCCGGACGCATGAAGGGATTAGCTGGGGAATTCAAGGACTTCCTGCTGAAGGGAAATCTCGTAGCGACAGCCGTTGCGCTGGTGATCGCGCTCGTGTTCTCGGCGCTCGTCAAGGCGCTGGTGGCCGATCTGATCACACCGATCATCGCCATGATCGTCGGCAAGCCGAACTTCGAGAGCCTGCATTTCACGATCAACTCGAGCACCTTCCTGTACGGCGACTTCCTCAACGCGACGATCACGTTCGTGAGCGTCGCTGCCGCGGTGTTCTTCTTCGTGGTGAAGCCGTATCAGGCCCTCGAGGCCAGGACCGCGAAGGAGGACACGTCGGTCAAGAAGTGCCCCGAGTGCACCTCGACGATCCCTGCCGAGGCGCGTCGCTGCCCGCAGTGCACCGCGGTGCTCAGCCTCGACTCGACCGGTGGCTCCACCGGCACCGGTACGAGCGCTCTCTGATCTGCTCGATCCCGATGCTGGGGGACTTTCGCGGACTCAAACCGCTTTTCTCCCCCAGCGTCGTGGAGCGGGACAGCTGCTAGGCGGCGTCGGCGGGCTGCTCGACGCTGATCACGCGGCCACGCCAACCGGTCTTGAACTGGACCACGCCGGCGGACTTGGCGAAGATCGTGTCGTCCTTGCCGATGCCGACCCCGACCCCCGGCTTGAAGCGGGTGCCGCGCTGGCGCACGATGATCTCGCCGCCGGTCACGGTCTGACCGGCGAACACCTTGACGCCGAGGCGCTGGGCGTTTGAATCGCGGCCGTTGCGGGATGAACCGAGGCCTTTCTTATGCGCCATCTTCGGTCTCCTCGGCGGCAGCCTTGGCCTTCGGCCGCGAGGCGCCTGCCAGCTTGATGTTCTTGATCTCGATGCGCGTCAGTTCCTGACGGTGGCCGTTGCGGCGCCGGTAGCCCCGCTTCGGCTTGAACTTGACGACGCGCAGCTTGGGGCCACGCTCGTGGGCGATGATTGTCGCCGCGACCTGCACCTTGGCGAGGTCCTCGCCATCGACGACCTGGTCGCCGTTGACGTAGAGCAGCGGTGTTAGCGACACGCTCGCGCCGTCCGCTTCGGGCAGCCGCTCTACGAGCAGCTTCTCGCCCTCCTGGACGCGGTATTGCTTGCCGCCTGTTTTGACGATTGCGTACATGATCACTCTGAGGAAGATTCGTCGGCCGATGGAGCCGAGCCAGCTTTAGCCGTGGAACGACGTCGACCTCCGCGCCGGCCACGGCGCCGGACGGTGGATTCTACGCCATCAGCGCCGGTTCCAGCCGATTCGTCGGCGGTCCCGTCGCCGCTGACGTTAGCAGCGCCCTCCGGATCGCCATCGCCTGCAGGCTCGGCTGCAGCCTCGTCCGCCGCCTCATCGGCGGGCTTTGCCACCCGGCGGCTGCGTGCGCGTGTGCGCGTCGCGCGCGGCTTGGGCGTCGCTTCCTCGTCTTCCTGCACGATCTCAGTCGCGGCGGTCTCGGCGGCATCGACCTCGGCCGCCGTCGGATCCTCGGGCACCCCGACAGCCTCGGCGCGCTTGGCCGCCTCGGCGTCGGGCTTGGCCGCGGCACTCGTGCGGCGCCGGCGGGCGGCGGGCTTCGCCGGCTCCGGCTTGGGCGTCTCGAGCTTCACGGGCGGCTGGTCGATCAGCACCGCGATCGCCTCGGTACGGCCGACCTGGTCGATCCGCACGAGGCGCTTGTAGCCGACCGAGCCCTCACCGCCCTTGACGCTGATGATGTAGCCGTCGACCTTGGCGACGGCATCGCCGGCGCTGTACATGTGCGGCTCGATGATCTCGAGGTAGACCTCCTCACCCTCACGGAACGGCAGCGCCCGTTCGAGCACCTGCTCACGGTCGGCCTCCATCAGCACCGCGAAGTGCTCGAGCGGCAGGCCCTCGGAGCCCTCGAAGTGGAACCACTTGCCGGTGTCGGCCTCGATCGCCCGCAGCGCGCGCGCGTCGTGGCCGGTGAACTCCTGGCTGACGCGCGGGTTCATCTGGATCAGCAGCGCCTCGGCCTCGACGTGCGGCGCGAGCTCGCGCATGCGCCGCTCGAACTCGATCGCGATCGTCTCCTCGGACTTGATCACGCCCTCGCCGTGGCAGGTCGGGCACGGTCGCGTCATGATCTCGCGCACGCCCTCGGTAACGTTCTGGCGGGTCATCTCGACCAGACCGAGCGGCGAGATCTCGACCACGAAGGTCTTGGTGCGGTCCTCGTCGAGCGCCTTGCGCAGTGTCTTCAGCACCGCGTCGCGGTTGCGCGCACGGGCCATGTCGATGAAGTCGATGACGATGATCCCGCCGATGTCGCGCAGCCGCAGCTGGCGTACGACCTCGTCGGCGGCCTCGAGATTGGTCTTGGTGATCGTGTCCTCGAGCCGGGCGCTCTTGCCCTTGCCGGTGAAGCTGCCCGAGTTGACGTCGATCACCGTCAGCGCCTCGGCGTAGTCGATCACGAGGTAACCGCCGCTCGGCAGGTCGACGCGGCGCGAGAGCGTCGAGTCGAGCACCTTGTCGACGCCGAAGGTCTCAAACAGTGGCCGCTCCTCGGTCCACAGCTCGACCTGATCGACGAGCTCCGGCGCGGTGCGCGAGAAGAACGAGACCAGGCGATGATGCGCCTTCTCGTCGTCGACGACCGCGCGCTCGAACTCGCCCGAGTAGATGTCGCGCACGACCCGCACGGAGAGATCGGCCTCCTGGAAGACCAGTGCCGGCGCCTCGGTGTCCTCGACGCGCTTCTGCAGCACGTCGTTGAGCTTGAACAGGTACTGCAGCTCGCGCTCGAGGTCGGCGCGCTTGGCGCCCTGAGCGGCGGTGCGGATGATCGCGCCGGAGGCCTTCAGATCGAGCTTTGCCGCCTCCTTGCGCAGGCGGTCGCGCTCGCGGTCGTCGAGCCGGCGTGAGACGCCGACTCCCTCGCCGTAGGGCGCGTAGACCATGTAGCGGCCGGCGATCGTGAGATCCATTGAGAGCCGGGCGCCCTTGGTCTTGAGCGGGTCCTTGACGACCTGCACGACGATCTCCTGCCCGGGCTTGAGCAGTTCCGAGATCTGCGTGGCCTCACGCCCGGAGCCGCGCCCGCGCCGCGGCGCCTCGACGCCGGGAAGCACGATCTCATCGACGTGCAGGAAGCCGTTCTTGTCGAGCCCGATGTCGACGAACGCCGCCTCGAGGCCGGGGAGCACGTTGTCAACGCGGCCCTTGTAGATGTTGCCGACGATCGAGCGTGCGCCACGGCGCTCCAGATAGAGCTCCGCGACGTCGTAGCCGGCCGCCGGATTGGCGGGGCGCCGGCGGCGGCGCGAGCTGGCG
>DATASU010000149.1:0-4533 GCA_036269095.1 Solirubrobacteraceae bacterium
TGACCGCCCGACTCGTAGAACTGGCCGTCGATCTCGATGATCACGTGCCCCTCCTGGCCGGGGGTGGTGCGGTCATAGACCGTCACATACTGACCCGGGCCGGACTCCATCCCGGCGGCCGATGGCAGCGTCTCGGTGTCCTCCGGCGAGGTCAGATAGCCGCCGGCGTGAAGCACCGCGGAGACGAAGCCCGAGCAGTCATAGCCACTCTGCGGTCCGAAGTTGTTGTGACCGCCGCCCCACACGTAGGGCTTGCCGATCAGGCTGTTCGCCTCCTGGATCATCGACTCGACGCGCGGGTCGGCGGCACTCGTCGCGGCGCTGCCGAACGTCGCGGAGGTGGCGTCCAGGCCGGTTGAGGCCGTGCTGCTGCCGGCGCCGCTGTTCTCGAGCGCCTGGACCAGGGCGGTGAGCTCGCTCGAGGAGTCCGTGCCGTCCGTGGTCGCGCCGGTGTCGTCGGTGTCGTCGCTGCTGGCGCTTCCGAGCGCCGACTCGAGCTCGCTGATCAGGGCCGACGAGCTGGCGGAATCGGTGCCGCTGGCGACGGTGCCGTCCGCGCTCGTGCTGTTGCTCGCCGACTGCAGCGCACTCAGCAACTGGCTGTCACCACCGCTCAGCAGGCTGCTCGAGTCGGTGCTGTCGCTCGAATCGCTGCTCGGGTCGGTTCCCGCATCGGCCGAGTCGAGCACCGAGAGCGCGCTCGTTCCCTCCTGCGATTGCGCCTGCGCGAGCGCGTCAGAGAACGACGAACTGCTCGAGGAGTCGCTGGAGCCGGTATTCGCGGTGGTCCCGGTGGCGGCCGTGCCTGCGGACTGGGTCAGTGCGGCCGGGCTGGCCAGCTGCTGCTCCCACTGGACGATCTGGTCTACCTGACCGATCGCATCGGAAAAACTCATGCATCTAGATGATCGACCTGTGGCCGGTCATCCTTGAACGCAATCGATCAGTTGGTTGACGGCTTGCCGGTGGCGCGCGGAGCTACGGTCCGGCCGGCTCGGGGTGACCGGTGATCGCTGCTTCGGGCTGGTGCGGATGCGCCGGAGGCGGCGGATCGAGCCGCCGCGAGAGATACGCGCCGAGCGTCGCCGAGCCGGCAGCGAGCACGATCGTGGCCGTGAACGCGTGCGGCCGCATGCGCTTCTTCGCGAGCAGGCCGGCCACGGCATCGACCGCGTCGGCGACCGCGGCGCCCTCGATCCAGCCGCGGACCGGCGCGCCGCGGTCGAGCGCGATCACGGCTCCGAGTCCGAGCGTCAGATCACGGGCGCCGACCATCCGCGCCAGCAGCGGCTCGACTCCCGATGCCTTGCGCCCGCCGAGCAGGCGCACCGTCAGACCGGGAGCGACGACGGCCGCCGCACCGAACGCGATCCGTCCCCGGGCGAGTGTCAGAGCAAGTCTTGCGTCGTCCATGCCCGTAAGTATTCCCAGCCGGGCGGCGCTCAATCGCCGCTGGAGCTCACGGCCTGTACGTGGTGCTCGCGGTGTGCCCGCCGATCGTGGTCAGGAGCGTGACCGGGTTGCGCGAGGCGATCGCGAGCACGCCGCGGTGCAGGGTGAGCCGACTGATCTGACCGCTGGGGCTTGGGCTTGTGACGCCGGCGCCCCGCGGTAGCAGCGCGACGATCTCCTGGCGTGCGCGTCCGCCGATCCTGAGGCTGAGGCGCGGCTCGCCGACGCGGGCGAGGCTGACCTGTTCGCAACGGCCGCTCGCGCCCGACGCTGAGAGGCCGGGCACGAGGATGCACAGCCAGCGCGACCGTTGATCGACGACGACGTAACCCGTGCCCGCCGGCGTGCTGAACGCCCGCGCGTGCTTGAGGTCGAAGTGCGGCGACGCGCCTGTTCGCCACTGCGACCGCAGTGCCTGCACAAACCGGGCAGGGAGGACGCGGCCGCGTTCACTCAGGATCGGGAACGCCTGCGCGAGCGAGGGTGCCGCCGCGGGCAGGATGCTCAGGGTCGCGACCACCAGCGCCGCGACGGCCGCCAGCGCCGCGGTCGGAACCCGCCAGAGTGACTTGCGTGCGCCTAGGCGTGTCGCGGGCAGGCGTGCCGCGCGGTGCGGCGGCGCGATGGCCGGGCGTGCCGCGACCTCGGCCTTCAGTTGCGTGAGCAGCCGCTGCTCGAAGCCGCCGAGCGGCGTGTCGCTGGTGGCGCTCATGTGTGTGGCTCCGTGATCATCAGGTCGAGGTGCGGCGAGGGCCTGGGGGTGGCCGACCTGGCGGGCTCGACGGCGCCGAGGCGCCTGCGCGCGCGGTGCAGCCGCACGCGCGCGGCGACGGTGGTGATCTGCAGCGCGCCGGCGGCCTCGGCGACGGTCAGGTCGTCGAGCGCGACGAGCTCCAGCACCGCCCGCTCGGGCTCGGGGATCGATCCCAGGCGCTGGTAGAGCTCGCGCGCGGTCGCCTCGGCGTCCAGGCGCTCGTGGATCCGGGCGAGGTCGTCGGCGTCGAGCAGTTCGCGGCCGACGAGGGCCGCGGTCGCGCGCGATTCGCGCTCGGCGGCACGGTAGCTGTCGGCGATCCGGTGGCGCGCGATCCCGAACAGCCAGGCCTTCACCGGGCCGGCGCTCGGGTCATACGAGTCGGCCGCCTGGATCGCGGCGAGGAACACGTCGGCGGCCACGTCGGCGGCAGCCTCAGGGGTCCCGACGCGACGCGCGATGAAGCGCTGCAGCGCGTCGATGTGTTCGCGGTAGAAGGCCTCGAACGCCTCCGGGTCACGCGCGATCGCGCCGCCGCGCGTGCGGTTCGAGGGCCGATCTCCTGAGCTGCTCTGCGCCATGCTCGTCAGGACACCTTGCTGACCGCGTGTGTGAGCCACGTAAGTGTCGGCACCGCCTCCGCCGGGAGCGAGACCGTCCCGCGCGGGCCCGTGAGCGAGATCTCGGGCGTCTGCTCCGGGAGTCCGCTGTGGGCGACGAACGTCTGATCCGCCTGGACCTGCGAGGTCAGCGCCGGGTCCTTGCGGTCGGTCAGCCAGCGCGTGAGATCGAGCTTCGGGATCTGCCCCGCGAGCCCGCGCAGGAAGTGCTCGGTCACATACGGCTGTGACTCGTCCTGCTGCTCGCGGTAGAACAGCTCGGCGTATTGCCAGAAGAGATTCTGCCGGCCGGCCGCGTAGGCCGCGACCTGCTGCGGCACGAACCGCGATGTGTTGAAGTGACAGCTGGCGGTGCACAGTGAGCGGTAGTCGAGCTTGACCTTGTCGCTGCGCACGTCACTGCTGATGAACTGCGGCAGCACGCTGATCGTGAAGATCCGGCAGTAGGGGCACTCGAGGTCCCCGATGTAGCTCATCGTCACCTTCGCGCGCGGGTCGCCGAGCCGCACCCCGTGCTGCGGGATTCCGGCGAGCTCGCGCTGGACCAGCGCGTAGGTCTTCCTTGCCTGCTGCGTGGACTGCAGACCGGAGCCGCCGGAACCTGTGCCGATCGCGATCACGACAACAAGCGCGATCACGGCCGTCGCGATGATGCCGCCGAAGCTCAGCAGGCGCCGGCGCCTGGTCGCCGCCGCGCCGGCGACCTCAGCGGCCGCGAGCCGTGCCGCCCGCGCCTGCTCCTTCTGTTCACGCCGCGAAGCCATCACCAGCTGATTCGCTCGGCGACGCGAAAGCGTTACCGGTGGATGGCGCGGACCCACCGCCGGCGGCCATGGCCGGCGGCTCCGAGCGCCGACGGGGCTAGGGGCAATCGCCGTCGCGCAGTAGGCCACTGCCGCACGCCGGGCAGCGCCCGGTGTTGCGGACCGCCTGGTAGGGCCATGCCGAGTGACAGACAGAACAGGTGTAGCCGGGATCGAGCGAGACCACGCGTGGACCGGCCTCCTGATGCGGCAGGTCCAGCAGTTGGCCATCGCTGCGGGGGCGAGTGTCTTCCACCTACTGCTTAATTGTCCGGACACCCCGGTTTTGTGACATTGACAGCGCGAACCCGCCGCGGCTGCCTATCTGCCGAACTCGCCGGGCAGCTGATCTGCTTCTGGCGGTACGCGGTCATCGGCTGCGGGAGGAGCCGGGAGCGTGGGCAGATCGACGACGATCTTCTTGGCCTGCTCGAGATCTCTGCTGTGCACCAGGACGGCGACCCGAACCCGGTTGGCTGCCGGCAGCCCGCCGACGAGCGCCTGGAGCGTGAAGGCCGACGTGCGCCCCTGATCCGGTCGCGCGTAGACGCGCTGCTGCGCCACGATCCCCGCCGCCGCGAGCGCCGCGGAAATCTGTGACGCCGCCTCACTGACGCCGGCCTCGGGGTCGTCGATAGCGAGATCCTGCGCCACCGCCATCCAGGCATCGGGATCGACCGGCGGCGCCTGCAGACCGAACCACTTCAGCCACGCGCGCTTGGGAACCTGGTCTCGATCCGCCATCGCGCGGATCCTATCCGCGCATGTGAGCTGTGAGCGAGCGCCGATACGATGCGGATTCAACGTTTACGACCGGGGGGTCATGATGACGCGTGTGTCTGGCTGGGCGGCGATCGGTGCCGCCGCGTTGTTGATCGCCGGCGGTGGCGGCTACGCACTCGCC
>DATASU010000150.1:0-9018 GCA_036269095.1 Solirubrobacteraceae bacterium
GCCGCCGACGTTGAGCTGGCTGGTGCGCAGCAGCTTGACGCCACGGTCGTGGAACAGCCGGGCAAGCGTGCGGTGCACGATCGTCGCGCCGACCTGTGACTTGATGTCGTCGCCGACGATCGGCAGGCCCGCCTTGACGAAACGGTCGTTCCAGTAGTCCTCGCCGGCGATGAACACCGGGATGCAGTTGACGAAGCCGCAGCCGGCTTCGAGGATCTGCTCGACATACCACTTGGTCGCCTGCTCGGAGCCGACCGGAAGGTAGGACACGACGGCGTCGGTCTTGGTGTCCTTGAGGATCTGGACGATGTCGGCCGTGGGGCCGGGCGCCTTCGTGATCTTTTCCTTGAGGTACTTGCCGAGGCCGTCATGGGTCATTCCACGCTGCACGGTGACGCCGAGGCTCGGGACCTCGTCGACGAACTTCAGCGTGTTGTTCTGACCGGAGAAGATCGCCTCGCTGAGGTCCTTGCCGACCTTCTCGACGTCGATGTCGAAGGCGGCGGAGAACTCGATGTCGCGGACGTGGTAGCCGCCGAGGTCGACGTGCATCAGGCCGGGAACCTGCTGAGCCGGGTCGGCGTTCTTGTAGTACTCGACGCCCTGCACGAAGGAGCTCGCGCAGTTGCCCGTGCCGATGATCGCGACGCGCACCTTCTCGTGCTGGTAGCGCGCGGCGCCTACGGAGGAGCCGTTCGTGGAAGTCGCTTCAGTGCTCACTGATCGATGTCCCTTTCTCGAAGTTTCGGCCGGCGCGTGCGCGCCGGCGCGTGCCCATATTACGCCAGATCGAGCGCTCGGTTACACCGATCGGTACCCAAATTGGGATTTACCGGCGGAGGGCCGACAGAAGGTAAACCGATCGGTTACGCCCGTGCGCGGTCTCAGTCGATCGCGTCGCGCAGGATCGCGGCCGCCATCGCGTAGGCGTCGGCCACGACGGTCGTGACATCGTCGACGAGCATGCGGCTGCAGGCCCCGTCGTACAGCGTCACCAGCCGCCGCGCGGTGCGTTCAGGGTCCGGCGCCCGCGCATCGCGGGCCAGCGTGGCGAGGCGCTCGGTGAACTGCCGCGCCCGCTCCCTGACGGCCTCGTGCACGCGGTGACCGCGGGTCGGGAACTCGGCGGCGGCGGCAATCAGCGGGTCCGGGACGATCGTCGCGGGATCGCCCAGCGCCGTGAACAGCTCGAGCAGCCGTGTGCGCGGCGTCAGGTCATCGCGGGCCAGCAGGGTCGCGGTCGGCCCGCTACGCCCGTACTCGGCGAGGTAGGCGATGATCAGGTGGTCCTTGGACTCGAAGTGCTGGTAGAGCGTGCGCTTCGATACGCGTGCGGCCTTATGCAGATCGTTGACGCCGGTCGCGTTGAAGCCTTGGCGTGCGAACAGCTCAGCGGCTGCTGTGAGGATGCGCTCTCGTGCGCCGCGTCCGAGTGAGGCCCGGCGCCCGGCAGGCGCCATCGCCAACTCCTAGTGCCCTGCTTCGCCGGCGGGCTTGATCAGCTCGCTGCGCACGTGCCAGATGCGCTGGCAGGTGGTCAGCAGGCTGAGCACGGCAAGCACGTACACGGCGGGGGCCAGCAGCTCGAAGTGGCCGACCGATGCGCCGCGGGCGAATACCAGACCGATCGAGAGGATCACCACACGCACCGGTCGCGTCGCCAGGCCGACCTTGCACTGCACGCCGAGCGCCTCGGCACGGGCGCGCGTGTAGGAGACCATCAGCGAGAACAGCACGGCGGCCACG
This sequence comes from Solirubrobacteraceae bacterium, assembly GCA_036269095.1. GTDB lineage: Bacteria > Actinomycetota > Thermoleophilia > Solirubrobacterales > Solirubrobacteraceae > Palsa-465. The sequence continues at coordinate 1,747 of DATASU010000150.1, forward strand.
ACGGCGGCGACGGCCGTCTGGTTGTGCTGTGAGGCGAAGTACGCGCCGACCGCCGTGAGCACGATCCCCTCCTCGAGCCGGTCGAGCGTCGAGTCCAGGAATGCGCCGAACTGGCTGCCCTTGCCCGACATGCGGCTGTAGCGGCCATCGAGCGTGTCCATGATCGATCCGACGATGAACGCGATGCCGGCGAGGAAGAACAGCCGCCCGACGACCAGCCCGGCGGCACCGAGGTTGAGCGCGAAGCCGGTCAGTGAGATCGCGTTGGGGGTCAGGCGCGACTCGATCAGCCGGTTCCTGAACATCTCCTGCGTTCTCAGCCGGGTGACCTCGTCACCGCGCTGACGCGGCCTCGGCCTCGGCGATTTGTGCTGGGTGTCAGCCATCGGAAAGCTTGGAAGAGACTAGTTGATCGGCGAGCGGACCCGGCGGCCGACCGGCTCGGTCCTAGGCCGGCACTCCGGCGAACCCCCACACGTCGGGTCTCGCGCGCGCGAGCAGCTGCTTGGCGAGCGCCGCCGCGAGCCCGGCGGTGAGCGCCCCGAGTGCGACGTCGGTGAAGTAGTGGTTGCCGGTGACGACCACGACGAACACGATGAACAGCGGGTAGACGCGCCACAGCATGCGCGCGACGCGACCGTGCACCAGCCGCGACAGCGGCAGCGCGATCATCAGCGCGAAGCAGACGTGCATCGAGGGAACCGCTGCGTAGGGATTGACGAGCAGGCTGACGGCTCCACGCTCGGCGTCGACTCCGGTGAACTGGCGGATCGAGTCGCTGAAGCCCCACTGCGGCATCAGCCGCGGCGGCGCCGTCGGATACACGCAGTAGCCGACGAGCGCAATCAGCATCGCCAGCATGAACATGTTGCGCGCGAAGTAGAACGAGTCGTTGCGGCGCAGATAGATCCACGCCAGCGCGGCGGCCGTCAGCACCAGGTTCGCGTTGAGGTAGGTCCAGTCGGCAACGTCGAGCAGCCAGCGGGCATGGGCCGTGATCCACGCTTGGATCGCGGGTTCGGCGAAGACGTGCAGCGTGCGCTCGAGCGCGATGATCCGCGCCGCGTCACCGAACGGCCGGGCACCGCCGCTGCCGACGAGCCCGCGGACCGTTTCGTAGCCGAGGTAGGCGGCCACGAACAGCAGCAGCTGACGCGCGACGTCGAGCGGGCCGTGGGGCAGTATGTGCTCGGAGCGTGACGGCGGCTGTGCGCGGAGGTGGCGGCGCATCTTTTGCAGGCTAACCGCCCGAATTGCAGCGGGCCGAGCGCGACGCGATCCGTCCAATCGCGAAGCTCATCGTCAGCCGCGCCCGCCCGGGTGCATCGGCGTGGATGCGTGTGAACTGCCCCGCCGCGGCCACGCAGCCGCGCACGCCGTCGAGCTGCCAGTACGGCGACCAGCGCACGCGCAGATAGATGTTCCCGCGAGCGGCGACGGCCAGTCTCACGGAGCTCGGGCCGAGCGAGACGACGCGCCCGCCGCCACTCGCGAGCGGCGTCGGATCGGACACCGCGTAGACGGTCCAGTGCGGAAGCCGCCTGACGACGCGCAGGTACGGCAGTCCGCCGCGGATCAGTCGCAGCTCGGCGCGCGCGGAGTAGTCGGCCGGCGCGTCGGCGACGGCGACATAGCGCACGGCGAGCGCGTGCAGCCAGGACTCGTAGCGCGCCGCGGTGAGACCCGGCTCGTAGAACAGGGCGTTCTCGGCGATGTCGCTCTGGCGCTCCCAGCCGCGCGCGAGCGGCAGCCGCGAGCCGAGCCAGTAGCTCTCCCAGTGGCCCGCGGTGGCGGGAACCTCGACGCGCCAGACGCCGGGCCGGGATCGCAGAAATCCGATCAGCGGCCGGTAGTAGGCGCCACCGCGGTCGGGCGTGCCGTGCGCGAGGTCGGTGACGGCGTCGTGAGCCTGGAGATAGGTGAGCGGCAGCGCCGCCAGCCCGAGCAGCAGCCAGGCGCGCCGCGGCACCAGCACCAGTGCGACCAGCGGGCCGGCGATCAGATCTCCGAGCCGTGTGGCGTTACCGCCGATCGGCGTGTGGATCGCGTACGCGACCAGACAGCCGGCGCCGTAGAGCAGCGCCGCCGTCGTGATCACGGCTCCGGGCCGCAGCGCCACGATCAGGGCCGCGGCGACGAGCAGCGGCCACAGCGCCCCGAACGCGAACGGCTGGTAGCCGCCGGTCGGGAAGGCCAGGGTGGCCGCCCCCAACAGCAGGATCTGAATCGATATCGCAGCGATACCGCTCGCGATATCGGATCGGAAACGCGCTTTTAAGCCGTGCCAACCCACGGCGGCGCCGGCCAGCACCACGGCCAGGCCGGCCACGGGACTCGCGAGCGCTGTGGCGATGCCCGAAACGGCAGCCCAGCGGGGCTGCCGTCGTTCCAGGAAGAGGGCCGTGAGGGCGGCAAAGCAGAGTCCCAGCGCGAACGTCAGGCGGCCGCTGAGCAGCTCGGTGACGGTCGCGCCGCCGAGCCAGGTCGCACCGAGCCAGGCGTCCTCGCCGTAGACGTCAAACGCGAGCGCGGCAAACGCGGCCGCGGTGCCGATGCTCGCGAGCGCCCCCAGCAGCCGCGCGCCGAGCAGCCACCCGAGCGGTCCGAACAGCACGCTGTAGCCGAGCAGGTAGTGGCCGCCGTACCACCAGTTGTTCCAGATGCCGAAGCCCTGTGCGCCGAACAGCTTGACGCGCAGCAGCTGCGCCGGCAGGTCGGAGCCCGACGGCTGCACGATCAGGTAGGCGGCGGCCAGCAGCGCCGCGACGAGCGTGGGCGCGTATCTGCGGATATGGTGCCCGCTTGTGAACGCCGAGTTTCCAACCGCATCGCTGGGCGTGCTGTGCCTCGGCGACGCGCTCGTCGAGATGATCTGCGAGCGGCCCGTCAGCTCGCTCGCGCAGGCCGAGATGTTCGTGCCGCACTTCGGTGGCTCGGGCGCGAGCATCGCGCTGATGGCGGCGCGGTCCGGCGCGCGGATGGCGCTTGCGGGGGGAGTCGGCGACGACGAGTGGGGCCACTGGCTGCGCGACCAGCTCGAGCGCTCGGGTGTCGATCTGCGCCACTTCAAGCTGATCGAGGATATGCCCACGGCGCTGGCGCTGACGACGCTCGATCACGCCGGTCAGCCGACGCGCCGGCTCTACGGCGAGGTGCTCGCGACCGTCGTCAACGCACTCTGGGGCGGGGTCGAGGAGGCGGTCGAGGGCAGCGGCGGCCTGTACATCAGCACCGGCACGCTGGTCGGGGAGGCCGAGCGCCAGGTGACGATGAAGGCGCGTGAGCGCTCGCTCGCACTCGAGCATCCGGTGATCTTCGATCCGCGCCTGCAACTGCACCGCTGGAGCTCGAAGGCGGACGCGGCGGCGAGCGCCAACGCCTGCGTCCCCGGAGCGTTGCTGGTGCGTGCGACCGCCGCCGACGCGCGGCTGATGACCGGCGAGGACGACCTCGAGCGCGCCTCGCTGGCGCTGCGCAAGGCGGGCGCGCGCAACGTCGTGATCACGAACGGACCCGGTGGCGCGATCCTGCGCGGCAAGATCCGGCTCGATGTCGACGGCGTGCCCGCGCGGGTTGTCTCGAAGATCGGCGCCGGTGACACGCTGATGGCGACACTGCTCGCGCGGCTGCAGGTCACCGGCTTCTACGAGCCCGCGATCGCCGCGGCGCTCAAGGAGGCGATGGTCGCGGCCGCCCACGCGTGTGAGCGCTGGGGTGCCTGCGACTAGGCGCCCGCGGGCCGACGGCTGGCAGCTGCCCCAGCGGCGGCGCGTCTACGCGATCCGTGACCGGCTGCGGCGCGTCTACGGGATCCCGGTCCTGCGCCCGCACGGCGATGGCCTCGCCGAGCTGATCCTCACGGTGCTGTCGCAATCGACCAACGACCGCAACCGTGACGTCGCCTATTTCGAGCTGCGCGAGCGCTTCCCCACGTGGGCGGACGTGCGCGACGCCCCGGTCGACCTGGTCGAGCTGGCGATCCGCCGCGGCGGCATCTCGAAGGTCAAGTCGGCGCGGATCAAGGCGATCCTCGAGGCCGTGACCGAAACCGGTCCGGTGCCGGGTCAGCTCAGCATCGACTGGGTTGCCGACGGCACGGTCGCCGCCGCGCAGGAGTACCTCTGCTCGCTGCCCGGCGTCGGCCGCAAGACCGCCGCCTGCGTGCTGCTGTTCGCCTACGGCATGGCCGACGTGCCGGTCGACACGCACGTCTCGCGCGTCGGCTCGCGCCTGGGCCTGTTCCGCCCGAAGGCGCCGTTCGAGGAGCTGCACGACACGATGCTCGAGTTGACGCCGCGCGGGCAGGAGTGGGAACTGCACCTCAACCTGCTGCGCCACGGGCGCCGGACCTGCCATTCGCAGCGACCGCAGTGCGGGGCCTGCGCGCTGCGGAGGATGTGTCCGAGCGCCGGCACCTTCGGCTAGCGCGGGAACCGCCGCGCTAGTTCTGTGCGCGGGTGCGTTCGAGCAGCGTCGCGCGCAGCGGCTCGTCGCAGAAGGCGGCCTCGAGCGCGGCGATCGTGACCTCGCGCAGCGTCTCGTCGTCCCAGCCGAAGTGCTCGCTGCAGACCGTGTACTCGCCGCCGAGCGTCGCGCCGAAGTAGGGCGGGTCGTCGGAGCCGAGCGTCACGTGGACGCCGGCGGCACGCAGGTGCGGCAGCGGGTGATCGGCGAACGAGCGGTAGACGCCAAGCACGACGTTGCTGGTCGGGCAGGTGTTGAGCGTGATCCCGCGCGCGGCGATCTCGCGCACGAGCAGCGGATCCTCGATCGAGCGCACGCCGTGGTCGAGGCGCGTGACCGGCAGCTTGAGCGCCTCACGGATGCTCTCGGGGCCCTGCCATTCGCCGGAGTGCACGGTGCAGCCGAGGCCGGCGTCGGCTGCGATCGCGAACGCCTCGGCGAAGTCTCCGGGCGGTACGCGCTCGTCACCGGCGACCGCGAAACCGACGACGTAGGGGTGCGGGCGCTCGGCGGCGAACCGCGCCACGGCGGTCACCCTCTCGGGGCCGAAGTTCCTGACCCCGGACAGCAGGATCCGGGCCTCGATCCCGTAGTCGCGGCGGGCGTCGTCGATGCCCGCGGCGATCCCGGCGAAGTGCTCGTCGTCGCTCAGCCCGACGAGCGCCGCGTGGTCGGGTGAAGCCGTCAGCTCGACGTAGATGCCGCCGTCGGCGGCGACGCCCTTGAGGTACTCGTAGGTGATGTCGCGGTAATCCTCGGCCGTGCGGATCACGCTCGCCGCGAGGTCATAGGTCTCGAGGAAGTGGAGGAAGTCGGTGTAGTGGAAGCGGCCGTCCTCGGCCAGCATCCCGTCGGGCAGCGCGACGGCGTTGCGCGCGGCGATGCGGGCGACCAGCTCGGGCGTGGCCGTGCCCTCGAGATGTACGTGGAGTTCTGCCTTGGCGATCATCGCCGGGACTTTCTCATATGTCCTCGCGGCGCGGGCTTCCGCCGCCGGCGAGCCGGGCGGACCGCTACTCTCCGCTGCCCGATGACCCGCAACGTATCCCTCCGTGAACTGATCGCCGGCGTCGAGGGCCTGGCGCTGCTGCGCAATCTCTACGACGGCACCGATGAGGCGGCCGGCGAGCGGCTCGCCGAACTGCGCCGCGTGCTCGATGACCCTGCGCTGGGCGCGGCCGAGGCGACGCCCGAGCACGACGCCGCTTCGGGCTACGCGGTCTGGTCTGACTCCTACGACGAGCCCGGCAACCCGGTGATCGCGATCGAGCAGGCCGTGGTCGGCGAACTGCTCGCGGCGCGACCGTCGGGCACGGCGCTCGATGCCGCCTGCGGGACCGGCCGCCACGCGCGCACGCTGGTCGATCTCGGGCACACGGTCGAGGGCTTCGACCTGACGCCCGAGATGATCGAGCGGGCGCGCGTCAGCGTGCCCGAGGCGAGCTTCGAGGTGGCCGACCTGCGCAAGCTGCGCTACGCCGATGCGTCCTTCCAGACGGTTGTCTGCGGGCTCGCGCTCGCGCACCTGCCCGAGCTCGAGGTCGCAATCGCCGAGCTCAGCCGCGTGCTCGCCGGCGGCGGGCAGCTGATCATCTCGGTGCTGCACCCGTTCCAGGCGCTGCTCGGCTGGAACGCCCCGTTCTCGGGAGCCGACGGCAGCCGCGGGTTCGTGCGCGAGCATCCGCACCTGCACGCCGACTACCTCGCCGCGTTCGCCTCATCGGGCCTGCAGCTCAGCCGCTGCGTCGAGCCGACGATCACCGAGTCCGAGCTCGGCGCCAAGAAGCGCGCCTTCCGCCACATCCCCGAGGCGACCGCGGCCGCCTATCTGGGCTTGCCGGCGGTGCTCGTGCTGGCCGCGGACAAGCCCTAGCGCCGCGGGCCGAAGCGCGGACTCAGCGCAGGACCTCGAGCACCTCGGGGCCGCCGTCGACCGGGGCGTCGCCGATCGTGACCGCCGCGCGCAGCGCTGTGGCGGCCCGCTCGAACGCGGCCTGATCACGCGCGTGCAGGATCGCCAGCGGGCGGGAATCGCCGCCTGGGCCGACGGCCTCGCCGAGCGCCGCGACCTCGGTCAGCCCGACGGCATGGTCGACCGGGTCGGTCTCACGCGCGCGGCCGCCACCGAGCGCGACGATCGCGACACCGACGGCGCGCACGTCGATCGCGCTCACGTATCCGGCCTCCGGCGCCGCCACGGCGGCCACCACCGGTGCCTGCGGCAGATGCCGCTGCGGCGACTCGAGCAGATCGGGCGGCCCGCCGAGTGCCGTCGCCATCGCCGCGAACACCTCGGCCGCCGCACCGGACTCGAGCGCGTGCACGGCCGCGGCGCGCGCGGCCGCGGGCTCCGGCTGCAGGCCTCCGAGCACGAGCAGCTCGGCGCTCAACGCGACGGTCACCTCGACCAGCCGCGGATCGGCGGCGGCCGCCCCGGTCAGCACCTCGATCGACTCGCGCACCTCGACGGCGTTGCCGGCGGTGCGGCCGAGCACCTGGTTCATGTCGGTCAGCAGCGCGCTGGTCGGCAGGCCGTTGCCCCGCGCCACCGCGACGATCGCGGCCGCCAGCTCACGCGTGTTGTCGAGCGACGGCAGGAACGCGCCCGAGCCGGCCTTGACGTCCATCACCAGCGCGTCGAGCCCGGCGGCGAGCTTCTTGGAGAGAATCGAGCCGACGATCAGCGACAACGACTCGACCGTCCCGGTCGAGTCGCGGATCGCGTAGAGCCGCTTGTCGGCGGGGGCGAGCGCGCCGGTCTGGCCGATGATCGCGCAGCCGACGCCGGCGACGACCTCGCGGAAGCGC
>DATASU010000151.1:0-5074 GCA_036269095.1 Solirubrobacteraceae bacterium
GCGACCAGGCCGTCGACGAACACCATCCGCGGTACCTCGCGCACTCGCGCGCGGGTTAACAGCAGCACGCCGAGGATGATCAGCGGCGGCAGCGACAGGTAGCCGGCGTCGGCCGGCGATGGCACCGGTGGTGACGCGTCGCTCCAGAGGACCGCGGTGAAGTAGAGCTCTCCGAGCGTCCAGGCCAGGACCGCCAGTCCAAGCACGATCCACGCGGCGCGCTCGCGCTTGCGGATGATTCCGCGGGCGATGCACAGAGCGGCACCGGTGCCCATCATCACCAGATGCAGCCACTTTTCCGGGCCCGAAGGTGCCCAGCGGATCCCAAGCCCGTGCAGCTCGCACGCGACGAGCCAGGCCCCCAGGATGATCACGACTCCGCGTACCGGACGAGGCATTAGAGATGTATTCGGCAGCTGCGGGCAGATCTGAAGGGTGGTCCATGCGTGGGCGCGGCGCTGCCACAGCCTGGAACACAGCTCGCGGCCGGCCGGCGCTGCCAGTCCCTGCAGTGCCGTTTACATAGGGGGCGCGCTTCGGTTCAGCGCGTGAAGAAGCATGTTGACTCCGGTGTCCCTAATGATCATAGTATTGCTATGACCATTCTCTCGGTCCGAATCGATCAGTCGGATCCGATGACGCTCCACGATCAGGTCGCGTCCGAGATTCGTCGCGCGATCGCGGCGGGGGAAGCGGCGGCCGGTGATCGGTTACCTCCCGCCAAGGATTTCGCCGCCGTGCTCGGCGTCAATTCAAACACCGTGCTGCGCGCGTTCCATCAGCTGCGCGACGAAGGGGTGCTCGAGTTCCGGCGTGGTAAGGGCATCACAGTCGCGGGCACGCCCGAGCGGGGCCTCGTGCTGGCACGCGCACGGGATCTCGTCGCGTTCGCGCGCTCACAGGGAGTCCGTCCGGATGAGCTGGCTCGACTGATCGAGCAGGTCGCCGCCAAAGCCCCGATCGACGCGAGCGGACGATGAGAACCGACATCTATCCGGAGATCACGGAATCAGTCGATACCGCGCGCGAGCCGACTGAGCGTCCGGGTCCTCAGGTTCTGATCCCGGAAGTCCGGCAGCACGCTCGGCGTCGACGGCTGCGCAACCTCGCCCTCGTGCTGATCGGTGCGGGGGTTGCAGCGGGCCTGTTCGTCTCCGTCGGATCGGGCCCGCCCGCCGCCGGCCAGGCCAGTGGACCATCATCGCCGTCCGCGTCGGGTAGCACGCGCACCGAACACAGAACGGTCGCGCTCAGGCAGCCGGATGCTCTGGCGGTGGGGCCGACAGGTGCGCTCTACGTCGCCGACGACGAGCGGCAGCAGATCCTTGTGCGACTGCCGAGCGGACGCTTCAGGGTCATCGCCGGGACCGGCGTCGGTGGATATTCCGGTGACGGTGGGCCCGCCACCCGGGCTAAGGTCCAGTCTCCTATCGGCTTGGCCGTAAGCGGTACTGGAGTCGTGTATTTCTCACAACAGGCACGGGTGCGGGTCCCCGACACGATCCCCGGACAGTTCACGTACACCATCGTCGTGCGCGAGATCGCGCGGGACGGCAGGATCAGCACGATCATCGGTCAGGATCCGAATTGCCACGCGGTTCCCGCAGGCGCCGACTACATCCCCGCGCGAAGTGCTCTGGTCGGTGGAGGAGAACTCACGATCGGCCTCAACGGCTTCCTCGATCTCAGGACCAGGACCTGCCCCGGCGCGCCGCACGTCGGCGGCTACGTGCAGATGACGCCGTCCGGACGCCTGGTCCAGACGCCGGCAGACAGCGTTCCGAACGGGTCCGAATTCTGTGGCGGCGGAGTCACCGGACGCCGGTTCGCAGTGTTCAGCTGTGGATCGGGTGACCGTCGTGGCCCACGACTCATGGTGGTCCGGTTCGACGGGCGCATCCAGACCTATCGCGATGTTGGGTCGCAGGCCGGCTACATGACCGAGGCCGCCGGAAGCGTCGTCGCGAATTACAACCGAGCGATCGTCAGGATCACCGCCTCCGGCATTCAAACGCTCGCCACCCAGCGACAGATCGCGGGCCTCGTTCCAGGAGCCATCGGAGTGATGGGCGGCGGTGGCGGTGACGTTGCGGTCAGTCGTACCGGGACTGTGTACGCCGCCGAGAGCGTCCTCGCTCACCCGCATGGATGTACCAGCGTGATCGCGCAGATCACCCCACGCGGGACGGTCAGCGCGGCGTGGCTCTCTGCTCAGAACCAAACCTGCTTCTGACCCGACTCCGATCGGGCAATCGGCGCATAGCGAGGGCGCTTACCCGGACGGTGAGATGCCCGCGGTTTGATGAATGCGGGCCTTGCCTCCGAGATCTAGCGGGGTGCGCATTTAGATTGAGGGCATGGCGTTGCTCGAACGGATCACCGTGAACTCAGAGGTCGTGCCTGCCTCGGCAACACCAGTCGCCGGGCGCTCCTGGAGTGGTTTGCGCCGATCATTGGCCGCGTGGTCGACCTGGCCGAAACGGGCGAACGGCTGCTCTAGCTGCGCTAACCGCGCTAAGCAGGGCTCCGACGCTTCGCGGTGGCAGATACGCCGGGACGCAAAGGCAGGCCTGGACCCGATACCCATGTCGCGAGAAGGGAATGCCGCCGGCAGACCACTGTGCTACGCTGTCGCACATGGAGATCGGGGTGCGTGACCTTCGGAATCGAACGGGCCAGGTGATCGATGCGGTCCAGGCCGGTGAGCGCGTCACACTTACCGTTCACGGCGAACCTGTCGCCGATATCGTTCCGCACGGCCGCCGCGCCCGATGGCTGTCGGGCGAGCACCTCCGGGAGCAGCTGCGGGAACGCTCAGCGGATCCCGAGCTAGCCTCCGAACTAGACGACCTAGCCGGCCAGACACTCGACCAGTTGTGAGCAGTTCGGGTCTCCTCGACACGTCTGTCTTCATCGCGCGCGAGACCGGCCGGCCCCTAGGCGAGCTGCCAGCGCACGTCGCGGTATCGGTCATGACGATCGGGGAGCTCCAGCTCGGGGTGCTCAGCGCGAGCGATGAGACGACCCGCGCTCGACGCGCAGATACGCTCGCGCTGGCGCGGTCAGCCGACCCGATCGCGATCAGCGAGGCGGTGATGGGGAGTTGGGCTCGCCTTGTCACTGACTGTCGGGCCGCGGGGATCCAGCGAACGGTCAAACTCATCGACGCGCTGATCGCGGCAACTGCAGTCGAACACGGCCTGCCGGTCGTAACCCAGGACGGCGATTACGACCAGATGTCGGCAGCCCACCCATCCCTACAGGTGATCAAAGTCTGACCGAATCCCTGCTGCCCGCGCTGGGCACGTCTCTCGGCGAGTCGGCCCAGATCGCTTTCTTGGAGTGACAGCGCTTCGCTGATCCTCAGGCCCGCGCGCCACAGCAGCGTGATTAGCGCCCGCAGCCGGTGACCCTCCGGACGATCACCGACGATCCGCATGACCGCGACGATCTCCTCGATCGTTGGTGGGTCAGCCGGGTATTGCTCGCCTTTGTTGCGCGGTGGACGCCCGCGGTGATAGCCGGGCATGGTGGCCGGTGATCGCCGATGGCCGGCGGCGTCCAGCGTTGGAGATTCCATGATCTCTCCGATCTGGTGGGGTTGGCTTGACAACCCATCGCTGTACTGCCATTGTGAGTACATGTCAACGATCAAGGAAGAACGCCTCCAGATCCGCGTCGACCCCGCGAACAAGGCGCTGCTCGAGCGGGCCGCCGCCGCCTCGCATCTCAACGTGTCCTCGTTCGTGATGCAGGCCGCAGCGTTGAGAGCCGAAGAAGTGCTCGCTGAACGCTCAAGCATCCGGCTCTCCGCCGACGCCGCTACCGCTTTCAGCGAAGCGCTTGAGCGCCCAGCAGAGGTCAACCAGCGACTCGCCACGGCGCTTACCAGCACGCGGAAGTTCAGCTGGCTTGACTGAGCTTCGCCGCCCGGTCCCGCTCGACCCTGTCCGCCACAGACGCGAGCTATTCGATAGCGGTGAACCGGCGCTCGATGAGTGGTTGCGTCGCTACGCCGGCCAAAAGCGCCGACGTGACACCGCCGCGACCTGGGTGATCACCGACGCCGACGATGTTGTCGTTGCGTACGCGAGCGTCGCGATGACCGGGATCGACCGCTCAGCCGCTCGAACGACACTCACCAAAGCCGCCCCCGATCCGATCCCCGCGTTGCTGCTCGGACGACTCGCTGTCGACCACCGCTACGCGAACCTCGGCGTCGGGACCGCGCTCACCGCGCACGTACTCGCCACCGCCATCGAGCTCAACACAAAAGCCGCATGCCGCGCAGTCGTCGTGACCGCGCTACACCCAAAAGCCCGCGCTTGGTGGCACCGACTCGGGTTCCACCCATTCCACCCCGACAACCCCGATGAGCTCGACCTCTACTTGCTGACTTCCGAAATCGGAACCACACTCGAAAAGGCGCGACAGCGGAAGCCGCCAGGTACCGCGTGTCGCGCGAAGCACGTCTCTCGGCTCAGAGCTCGAGATACATCAGCCGTGACGAGAGCGGGGCTGGCCCCGCTTGCCCTCGTCGGGGCTAGGTCCCTGTTGACGTCGTGTGTGCCCTGATCACGGCAGCGATCTCGGAGACGTCATCGAGTTCGCCGGTTGCCACGGCGACCACGAAGTCATAGACCTCGTCATTGGTGAAGGTCAGCCCGTGGCCGTTGATCCCAAGAAACGCGATCATCGCCGCGAGCGCGAGACGCTTGTTGCCGTCGACCAGCGCATGGTTGCGTGCGAGGGAATGCAGCAGCGCCGCTGCCTTCTCCTCGATGTCGCTGTATGCGTCGGCACCGAAAGCAGACGCCTGCGGTCGGGCCAGCGCTGACTCGAGTAAGCCCCAGTCACGAACGACCGGCTCAGCCCCCAGCGTTCGACGAGCGACGTGGACCAAGTCCTCGAGGTCGAGGAAGATCACTCGCCGAGCCGCCGCAGCGCTTCGGCGTAGCGCGGTAGCTGCTCGTCAAGCACGCGATCAAGAAGCTCACGGCTGCTGGCACGCTCGATGTATTCGCGCACCGCTGCTCGTGCAACCTCCTGCATGGACGTTCCTTCGTGCTCGGCG
>DATASU010000152.1:0-16859 GCA_036269095.1 Solirubrobacteraceae bacterium
CTGCTCGAGTGCCGCGACGAACCGTTTGATCACGATCTCCTGGATCCAGAGCGGTCGCAGCAGATGGTCGGGGTTTGGAAGACGTGCGACCGTGATCGCGGTCGAGTGTGCGAGCTTCGCGGCCGGCGCCGGGCGCTCGAGCATCCGCAGCAGCTGCTCGTCCTCGGAGAGCAACAGCAGCATCTTCGTGCCCGCGACGGCGAGCTCGTCGAGCCGCAGGTCGAGGCCCGCCAGCTCACGGCGGTGCTCGATCCGCCAGAGGAAATCGGAGTGCGCGAGCCGCCGCCGCAGGTGCGCGTCGAGTGCGCGGCCCAGTCGCTTGGCCGCGTCGGCAAGCGGCCACAGCGGTCGTGGCAGACGCCGCGGTTGCGGCTCGGCTCTGAGCGAGTCGGCTCCGGCGGCGGCGATCAGGTCCTTGAGCACGCGCTTGCGCTGTTTGTCTGTCCAGACGAAGCCGGTCGGATTCACACACAGTGCAGCCTTCACACGCGGGTCGGTTGTCGCGACGCGCACCGTCAGGTAGCCGGCCAGCGAGAAGCCGGCGGCAACGAACGTCTGCGCCGGCCCGAGTCGCTCCAGGTGGTCATAGATCGCCTTGATCACCGCCAGCGAGCTGCGGTCGTCGGCGTCGGTGCGTTCGAAGCTGCGGATCGCGGTGCCGTCGGAGTCGCCCAGCCCCGGCAGGTCGAAGCGCGCGGCCGTGATTCCGGATGCCGCCGCGCTGCGGGCGAGTTCGACGAACATGCGGTTGGGCCCGGTATGGCGCAGTGCTCCCGAGTTTACGGTCACCAGACAGCACGACGAAGCTGTGGCGGCGGCGGGCTCGCAGATGATGCCGCGCAGCACGCCGGTGGGGGTCTCGAGCGCGGTCAGGCGCTCACGGATCAGCACGCCGTCGCGCTCGAACGCGATCGTGCCGGTCTCGGTGGCTGTGCCGACTGCGCCGAGCTCGCCGGCGGCGTCGGGCTCGCCGTGAGCGCCGAGCTCGACGTCGGCAGGCGCGGCCGTGGTTGCGGCGGCGGCGATCCACTCGACCGTCGCGGCGAGCGTCTTGACCGGTTGGAGCCCGAGGTCGGCTGGCGAGTTGAGGCTGTGGTACTCATCGGTCTGCAGGCGCGTGAGCTCGGCCCGCGACCGCGCCAGATGCTCGTCGAGCTTCACGTCGATGCCGTGCGCGTCGCGGCCGATCAGCAGCACACGGCGGCGGTCGGCATCGGGCAGCGCCAGCCTGGTCAGGTCAACCGAGCTGAGATCGGCGGCGGTCTCGGAGCTCATGATGTGGCCACCGATCCCGATCGCGCCGTCGCTGCGTGAGCTGTCGCGCTCATCCGCTCCGGCCGTGACGGCCGCGTAGGCGCGCAGCTCGCGCACGTGCGCACGTCCGCTCGAGCGCACGCCCCAGAGCACGAGGTCGTCGATCGCCGCGTCGGCGACCGCGGCCTGATAGGCGATCAGCCCGCCGATGCCGACACCGATCACGGTCAGCCGCTGCGCACCGGAGCTCCGTCGCAGCCAGCGCGCCGCTTCGACGGTCGCCTCCACCCATGACCGCGCCCGGCCCGGGGCGAGTGGCGAACCGACGCTGTTCTCGCGCCCGGGGAAGTCAAACCGCGCGGCCGTGATGCCGCGCGACGCGAGCTGCGTGGCCCAGTCGCGTCGCCTGCGATACGCGCATTCGTCATCCCAGCCGAACGTCGGCAGCAGCAGCGCGGCGCGCTCGCTCAGCGCACCGATCTCCGGTGTGTGCAGCACCGCGTAGATCGGCTCGGGCTCCAGCGCCAGCCATCGGGGCTCGCCTGTGAGGGCACCGGTCGGTGCCAGTTCGGTGCCCCCTGTCGTCGTCGTTGTCACCACGAGTACACGGGCGAGGCGGTGTCACTCAGATGCCGTGTCAACGGTGTGCCACCGGGTAGCAAGTCTCTGACCTGGACTGCAGGGATGGTCACTGCGCGAACAAAGCCGAGGCAATTGATGGAAGACAAAATCCGGGAAATCATCGGGACCCACGCACGTTTGACCGTGTCAGCTAATTCATTGCCCGAAGAAGCTGACCTTTATGCAGCGGGCATGTCCTCCCAGGCCAGCGTCAGCCTCATGATCGCGCTCGAGGATGAGTTCGACGTCGAGTTCCCCGATCGCATGCTCAAGCGCAGCGTGTTCCAGAGCATCGCCGCGATCCGCACGGCGCTCGGCGAGATCCAGGGCACGACAGCGGCCTGAGGGATACGCGGGTGTGCACGCTCTGAGGACCCAGCGGCGGCGTGCCTGAGGCGAATCCAGAGACGATCCAGCTCACGCTGGCGCGCTTCTCACGCGCCGAGCGATCCCAGTGGCTCGCGCGATCGGCCGCGCTGCTCAGCGGCGCGGAGCTCGAGCGCGTCCGGCGGGACCGAGAAGATCGCGGTCGCCGTCCCGGCTCCCGACCTTGAGCTCGAGTCGGTTTCGGTACCGACGCTGTAGAGCTTCGCGCGCGCCGCCGAGCGCCAGGTGGCCGCGGGGCGCGCCGCGTCCACGGAGCGTCACGGGGCGACGGCGCGGACGTGACCGGGATCTGCGCGCCAGCGGGCCCGCAGATACGCAAGTGGGCCTGCGAGCATTCCGCGTAGCTCGATGCCGCCGATCCCGGCCTGATCGAGCGACGCCCGGCCGGCGGCCTCGCGCGAGCGGCGCAGCAGCGCGAGCGCGTGGCCGGCAGCGCCGGGAACGCGGCGCACGAGTTCCCGGCGCGAGCCGCGCGCGAGCAGGTACTTGGTCAGGTACGCCGTCAGCCCGAGCCCATAGGCGTACATCTGGCGTCGCAGCGACTCATCGTCGACACGGTGCTCATGCCAGACCAGCGCCGAGGGCTCATAACCGAGCGCGCGCCCGGCTGTCAGCAGCCGCACGAAGATGTCGAGGTCCTCACCGCCCTGTGTGGGCGACCCGGCTCCGAGGCACTCGTCGAACCCGCCCAGCGACCTGAGCACCGACACGTCGGCCGCGAAGTTGGCTCCGGTGCCGAAGGTGCCGGCGGTGTACGGGTGCAGCGGCGAGTCACCGGCGCCGCGCCGCGCCGTCACGACGCGCGGCTCGCAGCTCGATGACCACCACACGCGCTGGTCGAAGTACTGCTCGGCGCGGCGTTCGAGCGCGGCGCTCGCAACCAGTCCGGTCACGCAGGCGATCCTCGGCGCTCTGCTGAAGCCGCGCATCAGCCCGTTGACCCAGAGCGGGTCGACGCGTACGTCGTCGTCGGTGAACGCGACGAACCTGCCGCCGGCCTCGCGCAGACCGCGGTTACGTGCGCACGAGAGCCCTTTGCGATCCTCGCGCACGTAGCGCACGCGCGGATCACGCTGTGCGACGCGCTCGACCACGGCGCGCGTCGATGCGTCCGCCGGCGCGTTGTCGACGACGATGATCTCGAGCGACGGATAGCGCAGTTCGAGCAGCGACTCGAGCGTGCGCGTGGCCCCATCGCTGCGGTTGTGGGTACAGAGCACGACCGAGACCGGAGCGCTGGTGGTGTGCGCCCACCGAGCGTCGGAGATCGCGTCGGTCACCGCCACGCCGAAGCGGTCGCGTGCGAGTCCGATCGTGGCGTCGAGCTCGAGCCGGCCGCCGGGACTGTCGAGCTCGAGGAACCCGAGTGGCGTGCCGGCGGCCCTGACCAGGATCCGAGCGCGCTCGAGCGGTCTGCCTTCGCTGTCAGACAGCCGCGGCGGCAGTGCCGGTGCGGTCAACTCCAGCTGGCCACTCCAGAGTGGCGTGAACGCCGGCGGATTGGCGGGGGTGGGTGATGCGGCAACGCGCCGATGTCGCTGGCCGGCGGACCCACGGAGATACCCGGCGACCGTGACAGCGAGCCCCGCGACGATTGCGGTCGCGCGTCTGAAGCCGTCGGAGTCGCCACGCAGGCCGGCCTTGATCCCGGCGGCGACGCCGGCCGGGAGCGTGCGGGTCGTGTAACGGCGCTCGCTCGCGAGCGCCGCATCGCCGCCGGCGAGCCGCGAGACGAACGCCTTGGAGATGCCCTCGGCCCAGCAGCGGTGCAGGAAGTACCGGAGGCTGACTCGTTCCGAGGTCACCAGGTGGTCGACCGCCGCGGCCGGTTGCTGGAGGATGCGTCCGCCGGTGATCCGCGCCGCACGGATCGCGAACTCGGTCTCCTCACAGCCGAGCGGCACCCGGCCGACACGTCCGATCCCATCGGTGAAGCCACCGGCCTGGCGGATCGTGCTGCGCCTGAACGCCATGTTCGCGCCGATCGGGTTCCTGATCTCGGCCGGCAGCTCCGGCAGCCCCCTGTAGGAGCAGCCGACGACCCACAGAAACTCGTCGGGCAGCCAATCGGGACGCTCCTGCTCCCAGGCCGGCGCAGCGACGCCGCCGGTCCCGATCACGTGCTCATCGGCAAACGGCTCGGTCAGCTCGGCTAGCCAGCCGCGGCGCGGGACGGCGTCGTCATCGAGGAACGCGATCAGTGCGCCACGCGCCGCGGCGATCCCCGCGTTGCGCGCGCCCGACAGTCCGGGGCTGTTGTCGCTTGCGATCACGCGCAGCGGTGCGGCTGGGACGTCGACGGCGTTGCCGATGACGGCGAGCAGCGTTCGCGCCTGCTCGAGCAGCCGTTCGTTGTGATCGATCACGACGAGCAGTTCATCCCCGGGCAACAACTGCTCGCGCACCGCCACCACGGCAGATTGCAGGACCCGCAGCCGCCGTTCGGTATACGCGCAGATCACGACCGTGACCGGCGGTCGCGTCGCTGTCCGCGCGGCTGTTCGCGTGCGGGGGTGGCTGGCGTCGTCGGCGTGGTCGGTCGCCCCGGCCATTTCAGGTATCTCCGCCGTCCGCGCAGGCATCGGCGCCGTCCGCAACCGGCTCAGACGAGCAATCTGGACGCCTTGTCGGCAGATGGCTCAAAACCGCGGGATTTTCGGGCCGATCCGAGCGATCTTGCGCGGGGACGCGCAGCTTGCTCGTTTGAGCCGGTGAATGGAGGTAGGCAGCTCCCCGTAGCGGGCATGCGCCTTCCGCAGAAGCCGTCAAATGCTTTGACATTCCCCCGATCACCCCTGTTTCAACCGGTCGACGGGGGTGGCGCTGGTCTGATCGGGCGCGCGTCCACGGCCAATCGGGGCCATTTTGCGCGAGCCTCGAAATTGATCAAAACCCCTGCGTGCCGTGATCTATTGACGGTGCCATCCAGGGGTGGGCCATCCGTCCAGCTCGGCCCGAAATCGCTCGGCGCTGGTGCGCGGCGGCACCGATGGGGCTTATGTCGACCTGCGCCATGTGCAGGCACGGACGCCGCCCCTCACCCGAACAAGGATGTTCCGCATGCCCCCTCTCAACGTCGCCATTCGCGCCGCCGCAGCAGTGGCCGCTTTGAGCGCCGGCACCACCGCCGGCATCGCGACAGCCGCTGTCCATACGAAGGCCGATGTGCACGTCAGGACGCGGCACGCTCACGCACACAAGCTCGAGGCCCAGGTCGCGCGCGCCACGCAGGCGTACCTGCAGGAACTCGAGGCGATGCTCTCCAAGTTCTCGAACAGGCGCCAGCCGCCGAGCCCGACCAAGCCGGTCCCGGCTCCGGCGCCGACGACCACGAAGACGACCCCCGCGCCGACGACCACCACGAAGACGACGCCGACGCCGACGACCACGACAAAGACGACACCGACCACCACGAAGACGACCCCCGCGCCCACGACTACGACCCCGCCGACCCCCACGGCCACCACTCCGACGACGACCACTCCGACGACGACCACTCCGACGACGACCGCTCCGACGACGACCACTCCGACGACGACCGCTCCGACGACGACCGCTCCGACGACGACCACTCCGACGACGACCGCTCCGACGACGACCACTCCGACGACGACCACCCCGGTCCCGGCGGGTGCGACCGGCAGCTGGAAGATGGTCTTCGACGACGAGTTCAACGGCAGCTCGCTCAACACGAGCGTGTGGAACAACCATGACGGCTGGACCAACCAGAACAACGTCACCGATCACGCCGGCAACATCACCGAGTCCGGTGGCAACCTGACGCTGACGCTGGCGTCGAGCGGCTCCGGCGCGACGATCGGCACTGATCAGAACGTGCTCGCCGTCGGCGACTTTGCCGAGGCCCGCGTGGACTTCGCCGGCAACGGCACGTCGATCTACAACTGGCCGGCATGGTGGGCTTCAGGGCCGAGCTGGCCCGCTGCCGGTGAGAACGACATCGCCGAGGGTCTCGGCTCGCTGACCGTCAACTACCACTCGCCGTCCGGCGCCGACAACACCGGCACGGTCACGGGCAGCTGGTCCAACGCCTTCCACACCTTTGGGATCTACCGTGGCTCGAACTACAGCAACGTCTATTACGACGGGCAGCTGGTACGCCACTACACCACCAACGACAACGGTGGCGCGGAGGAGCTGCTGTTCACCATGGGCGCGGCGAACACCCTGCAGTATGGGGCCGCCGGCCAGATGAAGGTGGACTACGTCCGCGTCTGGACGCCCGCCTGATCCGCCTCTTGGTGCCGCCGACCGGTGATCTGGCCGGCGGCACCCACCCTGTGCCGACTCTGCAGGTAGCGCCACGGCCCCAACAACCGCCCCCGCAGTTCAAGGCGCGCAAGATCGCTCGGCAGCCGATCGCTGTTGCGATCATCGCTGCGGCTCCGTGCCAGCCGCGCGATTGCCGGAAGTGACCTCAGCACGGACGCGCTGAAGCGCCAGTCGGTCATCAGATAGCGCCACAGCACCGCGGTGAGACCGATCCCGTAGTTGCGGATCTGGGCCCTCAGCGCCTGTTCGTCGCCGCGGTGCTGATGCCAGCAGAGCGAGCGCGGCTCGTACACGAGCCGGCCGCCGCCAAGGATCACGTCGGTGAAGGCCGCCAGATCCTCGCCACCGGCTGTCGGCGTGCCGGCCCCGAGCGCGGTGTCGAATCCGCCGACGGCGAGCAACGCGTCGCGCCGGAAGGCCATGCTGTTGCCGGAGCCGAACATGCCGCCCCAGTAGGGATAGAGGAAACGCTCAGGCGCCGCATGTTCGTTGAGGTCATAGACCGCACGCTCAACGCCCTTGCCAAAACCCGCGTAGTGCTCAAAGCGCTTCTCCGCGGCCGAGCCGAGTTGCAGCGGCATCACCAGGCCGGTGACCGCAGCGACCCCGTCGTCGTAGAACGGGTCGAGCAGCCAGGCGAGCCAGCCCGGGTCGACGACCGCATCGTCGTCGGTGAAGGCGACGTACGCGGCGTCGCCGGCCGCTTGCAGCCCGGCGTTGCGCGCGCGTGCGAGACCCGGCAGCGGCTCCGCGACGTAGCGGATCCGGACGCGTGAGACAAAGCTCTCGACCAAGGTCAGCGTCGCGCTGCCGGATCGCGGCCGGTTGTCGACGAGCACCAGTCCAAAGTCGTCGTCGCGTACTGCCGCCAGCGCCTGCAGGCTGCGCCGCAGCTGATCCTGGTCGGCGCCGGTGGTGCAGAGGATCACCGCCGCCTTGCCCGGCGGCCGCCGGGCGGTGCCGCCCGGGCAGGGCCTGGCGGCGCCCGGGGCAGACCCGGCATCCGATGACGCGCGGGCGGCGGCATCGAGCAGCATGCTCAGCTCGCCGGCGCCCTCGGCTGCCGGCAGGCAGCGGCACCGTGTGATGTGGTTGAGGATCGCCTCGCCGGCGGCGGGCCAGGCCGCCGCCATCAGGGCATCGCGGGTTACTGCGCCGCCGGCGACGCCGAGATGCAGGATCGCGAGCGGCTGCTGGTGCAGGCGAACGAGCACCAGCTGATCGCTCGGCTCGGGTCCGGGCGCCTCGGGTGCGGGCGCCTCGGGTGCGGGCGCCCCGGGTACGGGCGATCCGGGTCGGGGCGACCCGTTTGCGGGTAGCTCCATGGCGGGCGTGACCCCGCCTGCACGATCCATGTCCCAGACACCGACCGCCGTCGCGCCCGCATGTCTCAGCGGCGCAAGGGGCAGGAATCCGTTCGAGCGCTCGATGCTGCTGCTCATCCATTAGAACCTATGCCCCCACCACGCACGATTGACACCGGGCCCCGCGCCGGAGAGGACGCCGAGTACCGCCACGATTCGGCCGTAGCCGGCCCTGAGCCGGAGCGGCAGCACGGCCGCGAGTCGGCTGCCGTCAGCGGCATGTTCGGGCGCGACATGATCTATCTCGCCTTCTGGGCGCTGCAGATCGTGCTCGCCGCGGCGCTGACGCCCGCGATGACGCGGCTGATGCCGCGGACCGCCTTCGGCCAGGCGGCCGCGGGCATCGCTGTGATGCAGCTGCTCGCGTGCCTCTGCAGCTTCGGCCTGTACACCGGGGTGCAGCGCGCCTACGCCGGCGAGGACGGCGAAGACCACGCCCGGCGTCTGGTTTCGCTTGCGATCGGGCTGTCGCTAATCACCGGCACGCTGGCCTACGTGACAGGGCGCTGGTGGTGCCCGCTGTTCGGGCTGGGGCCGTTCCCGCTCGCGATTCGCTATGCGGTGCTGTGGGCGACGGCGAGCGCGATCAGCGCACCGACGATGGGTCTGGCCCGCAGCCGCGACCAGCTCAAGGGCTTTGTCGCCGCCAGTTGCGCGCAGTCGGTCTTTGCGCAGGCGCTCGCGCTCGGGCTGGTCGTCGTGGTCCAGGCGACGGCCGCGAACTATCTGCTCGGTGAATTCCTCGGTGAGCTCGTGACCGCGGCGATCGGACTCTGGCTGGCGCGCCCGCTGCTCCCGGGCCGGGCCCACCTGCCGATCTTCAGCGACACCCTGCGGTTCTCATCGGCGCTCGTGCCCGCGGCGGTCGCGGGCTTCGTGTTCGACGCCTCGGACCGGATCGTGATCCACGGTGACCTCGGCGCATCGGCGCTCGGGCGCTACGCGGTGGCACGCAACATCGGCGGCTTCGCGATCGTGCTGCTGCAGCTCGTGAGCTTCACCTGGATGCCGAGGCTGTTCGCGATGAAGGACCGCGAGTCACGTCGCAAGGTACTCGCGACCAGCCGCGACGGGCTCTACGTGCTCGCGGTCGCCTTTGCGATCGCGATCGCGGCGGGATCCCCGGTCCTGCTGCTGCTGTGGGCGCCGGCCAGCTACGACCCCTCGACGCTGCTGCTGATCACGGCGCTGGTGGCCGCCAGCGCGCTGCCCTACGCCGACGCGGTGATCTATCAGCAGGTGCTGGTGATCGACGGGCGCACGCGGGCAGTGGCCGTCGGCGCGATCGGGCTGGCGCTCGTCAACCTCGGACTCAACCTGGTGCTCGTGCCGGCGCTCGGGATCGACGGCTCGGCGGCGATCACCTGCTGCTGCTATGCGCTCGGCGCGGCCCGCTGGCGCTGGCTGGCCGGGACCGCCGGGCCGGTCACCTACGCGCGCCCGCTCGCACTTGCTCTAGGTGGCTTCGTGATCTGCATCGCCTCGGCCGCGGTGCCTCCCCATGGCCTGGCGCTCGTGCTGCGGTTGCTGGTGGCGCTGACGGCAGCCGCGGTGTTTCTCGCGCAGCTCGCAGTGCTGATCAAGCCCGATGCCGATCACAGGCTGCGCGAGGGCCTCGTGCGCCTCAGCCTGCGAATCCAGTTCAGCTGGAGCGCGCGGCTGAACCAGCCGTGAGCTCGCGCAACGCCTCGAACAGCCTGGGATCGTGCTCGGCCACGATCTTGCGCGCGAACAGATCGCCGCAGTCGCGGAGCGCGGGCAGATCCTCGAGCTGCAGCGTCTTGGGGTGATCGCCGCCGCTCCAGATCAGGAATCGCAGGTCGTCGTCGACGACCTCATGCGCGGCAGCGAAGTCCGTCCCCAGCAGGATGCTCTGGATCAGGAGCTCGTCCGGGCACGCCGTATCGCCGTGGTACACGCGGTAGTCGGGATGCTCGGCGAGGAAGCCGAGCACGTGTGTGGCTGCGGCGGGGGAGAGGTTGAGCCATTGCTGCCCGCCGAACGGACGCAGATACGACGGGAAACGCCGCTGCGGCCTGAACATGAAGCGCGCCCGCAATACCCAGTTGAGCGCCTTGCGCGCGGGGCTCAACGTCGAGGTATCCTCGCCGCGCGGCACGCACGTGTAGAGGCTCGACCCGATCCGGCAGCTGTAGAAGTCGGTGCGCTGGCGGCCCTGCAGCGGCCAGGCCTGATACGGAAGCTCGTAGGTCTGGACGAACGAGCGCTCCTGATTGGCCTCGACGAACTCGACGATCTCCGCCGCCGGGCGCAGCGGGAAGTCCTCGCCGCTGATCACCAGCACATACGAGCAGTGATCGGCGAGCGCGCGTGAGATCCCCTCGAGCTCGGCGTCGACGATCGCGAGCGAGCCCCAGCGCGTGCGTTGCCGCGGCAGCCACACGAGCTCGCCGTGCTCCCTGCCTGCCAGCGCGGCATCGAACGGCGCCCGTGCGACGCCGCTGTCGATGTGCAGGTACACGGTCAGCTGTGGGTGGCGCAGCGTCTCGAGCAGGATCGCGAGCTGCTCGGGCCGGTGGTAGGCCAGCACCACGACTCCCAGCTTGAAGCGCTGTGGCAGCATCGCTTCGCTCAAGCTACCCGGCCCCGGCCGCGGCGAAGACCTCTTCGAGCTGCGTCACTGTCGCGTCGAGACTGAAGTTCGCCGCGACGTGACCGGCGCAGTGGGTCGCCAGCGCCGGGTCGCGCGTGCGCCAATCCTGAAGCGCCAGCAGCCGCCGTGCCAACGCGCCCACGTCCTCGCGCGGGAACAGCAGCCCGGCGAACTCGCCGCGCAGGATCTCCGGGATGCCACCGACCGCGGCCGCGACCGCGGGACGGCCGGTTGCCAGCGCCTCGACGACGACGCGGCCGAACGGCTCGTCCCAGCGTGACGGCGCCGCGAGTACGTCGGCGGCGTGCAGGATCGGGACCACGTCGCGCACCGTCGGCAGCCATTCACAGCCGGGCGGTGACATCGCGCGCAGGCCGTCGGCATAGCCGTTCCCGGCGGCCGGTACGCCGACGATCAACAGCCGCGCGCGTTGCGGCGCCAGCGCCAGCGACCGCCACGCCTCGAGCAGCAGATCGACGCCCTTCTCGGGGATCAGGCGGCCCATGTAGAGCACGACGTAGGCGTCCGCGGGAATCCCGAGCTGCTCGCGCATACGCAGCCGCTCGGCGTCGCTGCCGGTGGTGTAGCGCGCCTGCGACATGCCGGGGTGGACGATCGCGATGCGGGCAGGATCGAGGCCGTGGTTGGTCCACACGCCGCGCATGTAGCCGGAGCTGACGATCACGCGGTCGATGCGCCCGCCGAGCAGCCTGAGCGAGCTGCGCCTGACCGGCTGGAACTCGTGCAGATGACAGACGATCGGCGCGCGCGTGAGCGCCTTGACTCCGGCGGCCCAGGCCAACTCGCTGAAGTTGTTGGCAAAGATCAGATCGGGCCGTCGCCGAGCAGTGGCGAGCGCCCGCATGCCGATCCGCGGCGCCTCACGCAGGGGCGTCTCCGAATAACGCGGCGAGGGCCCGCGATGCATCGACTCGCAGAACGATCGGAAGTCGTCGGTGAGGTTCCCCGGCTGCTCGTAGAAGAGGGAGAAGCGGTGGCCGCGCGCGGCCAGCTCGCGCAGCGTCTCGACCATGTTGAGCTCGACCCCGCCGATGCTGTCGAGCACGGGCAGGTAGATCGCGATCCGCATCAGGAAGCTAGGTCAGCTGGAACAGATAGGCGCCACCGGCGTGATCGACGAGCTTCCATGAGGAACTCGTCCGCAGTAGCTGCAGCCAGGCGTTCATCTGTGCGGTCGACTGCAGGCCGTAGGCGTTGCTGTAGAGCGCCGAGGAACGGTCCCAGATCAGATACAGCGGACTGGTCGTGGTCGCGCCATGCGCGACTGCGACCAGCCGGTAGCGCGCGGCGAGTGCGGTCGCGTCGGCGGGGGTGGGATGCAGCGCCTGCAGCGCCGGCACGCCCTTCACGACCTCGCTCCACTCGAGCGTCTGGTACCTGAACGCGAAGTTTGCACCGTCGGCGGGGTTGGTCGCGGAGCCGGCCGACAGCACGAAGTCATCGTGCGGCGGCAGTCGCCACGCGTAGTCGGTGACAGCGACGTTGCCCTGTGGCAGCACGTTGGTCCCGTCCATCGCATAGGCGGCGATCAGGAACGTTCCCAGCAGCGCGCAGAGGCCAAGCCCGATGCCGGCCGTCATCGCCGCGGGCCGCCGCGCCAGATCCGGTAGCCAGCGGGACGGGTGTGGCATCCGCATCGCCAGCACCGCCATCCACGGAATCGCGAACAGCGTCGCGCGGAAGATGCCCTCGTTGCCGTACGGGTTGATCGCGATCAGCGCGACGCCGACGATCGGACACAGCGCGTAGCCCCAGGCCCAGCGCTCGCGGACGTGGCTGAGGAAGCCGACCGCGGCGAGCCCGATCAGTATCAGCAAGGCCACGAGCAGCAGATGTGACTGCACACCGACGATCGCCATGCGCTGCAGGCCGGGGGTGGCGACCGTCAGCGGCGGCCGGAAGTTCGAGATGTTGAACAGCGAGCCGAAGTTGAAGTTCTGTGAGATCACGTTGTGAACGACGGCAGCCCACAGCAGCGCGGGCACACCGACCGGCAGGCAGCTCCACCACGGGGCCTGCCCGAAGACCGCGAGCACGACCAGCGCGCCGGCGGCCATGTACGGACTCAGCTCGTGAGCCGGGCCCAGTGCGCACCCGGCCACCAGCAGCAGCGCGAAGGTGATGCGGTCGTTGAACGGCCGGCGCGTGCGCCCGTTGATCGCGATCGCCACGATCCCCACGGCCATCACATAGCCGATCGACTGCGGCGAGAAGTAGTCGGCTCCGAGCGAGTCGACGAGCAGCACCAGCATCACGGCGGACCAGCGCCGCGCGCTCGTCGGCAGCAGTCGCCCCATCAGGAAGCGCAGCACGGCGATGCGCATCAGCACCAGCAGCACCGGCCAATAGGTCGCGAGGCTCCAGAGGCTCATGTGACCGAGCATCCCGTGGATGCCGAGCAGCTCGGCAAGCCCCGCGATCCCGGCGAACATGCTCGAGAACGCCTGGTAAATGCCGGCGGTGACGTGGACGTGATGGTTGAGCAGCACGTTCTCGACCAGCTGCATCTGCTTTGCCGCGGTCTGCTCGCGCGGCCCGCCGTAGACGAGGGCCGGAGTCAGCGTCGTCGCCAGCCCGAACGAGAGTGTCGCGAGCGCAGCGCGCAGCTCGCTGTGGCGGCCGAGAGCGAAGCCCGCGAGCACCATCACGAGGCCGACATACCAGAGCGGGTTGATCGTCGTGAGCAGGCCCCAGTAGCCGGGATTTGGGTCACGGCTCCAGAGCGCCGGCGCCAGCCAGAACAGCGTGCCGAGCATGATCAGCTGGATGCTCAGGCGCGGCGCCGTCACGTGCAGCTTGGTGCCGCCCGCGAGCGTCAGCTCGTGCACCTGATCGAGCGGCTCGAACTCGACTGTCTCGACCGTCTCGACCTGGCGACCGTTCCCGCTGGCGACCGGCGCCAGCTCCGCGTGGGGGAGATCCGCAAACCCGGTCAGCAACGCCTCGGCGAGCTCGCCGCGGTCAGCCGCGCCGCGGCGTCCGCCGGCGTCCGCCGGCATCCACACCTCGACGACGCCCGCGGCGTGCAAGCAGATCGCCGGGATCAGGATCATCAGCAGGGCGGCCAGCGGCGACCAGAAGCCGCGGACGTCAGCCATCACCATGCCCGCGAGCAGCAGCACCGCGAAGCCCACGAGCACGCTGCCGGTCAGCCGCGCGTAGAGCTCGAGCTTCGGCTTCAGCTGGAAGGCCGCGCCGCCGACGCCGAAGAATACGACGCCATAGCCGCCGATCAGCGCGAATGCCTCGATGCCCGCCAGGCGCCCGATCACCGCCAGCACCAATGATGCGGCGAACACGGCGGCCCACACCAGCACGGCCATGGCGCCGGTCGCGGACCCGCGTGGCGGTTGCCGCGCGGGTGGCTCGGGTGGCTCGGGCCGGCGCGACACGCGCGGCGCGAACCGGGGAACGGTGGGTTTCAGTTCAGGCGAACGAACGTTCATGGGCGGGTACTGGTGACCCTCTGGCACGCCCCGGCCGGTGGCGCCCTCCGGGTAGGACGTGGCGAGTGGGACCCTGGACCAGAGAGTTGTTACAGCGCGTTGCTCTCGGCTCTCATACCCGCCGAGTCGGCCTGGTACCCCCGTTCGCGCATACGTCCCGCCTCGGCGACGCCGCCGAAACGATCGGGCAGCGGGTGCGGCCAGCGGGCCGCTCCCGCTGAGCTCGGCTCCAGACCGAGCCCGACCTCGCCTACTTCAGGCTGTCGCGGTGCTGCGACCGCGCGGCCGCGACGGCCGGCGATGGCACCACGACGACCGGCAGATCGGCGTGCTGCAGCACATGATGCGAGGTGCTGCCGAGCAGCAGCGACTTGACGCCGGTGTAGCCGCGGCTGCCGCAGACCACGGCGCTAGCCTCGACCGCGGCGGCCTCGGCGAGGATCGCGTCGGCGGTCGTCGTCTCGACCACGGCCGAGCGCGCGACGGCGTCGAGCCCCGACTCGCGTGCAAGCGCGGCGCCCTCATCCGCCTTCGCGCGCGCGCCCTTCTCGGTCTCCTCGTCGACCTGGTCGTAGTCGACGGCCAGATTGATCCCACCGCCGGTGCGCACCATCGTGTCGATGAACCGCTGCCAGACGGTCAGCACCGCCGCCTGCTCACCGGGGAACAGCTTGCTCGACTGTTCGATCGCCGCCTTGGCGTCGTCTGAGCCGTCATACGCAATCAGAATCATCGCATCTCCGTTTCTTGGTCTCGGCAGCATCTCACGCCACGCGACTCGGTGTGATCGGGCG
Source organism: Solirubrobacteraceae bacterium (assembly GCA_036269095.1). Taxonomy (GTDB): domain Bacteria; phylum Actinomycetota; class Thermoleophilia; order Solirubrobacterales; family Solirubrobacteraceae; genus Palsa-465. Next base: position 14,792 of record DATASU010000152.1, read on the forward strand.
GCGGAGCGGCCTTCGACCACGAGGCAAAACGATAACGATAATCAGAATCATTATCGTTTATTTTGATATGGGGCCCCCATCGGAAAAATCGCGTGCCGCTGGCATCGCCGTGGCCGCCGCTAGCTCACGAGCTTGCGATCCAGCGCGTACCGCACCAGTTCGGCGCGGTCGCTGAGACCGAGCTTCTGCTGGATGTGCGCGCGATGCGTCTCGACCGTGCGCACCGACAGGAACAGCTCCTCGGCGACCTGTGCGTTCGTGAACCCGAGCGCGATCAGGCGCAGGATCTCGAGCTCGCGGTCGGACAGCCCGTCGGGCGGTCCCGGCGGCGGCTCGGCCGCGACCTTGGCGCCGAGGCGCGGATTCAGATACTGCTCGCCGGCGACCGCCGCGCGGATCGCCTCGACGAGCTCGGCGTCGGCCGACTCCTTGAGCACGTAGCCGAGCACCCCGGCACCGAGAGCGCTGCGCGCGTAGGCCGGCTCGTTCTGCATCGTCAGCACGACGATCTGGGTGTCCGGGAACTCGCTGCGGAACCGCGGGATCGCCTCGATGCTGGGCTCACCCGGCATGTTCAGATCGAGCACCAGCACGTGCGGGTGGTGGCCGCGTAGGTAGCGCATGGCCGACTCGACGTCATCGGCCTCGGCGACGACCTCGAAGCCGTCCTCGTCCTCGAGCAGCTGGCGCAGACCGCGGCGCACGATCGCGTGGTCATCGGCTATCACGATCCTGATCTTGTCGCTCATTCCCTAGTCACCCTACAACCGGTAGATCGGGGGCCGCAATGTGGCGACCGCGACTGATGACGGCGGTCAAATAACCTCGTCTTTACGGGAAACTACTACTGAAGTGGCCTCAGCATTGAAACTTCCATTCGGCTCGATCTACCGCCACGGCTACGTGCGCGTCGCGGCCGCCGTGCCGCAGGTGCGGATCGGTGCCCCGATGTTCAACGCCGAGCGCAGCCTGCAGCTCGCGAGCCGCGCGCACGAAAACGGCTCGGCCCTGATCGTCTTCCCCGAGCTCGGGTTGGCCGCCTACACGAGCGACGACCTGTTCCATCAGGACGCACTGCTCGAATCGGTGCTCGACGCGATCGAGCGCGTGCGCGCCGCCAGCGAGCAGCTGGCCCCGGTGATCGTCGTCGGTGCGCCGCTGCGCACCGAGCAGGGCCTGTTCAACTCCGCCGTCGTCATCCATCGCGGCCGGATCCTCGGCGCCGCGCCGAAGAGCTATCTGCCCGAGTACCGCGAGTTCTACGAGAAGCGCCAGTTCCGCGCCGCGCGCGACCTCGTGCGTCCCGAGGTCGACATCAACGGCACGACGGTTCCGTTCGGCAACGACCTGCTGTTCAGCGCGACCGACGTCCCCGACTTCACGCTGCACGTCGAGATCTGCGAGGACGTGTGGGCGCCGATCCCTCCGAGCACCTACGGCGCGCTCGCCGGGGCGACCGTGCTTGCGAACCTCTCGGCCAGCAACATCACGGTCGGCAAGTCCGATTACCGGCACGTGCTCTGCGCCGGTCACTCGGCCCGCACGCTGAGTGCCTACATCTACACCGCCGCCGGCCGTGGCGAGTCGACCACCGACATGGCCTGGGACGGGCAGGCGATGATCTACGAGAACGGCGACTTCCTCGCCGAGTCCGAGCGCTACCCGCTCGACGACCAGCTGATCCTCGCCGACGTCGACCTCGACCGGCTGCGCGCCGACCGCACCGAGCGCAGCTCCTGGGGCGACTCGATCCACGATCTGCGTGAGCGCCTCAGGCAGCTGCGTCGCGTCGAGTTCGAGCTGGGGCCGCCGGCCGGCCGCATCAGTCCGGTCTGCCAGATCGAGCGCTTCCCCTACGTCCCCAGCGACCCGCGCTCGCGGCGCGAGCGCTGCGAAGAGGTCTACATGATCCAGGTGACCGGATTGCAGACACGCCTGGAGGCAACCGGCATCGAGAAGCTCGTGATCGGCGTCTCCGGGGGCCTGGACTCGACCCACGCACTGATCGTGGCGGCCCGTGCCCTGGACCGGCTGAAGCTGCCGCGCTCCAACGTCCTCGCCTACACGA
>DATASU010000153.1:0-48444 GCA_036269095.1 Solirubrobacteraceae bacterium
CTCGTGGTCGTTGACATGGGGGACCTCTCCTGAAGGTTGGTTCGTTTGCGGCACGCCCAGTGCCGGTTTGTACAACGGTAGCTGCACCATCAGCCGCTGTGTACCGCCAAGTGGCAGATCTCACACGGGGCCGGTTGTACAACCCGGCAAACGGGCCACTGGCGACAGCCGCCCGCACTGCTGCGGCCGGGCGGCGGCTGTCCCGCGAATCTGCCGGCACGGAACGTGCGCGTGTCCCCGGGGTGGTTGGGTAGGGGCAAGACGCCACTTTTGAGTCGATATCGCGACCGATATCGGCGCGATATCGGATCAGAATCGTACTTTTGACCGTACCTTGACCGTGAGGGCCGCGCTGGACTTGGCCCGCTATCTATCGTCGCGCGCCGCCGATGGATACTCATGGCAGATCGCACACGGGCTCTACAGCCTGTTCGGGCCTATGTGCTGTGGACCGAGTAGCTGCCACTGGCGATGATCGAGGCAGCGACCTGTCCGGGAGACCCTGCCGTCGGCGTGGGGTGAGCCGAGTGCGGGCTCGCGGCGACGATCCGGCCGGCGCCGCTGAGGCTCGCCGGGAGAGAGAGGATCGCGGGCGCTCGCAGGCGGCCGGCGGTTGACACCATCACCACGGTCGCGCTGCGCCGGCGCGTGACCGTCAGCGCGATCCGACGCGGTTGCCTGAGCGCGCCCGCGGGCACCGTCAGCGTGGCGATGCCGGCGATCTCAACGCTCCCGCCGCGCCGCCCGATCGTGCGGCGTGCCGTGCCTGCGATCGTCACGGCGGATCCGGAGTCCATGGCCGGTGCCTGCGGGGCGCGGGCGATGATCCTGGCGGGGCCGGCCCGCAGCCCCCGCGGCACGACCACGTAGAGCGCGGCGCCTCTGCGGTCCAGCCGGCGCACGCGCCGGCCGCGGATCGTGATCCGGGTCGCCTTCGTGAGCCCGAAGCCGCTCAGACGGATCGTTTGCCCGGGGGCCGCGACCGCTGGCGCCACCGCCGTCACCGAGGCCGGGGCCACGTTGCTGACGATCAGCGGCATCGGCCCGCTCAGCGCACCACCCGCGGTGCGCGCCGTGACCACGCCGTCGAGGCGAGTGGCGGGCACCCTGACGACGATTCGAGTCGCGTTCCACGACAGCACTCGCAAGCGCCTGGCAGGATGACCGGCCCGGGCGAGCAGCACCGTCCCGCGCCGCGATCCCAGGTTCGTACCCGTCAGTGTCCAGCGTGCACCGGGAGCGGCCCGCACGCTGCTGCGTGCCAGCAGCTCGGGTTCGCCGGCGTGTGGCTGGCCGCCGAGCGCCACCGCCGCATAGCCGGGAGTCAGCGAGACGATCACCGGATCGACTGACGCGCTTGCGGTTGTGGTGCAGCGGCCGAAGTGGCTGAGCATGTCGGCACTGAGCGCTTTTTGGGGTACTGCAAAGTGCTCGAGCGAGCCGGTCGGCCCGGATGGCAGGATGAGGGTGCCATTTGCGGCGAGCACCGGCGCGACACAGCTGTGGGCCAGCGCGGTTGCCTCGAGCTCGACCTCGAGACTCTCGGCCTGCTCGGGCGTGGCGGTGAACGTCACCAAGCCGGAGGAGCTCGAGCCGTTGCCGATGCCGGAGCTGTTCGGGCCGACGCTGCCGAAGCTCTCATCCGTGTAGACGCGGTGCGGCGCGCCGCTGCCACACTTCCAGCCCGCGTCGGCCGGCCAATCGCAGAACGTGTCGCTGACACTTGCGACCGACGCGGACTGCTCGCCGCTGTCACCGCTGGGAACGAAGCCACCGGCCGCGGTCACCCCGACGCTCCAATCGGCCTCCGCCAATGCCGGCAGGATCGCGTCCTCATCGTCCTGGGTGTTGTCGCCCGGGGCCACGCTGACATGAGCGCTCGCGGTGCCGCTGTAGGCCAGCACCAGCTGGACCGGTCCATGCGGCGTCGGCCTGATCGCCCAGTCGGAGACTGCACCGGCACCTGCGAAGACCCCGGTGTTGGGGGTGCCGGTGTCGGTAAAGCCGCTGTTGACCGTGGAGTCGTTGGTGGCGGTCGCCACGGCGTCGTAGAGGTCGCCGTTGGCGTGGGCGTTGTAGTTTGCCAGCCCGCCCTCGATCGAGTTCGAGGCGTTTGCGGCGGCCATCGTCGACCCGCTTCGCTTCTGGTTGAAGTTCGTCTTGTAGGTGTGATCGTCGATCTTCTCGACCAGGTTGGGGATGCCCACGGTCGCCGACACCTTCCCCTTGCAGCGACTCGTCGAGGGGCAGACGGGGCGGTAGGAGAGCGTCGCCGCTCCCGCTGCGCCGACCGGGCTCTGGGCCATCACCGCAACGGTGCCGAGCCCCCCTGGGGCGTAGGCATAGGCCAGCGTGGGAGACTGCACGTGCACGTTCGTCGCCGGCGTATCGCCGACCGTGAAGGTCGTATCCGGGCCGAAGCCGGACCCACTGATCGTGATCGCGAAGCCGGCCGGCGCGCCGCTGCGCGGTGCGACCGAGCTGACCGTCGGCACCGGCTCATAGCCGACGCCTCCGATCGACGCACTTCCGGCCACCGTGGTGACGGTGACAGCCACCGTCGTTCCCGGCACGCCCTGCGGTGCGGTGACCGTGACCGAGCCGGTGCTGTCGCTGGTGATCGCGGCCGTCTGCGTGCCGAACCGTACGGACGTCGCGTCCTGCAGCCAGCTGCCGTTGATCTGCACCTGCGCGCCACCGGTGTCGGCCAGCTTGGCCGGTGTCACGCCGCTGATCGTTGGTGGCGGCAGCGGCTCGAACTCGGCAGCGACCGATCGCGCCTGATCGACCGTCACGCGACAGCTTCCGGTGCCGCTGCAGGCGCCCGACCAGCCGGAGAAGATCGCCGCCCCAGCCGGAGTCGCCGTCAGGGTGACGAGCGTGCCCTGATCGAAGCTCTGGCTGCAGCTGGTTCCGCAGTCGATGCCGGCCGGATCGCTGGTGACCGTTCCCGTGGCGGACCCGGTCCGGGTCACGGTGAGTGGATCGATCGCGACGAAGGTGGCCGTCACCAGCTGCCCGGAGCTCATCGTCAGCTGGCAGTCGCCAAGCCCCGAACACCCGCCGCCCGACCAGCCGGCGAACCTCGAGCCGGGGTCCGGCGCGGCGGTCAGCGTGACCTGCGTGCCCTGATCAAACGACGCCGAGCAGACTCCGGCGCAGTCAATCCCGCTCGGCGCGCTGCCGACGGTGCCCGAGCCCGAACCGGACAACGTCGCGGTCAGTGTCTCCTGCAGCGGTGGTGGGGCGGTGGTGGTCTGGGAGACGAGCGTCGTGAGCGTGCTCGGTGGAGCGGTCTCGGTGGTCTCCTCGGTGGTGCCGCTGTCGTCGTAGTAATAGTCGGCGACGGCGTTGACGACGTTGGTCATCGTGCCCGTTTCGGTCGGCGTGGCCTCCACCGTCTCACTCGTCGAGCTGCCATCGGGCAACGTCGAGACATCGCAGGTCACCGTATCCACGCCGCCGGCGCTGCCGGCGTCGCCGCAGTCGGGACTCATCGATGCGGCCGTCACGCCGGCCGGCAGCGTATCGGTGACCACCACGTTTTGATCGTCATGGCCGGTGCCGTCGTCGTGGACGCCGATCGTCCACGTGAACGGCTGCGCGACCGCGGCGACAGCGGGTGCGGTCTGGTCGGTATAGAACGAGTCGGTGCCGCTCGCAAGCACCGCTGTCGCACCGCCCGCGGCGGCGACCAGGCTCAAGCCGAGGCCCACCAGTACCCGTCGCAGCAGCGATCGCAAGCTCACGACAACCCCGTTCAGCCGATCCTGATCGTGCTTCGGGTTCGCAGCCCGGCATGGTTGTTGAGCCTCAGCGTGTAGCTCCCGGCGCGCAGCCGTACGCGGGTACGGAACACCACTCTCCGCAGGAAGCCGTTGCGGCCGGTCGCCGTGCCGGTCGCCTCGCGCGTCCCGCCACGCGAGAGCGTTGCGCGCGCGGTTGCGGCTTTGAACTTGACCGGGCTGCTCACCAGCCGCGTGACGCACTTCTGCTGCTTGCCTGGCTTCTTGCCGTGGCTCTTGGCTGTCTTGGTGGCCGTCGTGCAGGTCACGATCTCGATCTCACCCGCCGGGCCGCGTGCCCCGGTTGGTCCAGCCGGACCGGTTGATCCAGCCGGCCCGACAGACCCGACCGCCCCGGTGGCGCCCTGCGGGAGGCTGCCCGCGGTGCCAGTGAGCGAGAGATGCGGTTGCGCGCCCGCCGCATTGATCCCGATCGTCAGCGTCGCGCTCTCCGCGGTGCCGGTGGCAGCCGACGGGCCGAACCGTAGATCGATCGCACAGCTCGCCCCGCTGTCGAGCGCTTGGCCGCTGCAGCTGTCGTGACTGGTGATGAAATCGTCGGGATCAGCGCCGCTCGTGGTCACGTACTGCTCGAGCAGGCCCGGCGCCCCGGTGTTGATCAGCGTGATCGCCTTGGCCGTACCAAGAGTGTCCTTTGCCTGGGTGCCGAACGCTAGGCTCGAGGCGCTCAACAGGGCAACCGGGGAGGCGAGCGCGATCATGTGGTAGCCGTTGGGACCCGCGGAGATCGCGCTGACGCCGTTGCCCAGCGTCCCGATCTGCACCGGCACCGTTTGGCTGGTGGTGGTGCCGTCGCCAAGCTCCCCGGAGCTGTTCGCGCCCCATGCCCAGAGCGTGCCATCGCCCTTGAGTGCATAGCTCGCATCCGAGCCCGCCGCGATCGCGACCACATCACTGAGGCCGTGCACGGCGACCGGGACCGAGCTGTCCGTCGTCGTTGCGTTGCCGAGCTGCCCGTAGTCATTGCCGCCCCACGCGTCGACCGTCCCGCTCGAGAGCAGTGCGAGCCCCTGGGATCCACCGGCGGCGATCGCGGTCACACCGGAGAGCACGCCGACCCCGCCGACGCCCTGCACCGGCACCGGCACGTCGCTGCTGGTGGACGAGTCGTCTCCGAGCTGGCCGAAGTGGTTGTAGCCCCAGGCATCGACGGTCCCGCCGGCGAGCAGCGCCAGACTGTCGTAGGCACCGGTGGCGATGGCGCTCACCCCCGTCAGCGACCCGACGCCGCCGAAGCCCTCGACTGTCACCGGCACATCGCTGTTGGTCGTCGAGCCGTTGCCGAGCTCCCCGTCCGGGTTGTAACCCCAGGCGTCGACCGTGCCACCCGCCCCCAGCGCCAGGCTGTGGTAGCTCCCGGCGGCGATCGCCGTCACGCCAGACAGGGTCCCCGAGCCACCGACGCCCGCGACGGCCGTCGGCGCGTCGCTGTTGGTGGTCGAGCCGTCACCGACCTGCCCGAAGAGGTTGTAGCCCCATGCATCGACGGTCCCACCGGTGAGCAGCGCCAGGCTGTGATCAGACCCGGCGCTGACCGCCGTCGCGGTCGCGGTCAGCGGCACGCTGACCGGCGCGCGGCTGCCCGTGGTGGTGCCGTCACCGAGCTGTCCCACACTGTTGTCACCCCATGCCTCGACGACCCCGCCGGCGAGCAGCGCCAGGCTGTGATAGCCACCGGCGCTGACCGCGGTCGCGGTCGTGATCCCCGGCACCGCCGCCGGCAGATCGCTGTCGGTCGCGGAGCCGGTGCCCAGCTGCCCCTTGCTGTTGGCGCCCCACGACCATGCCTGTGCGCCGGTCGACGAGGCCCACGCGCCGCTCGCACACGCACACAGCGTGACGGCGCTCGCGGCGGCGGCAAGCGCCATTCTGACGGCACAGCGTGCCGCGCTCCTGTCATCCGAAGACCGCCCCTCACCCATTCCCTGCCGTCCTTTGCGTCCGAAGTTCAGAAGCGTTGCCACGTGGCTGCGCTGTGAACCACGCAAGCAGCGACGCCGAACGTATTTGCTGGTCTTACGGTTTGCACTGGGGTCAACCCCAGGGTTTTGCAAGCGGCTGCTCGTCAGTCGGCGGCCTTATGCCGTGACGGCTGCGCGGTGAAGCTGAGCACCTTGCCGGCGATGGTGACGGGCTCGCCGGCCCCGTAGCGGGTGACCGCGAGCTTCACCTTCAGCCGCCGTCGCGTGGTCAGCAGCCGCCTCCCGGCGCCGCCGAGCCTGAGCGTGACGGTCTTGGCCCGCCCCGCGACGATAGTGACGCCTGCGGTCGCGAGCGTCACGGTCCGCGAGGCCGTCTTGGTCCGCCGGACGTGCCCCGCCGTCGCCGCGACCGCGATGATCTTTCCGTCCCTGATCGTCTCCCTGACCGACAGGACCAGCTTCAGTCGGCAGCTCGCCCCGACCTGACCGGCGCAGGAGAGCGCGACCCTCGCAGCCGTGCCGCTGATGCTCACACGGCCGAGCTTCGGCTTCGCATCAGCGCCGGCGGGCGTCACCGGCGAGCCCCCGCCGGGCGGCGCGGCGCCGCCACCGGAGCCGCCGGCGCCACCCCCACCTGTCTGGGTCCCGCCGCCACCCCCGCTGCCGCCGGTCGACAGCTCGGTGAACAGCGTGCCGTAGAGCTCGGCGAGTGACGGGCTGCTCGTGGCGTCGACCGTCACGGTGATGCAGCCGCCGCTGGCGGCGGCCTGCCGCGAGGCCGGCTGGAGCGCCCGGGCGACCGGATTCCACCATTGCACGTCATCCCCGTCAGGTACTCCGCAGATCGTGAACGTGACCGAGTCGAAGCTGCTGCCCGGGGCGGTTGACACGTCGAACCATGAGTCGCCGGCGGCGAGCCCCGCGAGTGGATCAGCGGCGTATGTGGCCACGTCGAGGGTTCCCTCGCCCGCGGCGGTGGCGCTGATCGAGCCCGGCGCGCCGCTGCTGCCGAGTGACGCGCCGGCGATGCCCGACGGCGAGCTGCTCGAGCCACTGTCGCCGGCACTGGCGCCAGCGTCCACCGGCACCACCGCGTTTGAGCCTGCCGCCGGCCCCGCCAGACCGGCGGTGTTCGTCGCGGCCACCGAGAACCGGTACTCGTCACCGGGCGCCAGGCCCGTGAACGTGTGCGCGCTCTGATCCGCCGTCGCCACATAGGGCGCGGAGTCGGTGCCGGTCGTCAGGTCGCTGGACGTCACGGCGTAGCCGCTGATCGCGCTGCCACCATCGGAATCCGGCGCCGCCCAGCTGACCGTTGCCGCGCCGACCCCGGCGCTCGCGCTGACAGCGGTCGGGGCGGAGGGTCGTGCCGGCAAGGTCACCGTGATCGCGCTGGTGGGCGGCGAGTCGCCCACGGAGTTGACCGCTTCGAGCTCGTAGTAGTAGCTCGCACCAGCGGTCAGTCCTGTGTCGAGGTAGGGACTCGCGGTCGGCGCTGCGACCGCGCTGAAGCTGCCGGTCGCACTGTCGGCGCGCAGCACCCGGTAGCCGGTGATTGACGCTCCGCCATCGGATGTTGGCGCGGTCCACGACAGTGACACCTGCCCGTTGCCGGCATCGGCGTGGAGGTCGAGCGGAACGCCGGGCACGGTTGCTGCCCCCTGCGGCCCGGTCTGGATCACCAGTCCACTCGGGCCGTCGAGTCCGGTCAGATCCCCGTCGATCATCGCGTGCGGGACCGGTGTCCCGCTGCCGCCGAGCTGCACGGGTGTGTACTCCAGAACCGAGCCGGCGTCGATGCTCGCGACCCACAGATCGCCGGCGCTGTCGAAGGCGAGCTGCTGCGGGTCGGCGAGGTCACCGTTGCCGTCGTCAGCGATGGTCGTCGACGCGGTCGCGGCACCGCCGCCGGCCAGCTGCTGCGGCGCGTACTCGAGCAGCATGCTCGATGCCGAGCTGCTGACCCAGAGGTCCCCGGAGGAGTCGAAGGCCAGCTGTGACGGTTGCGACAGATCGCCGGAGCCATCGTCGACGATCGTCGTGGCCGGTGTCGGCGAGCCACCGCCGGCCAGCTGCTGGGGCGTGTAGCCGAGCACCGAGCCGTCGTTGGCGCTCGAGCTCACCCACAGATCTCCGGCGCCGTCGAAGGCGAGCCCGGCCGGAGCGTCGAGGTCCCCGCCACCATCATCGCCGATGATCGTCGCGGGCGTTGGCGCGCCGCTCGATGTCAGCTGCCCCGGCGTGTATTCCAGCAACCGATCATCGTAGGTATCGGCGATCCATAGGTCGCCATCGCCATCGAAGCTCAGCGCCTGCGGGCAATCGAAGCTGCCGGTCAGGATCACGACCGGCGCGGGCGTGCCGGTTTCGACGAGTTGGTCGGGGCTGTATTCGATGATCTCCCCCGCACAGGTCGCGACCCAGAGATCGCCGGCGCCGTCGAGCGCCATCGCGGCTGGCTGGCTCAGCGCATCGGCGTCATCGGCTGAGACCGTCGTGTCCGGGATCGCATCGGCGGTTGCGTCAAGGGGGTAGCTGGTTAGCGTGCTGTTCCACTGGTTGGCGACGATGATGTCGGGCCCGAACCCGCTTGCGGCCTCGACCGACACGCTTGCGGTTCCGTGCGAAGCGGCGAAGGCCGGGTCACCCGAGTACGAGGCGGTCACGGTCACCTCGCCGGTCGCAGCCGGGGCGGCGGCGACGCAGCCGGCCGTGCCGTCGGCGTCGAGGTCGGCCGAGCAGAGCTCGGTCGAGCCGATCGTGAAGTCGACGGTGCCGGTCGGGGCACCCGACCCATCGGGGCCGGTGACGGCCGCGTGCAGCGCGAGGTCGTGGCCGGTGTCGACCGGGTCGGGCGACGCGGTCACCGCGACGCTGGTGGGCGGCGGCATGACCTGCAGCGTGTCGGGGCTGAGGTGCGCACCCGCGAAGGTTCCATCGCCCGAGTAGCGCCCGTGGATCGTGTCGCTGCCGATCGGGGCACTGGTCGCGGTGCAGCTGCCGGAGCCCGCAGACAGTGTCGCGGTGCAGAGGTCGGTCGCGCCGCTGGTGAAGTCGACGGTGCCGGTGGGCGTGCCACCCTGCCCGGAGACGGTCGCGGAGTACGTGACGGTGTCGCCCGCGGTCACGGACGGCTCGTCGACCTGCACCGCGCCGGCGCTGATCGCAGCGTCCTCGACGGCGATCCCGGCGGGGTCGTCGAGACCCGTCTTCGGGCCGCTGATCACCTCGGCCGGCGCCGGGTAGCCGCTCGTCGCCAGCTGCGCCGGGGTGTACTCGGAGACCGCCGCCGGGTTGTCGGCGGCCACCCAGAGGTCACCCTCGCTGTCAAACGCGATCTGCTGCGGATCGGCCATGTCGTTGGTGTAGCCGTCGTTGCCGACCACGACGGTCGGGCTCGAGTAATCGTCGCTGGCCAACTGAGCGGGGGTGTACTCGTCGACGCTCTGGCTGCCGGCCTCCGCAGCCCAGAGGTCACCGGAGGCGTCAAACGCGATCGTGGTCGGCCCGCTGACCTCCCTGGCGACGGTCGCGGCGGGCGCGCCGGTGCTGAGGACAGCGGGCGTGAACTCGACGACCAGGTCCGACGCGGAGCTGCCGACCCAGAGGTCACCGGCTGCGTCGAAGGCGAGCGCATCGGGCTGTGAGATCGTGTCGGTGCCGTTGCCGTCCGGCACGCCCGTCGGGTCGTCGGAGAGCGTGACCGCCGGCGTCGGGGTCGCGGTGGCGGCCAGCGCCGCCAACTGCGAGCCGCTGTACTCGACCACGGTGTCGCCGTCGGCGTTGGCGACCCAGAGGTCACCGCTCGCGTCGAAGCTCAACGCCTGCGGGCAGGCGAGGCTGCCATCGCCGTCGTCCTCGATGACGGCTGCCGGCGTGACCGCACCGCTGCGGCCGACTGCAGCGGCCGCGTAATCGGTGACACTGTCCGATGCGCAGTTGGCGACCCAGAGATTTCCCGATGCGTCGAGCTGCACGCTCGCGGGCTGATCCAGTGCCGCGCCGGTCGAACCGCTGATCTCGCCGGCGGGGGTGACGTTGCCCCGGAAGCTGTCCGGGTAGGAGCTGATCGTCGAGTCGCCCGCATTGGCGACGAACACCCGCGGGCTCGCGGTCGCTGCGTTGACCCGCAGCGATCCAGTGCCCTGCGAGGGGTCGAACGCGGCGCTGCCCGAGTAGCTCGCGGTCACGGTCTGAGCACCTGCCGGCGCCGTATTCGACAGGCAGCTGCCGGATCCACCTGAGAGCGTCGCGCTGCAGAGCTCATCCCCGCCGGCGCTGAAATCGACGGTTCCGGTCGGTGGGCCCCCGCTACCGCTCACGGTCGCGGAATAGGTGACCGTCCTGCCCTGAGTCACCGTCGCGGGGCTGACGGTGACCGCGGTCGCGCTCGGCGTCGCTCCGTCCCCCGGCTCGACGGTCAGGGTGGTGGTGGCGCTGCTGCCGGCGGTGCTCTCGTCACCGGCGTAGGCGGCGGTCACCGTGTCGGTGCCGACGGGCGCGCCGGTCGACGTGCACGACGCCGAACCCGACAGGACACTTGCCGCGCAGAGCTGCGTCGAGCCCACGCTGAAGCTCACCCCACCGAGCGCTCGGCCGTCGGCGACTGACACCGTCGCGCTGTACGTGACGCTGGTGCCGGCCGGAACGGGCCCCCCGGACGTGTGCGCGCTGATGGTGCTCGGCTGCCTGGTGACGTCCACGGCGGTGGTCCACGCCGCGGTCAGACTCGCGTCGCTGCCGCTGCCGGTTGCGAACACGAGGTAGCCGTACACCTCGCCCGCGCCTCCGGGGGTCGCCGTCGCCTGGCAGCTCGCCGTGCCGTGGGACAACCGGGCGGTGCAGAGTGGCGCCTGGCCGCCCAGGCCACCGTTGCCGGCGAACGCCACCTCTCCACTGGCCGGCGCGCCGGGCCCGGAGAGCGTCGCCGTGTAGGTGATCGGGCTCCCGTAGGTGGCATCGCTCGGGCTGGCGCTGACGCCGGTCTGCCACCCCTGGCCCTCCGCAAGGATCATCGCCGACTCGTCGCTGCCGAGCCCCGGCGCCGCATACGCGGCGCCCTGACCCAGACCGACGGCGACGCAATCTCCCGCCGCCGAGCACGACACTCCGTCGATCGACAGGAAGCTGCCGAAGTCATAGGTCGGAGTGGGTTCGATCGACCATGGGGCACCGAGCGCATTGCCATTGATGACGAACGTCGTGTTGCTGCCACCGTCGGCCCGGTAGGTGCCGGCCGCGGTGCAGTCTGCCGCGCTGACACAGGAGACGCCGCTCAGGACGTAGACGCTGCCCGACGGTTGGCTGGGCCCTGCCGTTTGCTTCCAACTGCTCCAACCACCGGTCTGGTTCAGGGTCAGGATCTGGCTGGCCGCGTCGCCGTAGCCGACGACGACGCACGCGTCGCCGGTGGCGGTCTGGGCGTCGGCGACGCAGGAGACGCCGGTCTCCCCGGACTCGAGTGTCAGCGGCGAGCCGACCGATACGTACGCGACCGTCCAGGACGTGCCGTCCCAATGCTCGAGCAACGGACTGCCGTAGATGTCGGTCGGGTTGCCGGGCGCCGTCCCGCGCCACCAGCCCTCACCGGCGGCGACGCAATCGGTCGCCGTGACGCACGACACCGCATCGAGCTCGGTGCCGTCGGGCGTGTTGCCGGTCACCCCGGGCGGTGGTGTTGGCGGGCTCGGCGTCGCGGCGGTCATCGCCGTCCAGACGGCGTCGTTGTTGGCCGTCAGGTCGGTCTCGTGACCGGCGATGGTTGCCGTCTGCTCGGAGCCGGTGGCGGTCAGCACCGGGTCGGCGGCGGACGCGGTCGGGCCGGCGGCGGCGAGATCCTGCCCGCCGTCGGTGGCGAACAGATCGACCCGCACGGTGCCGCTGCCGCTGCCGGTCACGATCGCCAGATAGGCGCCGCCCGGGCTGAACTTCGCATAGCCCGAGGTGCCCGCGGTCTGATCGGCGTAGATCGGCGCAGGCGCCGGCTTGGCCAGGTCGGTCCAGCGCCACTGCACGTACTGGCCGCTGTTGCTGATGTAGGCGTAATAGAAGCGGCTGTCGTTGGGCCCGAAGCCGTAGCTCGCGACGCCACAGCTGCCCTTGCCGTTACACGGCCCGGGCGCGCCGGAGACGTCGATCGCACCGGAGGTGAAGACGGCGGCGGCGGCCTGACTGGTGGCGGTCGCGTCGGCCACGTCGAAGAACGTCTGCGTCGCCGTGGTGTAGCCGACCATCAGGTAGTGCCCCGACGGGCTGAACGCAACCGTCGCCGACGTCACGGTCGGATCGACCGCAAAGATCGCCGTGGCCGCGTCGCCGTCGGAGAGGTTGAAGAGCTGCACGTCGAGGATCCCGCCGCTGAGCGTCTCGGCGACAAACGCCTGGCCGCTGGGGCTGAAGCCACCCTCCGTCGCCTGGGTCGTGAGGACCGTGCCACTGCTATCGGAAACCGTCACGTTGTTGCCGTTCCAGGCCGCCGAGTAGGTCCCGTCGGGAGAGCTCGTCTGCTCACCGCTGATATCCGAGCCGGCGGCCGGGCTCACATAGGCGCCCGTGGCGGGAGCCAGCTGCTCGGCCCCGCCCGCGCCCGACTGGTTTCCGACGGCGACGCAGTCATTGACGGTGGGGCAGGAGACGCCGTTGAAGAACGTGTCATCGCCGGTCGCGGGCGTTGACATCGTCTCCCAGTCACCGCCATCCCAGCGCTCGGCGAGCGGCACGGAACCCTGTCCGAAGCCGCCGCCCTGGCTGCCGACGGACACGCAGCTCGCAGCCGCCGCGCATGACACGCCGGAGAGCTGGTCGCCGTCGACGCCGCCCGGGTTCGCCACGGGCGTCAGTGCCCAGCCACCCCCGGCGTTGGACTCGGCCGTGGCCTGACCGGTCGTGTCGCCGCTGATCAGCGCCAGCGACGAGCCCACGGCCATGCACTTGCCGCTGACGCACGACACCGAGCTGAGCGAGCCGTTGGGGACTGGAAAGCCGGCGCCGATGCCGTTGGCCACCGGGTTGGCCGCGGGCACGACCTGCCAACCGGCCGCCGCCTGGGCGATGCTCGGGGCCGCTCCGCAGGCGAGCGCCGCGGCGGCCAGGACCGACACGCCGGAAATCAAAGTTGAGGCACGGTTCACCCGATCCACCATCCTCAGCCTTTGCCGACGCTCTTCAGTCGCAGCGCGGCCGGCTTGCTGGCGCGACCGATCCGGTCGACCGCCACCACCGTCGCGCGGTACGCGCCCGCCGAAAGCCGTGTGAACGCGGGCATCCCCGAATAAACGTCGTTTGCCGAGTTCGCGTCGCCGGCCCCGGCGGTGAAGCCGAGCGTCGCATCTCCGTTCGAGTCGATGCCAACGCTGGGTGCGGTCGCGCTCGCGGAAACGGCCGTCGCGGTTCCGAAGGCGCCTCCCGCGGCTCTGTAGCTCGCGTCGATTCCGAGTGGGTAGCTCTCGTCGTCAGCCGACCAGACGGCGACGGCAGCGCCCGCGCCGTCTTCGGCCAGCCGCGGCGGTTCGTCGGCTCCGCCGTACACGTCGCCGCCGAGCACCACGGGTTCAGACCATGTTCCAGCGGCCGCCGCCGGCGTCGCGACGTGCAGCTGGATCAGGACGGCGGCAAGAACGGCCAGCATTGAGACCGCCCGCCGGCGATGGCTTCGCCCCGATAAGACCACCCGCTCAGCGTTCCAGAGCGCGATGCGGTTTGCACTAGGGTCGACCCCAGGGTTTTCGCCCCGGCGCGGCACGCGCCGGAAGCGTCGGCTGCGGAGTCTCGAGACCTAAGGGTCCGCTAAAGGACGAGGCGGCGCCTCGACGGTTAGCGGCGTAGAGTGGTCACCGCCATGTCTGGCGTTGGGTATGGGGCGATGCCGGTTGGACAGCTGCTTGAGCGCGAGCGCGAGCTCGAAGCAATCGGCGGGTTGATGGCGGCTGCGCGTGGGCGCTCGGGCGGGTTGTTGATCGTGGAGGGCGCCGCCGGCGTCGGGAAGTCAGAGCTGCTTGCCGCCGCCGCAGCGCTTGCTGCCGAGTCGGGCATGGCCGTACTCGCCGCTCGCGGCGAGGAGCTCGAGCGGTCGGCTCCGTGGGGCCTGGTGCAGCGAATGTTGATGCCGGCTATCGACGCGACGCAGCGGCGGGCGATGCTCGGTGACGACGCCACCTCGGCGGCACTGTTTGGCGAACCCGCCGCCGCGCAGCCGGTCGCGGGTGCTGATGACGTGCTCCGGATCGCGAACCGTCTGTTCTGGTTGATCGCCGACGTCGCCGAATCGGGGCCTGTGCTGCTGGTGATCGACGACGCACACTGGGCCGACGAGCAGTCACTGCGCCTCGTCGCCTACCTGATGAGCCGCTTGGGTGACCTGCAGGTCGCGGTGTTGCTGGCCAAGCGCTCGGATGAGGTCGGGGACGGCGGCCCGGTATTGACGGCGATCGCGGCGGATGCTCGGGTGCGGCGGTTGCCGCTGGCGTCGTTGTCGCTGAGCGCGAGCGCGATGCTCGTGCGTGCCGCGCTCGGCACGGAGCTGCCGGATGGTGTGGTGGAGGCGTGCGCGGCGGTCACGGGGGGCAATCCGTTCTATCTGCGCGAGTTGTTGCTCGAGCTCGTCAAGCTCCCGGCCGGCTCGCTGACCGCGCGAGCGATCGAGCGGCTCGCGCCGGAGTCTGTCTCGCGCGCGGTGTTTGTGCGGCTGGGGCGTCTCGACTCCGTATGCGTGCGGTTCGCGCGGGCGGTGGCTGTGTTCGGTGACGATTGCGCGTTTCCCCACGCAAGCGAGCTCGCCGGGCTCGACGTGGAGGTGGCGACGCGTGCGCTCGACGCGCTTGCCGGTGCCGCGATCCTGCGTGCAATGGAGCCACTCGGGTTCGTGCACCCGCTGGTCGCCGAGGCGCTGCGTGCCGATCTTGGTGCAGGTGAGCGCGGCGAGCTGCACGGCCGCGCAGCCCGGATCCTCGCTCGCGATGGAGCGGAGTCCGAGAAGGTCGCGGCGCACCTGATGCAGTCGGGGGGACGTGGTGACCCGTGGGTCGTCGAGCGGCTGCGTGCGGCGGCTGCGATCGCGGTGGCGCGGGGCGCAACCACGGTCGCGGCCGGGTGGCTCGAACGTGCGTTGCGGGAGCCGGTGGTTGCTGAACAGCGCGCTGGCCTGCTGATCGAACTTGCGCGCGTGGAGGTGGCGCTGGGGCGCGCGGAGGCGGTCGAGCGGCTGGGGGCGGCCGCCGAGCTGGTCGAGGTCGGAGAGGAACGTGCGCGTGTGTCCGCTGAGCTCGGACGCGCACTTGCACTGCAGGGGCGCATTGAGGACGCGGCAGCGGTGCTCGAGCAGGGCATCGACCAGCTCGGCGACGCCGAGCCGGAGTTGGGCCGGGAGTTACGTGCGGCGTGGTGGTCGGTCGCGTCGCTGCAGGTGTCGCTGCGAGCACGTGCACGGGCTGTCGGGGGCGCGGTCGCCCTGCCCTCCGAGCAAGAGCGCCCGACGCCGGGAGAGCGGCAGCTACTTGCGCAGCTGGCGATGCATGGCGCGTTCGAGGGCGCCGACCACGACCATGTGCTGGGGTTGGCGGAGCGCGCCTGGGGCAGCGGCGAGCTGCTGGCGATCGAGGGCAGTGACGGCGTTGCCTGGCCGATGGTGACCGGCGGGCTGCTCGCGGCCGACGAGCTCGAGCGGGGCGTCGAGGTGTGCGACGCGGTGCTCGCCGACGCGCGCCGTCGCGGATCGCCGATGGCGTTCGCGTCCGCCTCCTACACCCGCGCATGGCCACTGCTGTCCCAGGGTCGTGTGAGCGACGCGGTCGCCGATGCGGAGGCGGCGATTCAGGCCCGCCACGATGGCTGGGCGGCGTGGCTGGGCGGTGCCGTGGCAATCCTGGTGTTTGCCCAGATCGAGCGGGCGCAGCTCAGCGCCGCGCGCGAGGCGCTTGCCCTGGTGGAGCACGATGAGCAGCTCAAGCGCTCGACCCAACATCCGCTGATCCTGATCGCCGCCGGCCGGCTGCTCGTCGCCGAAGACCTTCCCGCAGACGCGCTCGAGCGGCTTCTGAGCGCTGGCGAGATGCTTTCCGCGGCGGGGATCGAGTGCCCCAGCCCGATGCCGTGGCGCACCGATGCGGCGTTCGCCGCCGTGCTTGCCGGGGACCGCGACCGGGCGCGCTCGCTTGCCGACGCTGCGCTGATCGCGGCGACGTGCGCCGGCGCCCCACTGGCGGTCGCTCGATCGCTGCGCGCGATTGCCCGCACCGAGCACGGCGAGCATGCGATTGAGCGCTATCGCCAGGCGCTGGCGCAACTCGACGGGCTCCCGCCGCGACTCGAGCGCAGCTACTGCCTGGTCGAGCTCGGCGCCGCGTTGCGCCGGGCGCGACGTCGCGCCGATGCGCGCGCGGTGCTCCAGGAGGCGCTCGCGCTCGCCGAGCGAGGCGGCGCGCTCGCGCTTGCCGCCACCGCCCGCGTCGAGCTGGCAGCGGCCGGTGCTCACGCGAGCCGGCAACCGCGCGACGGCGTGGTGGCGCTGACCCCGAGTGAACGGCGGGTCGCGGAGATGGTGGCCGGCGGAATGACCAACCGGGCCGTGGCGCAGGCGCTGTTCGTGACCGTCAAGGCTGTCGAGTACCACCTCGCCAACACCTACCGCAAGCTCGACGTCGCCGGCCGTGATCAGCTGGCTCAGGCCCTCGGCGCCGCCGATCCCGAAAGCTGAGCTCCGCACCGTCGGCGCCGATCGTCCCGCGGGCCGACGGCCCGCGCCTGAGCCGCGGCGAAACCCTGGGGTTGACCCCAGTGCAAGCCGCACCGGCGCCTGCGACGCTGAGCGCATGGCCGCACCGACGAGCCACGCCGCCGCCGAGCAACTGCTGCGCGTCAGGATTGAACGATCCGATCCGATCAGCGGATGGATCGATGACGGCAGCGACGGCTGCAGCCGGTTCGACGGTTGGCTCGAGCTGATCTCCCAGTTCCAGCGACTGGTGGTCGAGCCGCGGCTGCCGGTGGCGAACCACAACGCCCGCGATCCGGTGTCACCGCCACCGCTGCAACCGAGCTGAGGGTCGGCCCGCCGGCGGCGATCGCCGCGGCGACCGCGTGATCCGGATCCGCCACAAGCTATTCGAAGTTCGACCAGTCAAATCCGTTTGCAAAGCTGAAGTCGACCGTCGCGGAGGTTCCGTAGCTCGGTACGGTCTCGCCGGCGCTGCCGGCGTTGAGGCTGAGCCGAACCCCCGCATCCTCGAAGCCCTTGTCACCGACGGTGACGTACATCCCTGCCTGGAATGATGCGCTGACCGGCAGGAACGATCCGCTCGCGCCGGCCATGCCGCCACCGAACAGGGTCAGCGAGCCCGCCTTCAGGCTGTAGCTGGCGCTTGCGAACAGACCGAGCGGGCCTGGCTCCTTGACGGTGACGCCGACGTCCCCGCAGTCAACGTCGAGCTCGACCGTGTCGGCCAAGGAAATGCTGAAGCTGTTGCCCGGGAGCGCCTGGCAAGCGGCGCCGCCGCTGGGCGTCTCGATCTGCCCCACGGCTGGCGCCGGGGTGCTGGAGATCGTGCAGGGGACGCCGTAGGTCAGCTGCTGGGCCCAGAGCGCGGCTTCCTGTGTGACCAGCAGCAGGTTGCTGTCCGCGTACACCCGTACGTCGAGCATCAGCTGCTGCTGGGCGGCGGCGCTGTTGGTGTCGGCGGCCAGAGCGGTGGCCTCCTGCAGAACGAGCTCGACCGCTTCACCCTGGCTGCCGTCGGCCTGTTCCATGTCGGCCCGCCACTTCGTATGCGCGGACTCCTCGGATGCCGTGCACTTCTGGTCGTAGCAGTCCTGCGAGATCGCGTCGGCGCATGCCTCCTGATCGGCCCCGAGGTCGCTGTTCAGCTGATCCTGGACACCCTGGGCTGCGTCGAGGCTGTTGCCCACAGCGGTGGTCAGGCTCGCAAGCTGCGTGTTCGTGGCTGTGAACAGACCCATCGCGGCGAAGATCGCGTTGTCACGCCGCTGCGTCAGCCAACTGTTGGTGGCCTCCTGCTGGCCGGCCTGCAGATCCAGCTGCGTGATCACGCCGACGTCGTCTGAGACCTCCTGGGCAAGCTGTGCGTACATCGGTTCCCAGGCGGCCATGTCGGCCGCGGTCTGTGCCCACGGGATCGTGAGCTCGGCATATGGCTCAGTCGAGTCGGCTTTCGGCTGGAGTGCCGCGGGCTGCCGCCCGGCCGACAGGTTGAAGACGTCTGCGGTGACCGGGATCAGGTCCCCGCTGCTCGGATCGTTAACCGTCGGGATGTTCGGGTCACGCCACGGCGCGGGCAACAGGTTCGCCGGCGGCGAGTGCGGGTCCGCACACAGCTTCGCTGCGGCCACGTTGTCACGGGCCTCGGCGAACAGCGACTCGCCCCTGGCCGCCTTGGCGAAGTCGCGCCCGGCGGCGGTGAAGTGCCCGAGCTGGAACAGCGCGAAGCCTTTGTCGTTCATCGCGACCGGCTTCAAGCCGATTCCGAGCGAGCTCGCCGTGTGCCCGAAGCTGTGAACCGAGTCGAGCACCGCAAGCGCCTGCGCGGGCAGTCCGAGGGTGACCAACACCGATCCGAGATCCACACGGGTGGCCGAGTCGCTGTGCGCGCGAGCGCGGCTGTCGAGCAGGATCGCAAGCGCCGCCTCCGGGCGATTCTCCGCGAGCGCGGCCGCGGCCAGCAGCCGCGCCTTGCGGGCGTTGCCGACAGCTGACGTCGCGTCGAGCTTTCTGCGTGCCGTGGCGCTCGAGTGGTGGTCGAGCTGCTTGCGTGCGGCCGCCAGCGCAGCATTCATCGACGGCACCCGCAGCTTGGCGCTCGACGGCTTCGGGCAGGCCGCCGCGGCGCTCAGCAGAGCGGCGCGCGCATCATCTCCGGTCAGCCACGGTGACGCGTCTGAGAGCGCCTCCAGCTTCACTGCAGAGGACGGCGCGGTGACCACGCCGCTTGCCCCGAACGCAACCGCTGAGGATGCGACGAACGTCACCGCGATCGCCAACAACGCCCGTGCCACGAACCGCCGTGCCGGCCCGGCCTGCGGGCGATCCCCTCGAGCTCGCCTGTACCTCATGTCGCCCCCTATGCGCCCTGTGTCGACGTTCACCGTGGCAGCGAAAGCCGCCAAGGCACGTCAGCCGACCGTAATCGGCGGCACCCACGTTTGCACTGGGGTCAACCCCAGAGTTGGAGCTGCGCCAGCCGTCGCACAACCGGCTGAAACGAGCAAATCGCGCGGGGTTCCCGCGATTTGCTCAGATCTGCACGAAAAACGGCGCGGTCGGAGCAAATCAACCTCGTGCCGGTCGATTTGCTCGCTTAAGCCGCCTCCTCCGCTCGCCCAGCGCCTAGCGCCTAGCGCCCAGCGCCCAGCGCCCAGCGCCTACTTCTTCTTCTTCTTGGCCACGGCGTGGATCGTCTCGCTGCGCGTCACCCGCTTGCCGCCGGTGACCGTCGCCACCAGCGTGACCCGCAGGCGATGGCGCTTGGCGGCCACCAGCGCGCGCCGGCCCTTGCCGTTGAGCTTGAGCTCGAGCGTCTTCGTGTGGGCCGCGGCGAGTGAGTAGCTCGCCGTGCCGAGCACCACGGTGCGGTGCTTGCGCACCCGCTTCTTGCCCTTCTTGACGGTCACCACGACGGTGCGCTCGAGCTTCACCGAGCCCTTGCACGCCGAGTTTGCGCAGGCGAGCTTGACCTTGAGGCGGTTCCCGCTGACGGCGGTGCTAGCGCTGAGCAGCTTGAGCCGCGGTGGCAGCGCCGCGATCGTCAGTGAGAGCGGCAGGGTGGCCGTCTGCAGCGGGGATCCCGTGCCGGTCGCCTCGACGGTGAAGCTCGCGGTCCCGGCGGCGGTCGGCGTCCCCGAGAGCACGCCGGTCTGGGCGTTGAGGCTGAGCCCCGCCGGCAGGCTTCCCGAGCTGATCGACCAGCTGTAGCTGCCCCATGCACCGGCGGCGCTGAGCTGGGCCTGGTAGGCGGATCCGACCTTCCCGGCCGCGAGGCCCGGATTCGAGAGCGCAAGCGGCGCCTGCTCGCTGACCGCGAACGGCTCATAGCGTCCGGCGCCGTCAAGGTCGGTGCCAACCTCGACACACGACCCGGTCGTGCTGCAGCCGACGCCATCGAGGGTGACGTTGGGCGCGGTCGTGTTCGCCGCCGACGGAGCCGGCGTCTCGCTCGCGGCTCCGGCCACGCCCGACGCCGAGGTCTGGACGTGCATGCCCTGCTGCTGGCTGGTGCCCAGCCCGAACCAGCCGGCGCTGAGGCAGGTGCCGTTGACGACACAGCCGACTCCGTAGAAACCGCTCAGCCCGACCGTGCTCAGGTCGGCACCGGCAGGCGGTGGCACGACCGCGACCGTCGCTCCGCTCGGCGTGATCGTGATCAGGAAGTCCAGGTACTGCGACGAGTTGGTCTCGTAGTACCCGGAGTCGACGCACAGCGACGCCGACGAGCAACTGATCGCGCCGTTTTGGATGTCATCGGGGGCCAGCAGGTTCGGCAACGTCACCAGCGTCGGGGTTCCGAACGTGCCGCCACTGACGGGCGTCACCATCAGCTGCTCCTGGTTGGAGCTGTCCTGATACTGGCCGAGCGCCTGGCAGGTTCCCGACGCCGGACATGCGAGCCACTCCTCGGTGCCCTGTGGAGTGTCGTTGTGCGCGGACGGCACCGGGCCCTGCACGGCGGTTGCCGGAGCACCGCCGCTGATCGCCACCGCCATCGGCACGTCGTCGCCGTTGGGTGTGGCGTATTGGCCGACGGCGGTGCAGCCGCCGGAGGTCTGACACGCGACCGAATACAGCTCGGCCTGGGGCGTGGTCGGATTCGCGTTCGCCGGCAGCGGAACCGCGACGCCGGTCGCCGCCACGCCGCCGTTGATCGCCACGACCATCGCCTCGTAGCTGCTCGGACCGGTTCGGTAGAAGCCGACTGCCGCACAGGTCCCTCCGGCGGTCGGACAGCTGACACCCTGGAGGTCGCCCGCATTGACGTTTTCGGCGTTGGCAGGCAGCGTCACCTGTATGGCGGTGGCCGGCACGCCGTCGGTGATCTGCGTGATCATCGCGGCCTCGGGGCCGGACTTCAGCGTGTAGTAGCCGACGGCGGTGCACGATCCGCTGCCCTCACAGCCCACGCTGATCAGCTCGGAGGTCTCCGCGGCGTTCGCGTTCGCGGGCAGCGGGACGTCGACCGCGGGTCCGGCGACGCCGTTGCTGATCGGCATCAGCATCGCGTGCAGCGTCGTCGACGCCTTCTGCAGGTCGTAGCCGACGACGACGCACTGACCGCCGCTTCCGCAGGCCGTCTGGTCGAACTGCCAGCTGCTCTCGCTGGTCTCGGCGGCGGCCGGGAGGCTCGAACTCGAGACCGATTGGATGAACGCCGTATCGGCGCGTGCCCGTGCGGCGCCCAGCAGCCCGCAGGCGACCAGCGCCGCCAGCACGGCAGCGACCCGACGGAGCGATCCTGCCCGCATCAATGAAACAGCCGACTCTCGTCCCATAGCTACCCCCGTGCTAATCGTGAGATCAGATCGGTGGCGAACCCGCCACCCGCTGCGCCGATCCTATTGATCCGCGGCGCGGCCCGAGCAAATCAAGCTCGTGTCCGTCGGTTTGCTCGCTTGAATCGCCCGGCTACGCGACGCTGTGCGAGAACTCGGTGAGGCTCGCGACGACGCGGTTGCGCCCGCCGTCCTTGGCGCGGTAGAGCGCACGGTCGGCGGCGGCGTAGAGCTCGCCGGCGGTCGCCCGCTCATCCCAGACGCAGACTCCGAGCGAGCATGACTGCCCGTGTGGCATCGCCGCGCGCAGGCGCTCGGCGACCTGCATCGCCCCGTCGATGTCGCAGCTCGGCAGCAGCGCGGCGAACTCCTCGCCGCCGAGCCGGGCGAGCACGTCGACCTCGCGCAGCTGCTCGGCCCACGCGGCCGCGGCGTCGGCGAGCAGCCGGTCGCCGGCGGGGTGGCCGTTGCGGTCGTTGTACTTCTTGAAGTGGTCGACGTCGAGCAGCACGAGGCTGAGCGGCTCGTGCGTGCGGCGCGCGCGCTTGAGCTCGCGCTCGAGGCTCGGAGTCCATTCGCGCCGGTTGACGAGACCGGTGAGCGAATCGAGCCGCGCGGCGTCGTTCAGCGCGTGCAGCAGCTTGGCGCGCTCGAGCGCGACCGCGGCCTGCTGGCCGAGCAGTCCGATCAACGTCTGCAGCCGCTCGGTCAGCGCGTCGAGGCACGCGGCCTGGTCAAACGCGCCGCCCCAGACGATCGAGAGCGCGCCGATCGCGGTGCCGGCATAGCTCAGCGGCTCATGCCAGAGCGTCAGATCGTTGGCGGCGCTCTGGTCGATGTGCGCGCCCATCTGCGCGACCGCGCGCTGCGCGCCGACGCGGGCCTGCACCGTGACCGCACCCATCGCGGCCTCCTCGAGCACGCTCTCCTCGTGTGAGATCACGAGCTCGCCGAGCGGGTCGGTGCGCCACAGCAGCACCGCGCAGGCACCGGTCGAGCCGAGCGTGACGGTGCTGACGATCGCCGCGGCCTCGTGTGCGTCCTCGACCGACGCCAACGTGCGGCTGACCTCACCGATGATCTCGATATCGGAGGCGTAGTCCTGCACCCGCAGGCGACTGTCGTCGGCCGGCTGCAGCGTCAACATGGCGCCCTGCAGCACCCCCCGTTCGCCGAGCAGCGCAACCGCCGTCAGGTCCCAGGACTCACCGTCCGGGCTGACGCGAAAGCGTCCTGACACGCGGTCCTCACCGTCGAGCGCGAAGCGCAGCGGATGCCGCTGCACCGCAACCTGCTCGCCGCTCTCACAAAACAGCGCAAGATCGCGGAAGCTCCGGTCGCCCGGCTCGTCGGCGCCGGGCCAGAGCCGGAGCGCCGCGGCGTTGGCGAGCGCCAGCGACCCGTCCCGGTCACAGATGACGGCGGGGAAGTCGAGGCTCGCTATCGCCAGCTCGTTGAGGAGCCGGGTGTCATGGGGCATGCGGCAACATCGGCAAACGCCAGGCGGCGCGTGAGCAGCGCAGATCGCTTGCAAGATTCCTGTCAGGCGGGCGGCAGCCCTGCCAGGCGTGCGAGAGCCGCCTCGCGCGGCGCCCCGGCCGGCGGAGATCAGGCAGCGGCGACCGCGACGCTGAGGCCGCTGACCGCGCGGACCGGCGCCGGGGTGAACCAGGCGGCGACGATCACCAGCGCGAAGGCGAGCACCTGGAAGGTGATGCCGATCGTGCTGGTCGGGAACGGATCGCCGAACACGACGAGGCCGCCGACGATGCCGGAGACGTTGGCGGCGGTGCTGGTCACGGCGATCACCGGGACCGCCTCGCCGTCCTGCAGTGCCTTGGCCGACGCGAAGAAGGCGACGATCGAGGCCCCGATCGTGAACGCCAGCCACGGCGACGCGAGGCCGAAGATGCCATGCGCGCCGACCAGGCCCGTCAACGCCTTGATGCCGATGTCGGAGACACCGAAGAGGATTCCGGAGGCGGCGCCGAGCATCACGCCGTGATGCTCACGCGGGGCGCCGATGCGCGGGCCGAGGATCAGCAGCGTGCCGATCGCGACCAGGATCAGCTCGAAGGCGATCATCCCGGGCACCGAGTAGCGCGAGTGCGCGCCGTGTACAGCCGGCAGTGAGATGCCGAGCAGGATCAACCCGAGCGCGGTCATCGCGAGCCCGGCCCACTGGCGGTTGCCGACGCAGGCGCCGTAGCAGCGCTCGGCCATGATCGCGAGCAGCACGATCCCGCCGGCCAGCACCATCTGCACCACTGACAGCGGCACCATCGCCATCGCCCCGATGTGGAAGATCCACGATCCGCAGGCGACCAGCATGCCGATCGCGAACATCCTCGAGGAGTACAGCCTGCGCGCGGACCAGATCGGTCGGCGGAAGTCAACCGGCGGGGCCTCGCACGCACCACGGTGCTTGTAGAGGAAGCCGAGGTTGGTCGTTAGCGCGCAGCCGAGCGCGAGGGCGATGCCCAGAAAGAAAGTCATGGAAGAGGATGTCGCTTTGGTTTGTTTGCCCGGTGCCGATCCGACAGTTGCTGCCGTTTCGTTACCTCAGATTCGGCATTCGGGGGTGCGTGCTTGAGGACCATCAACGGCGGTGGACACTTTTTCCTCCTGCCGCGTTCTCATCCTGCATTCGAGCTTGGCCCAACCGCGTAAAAACGCGCTAAGCACGCCGTAGGAATCGGGTTGCGGCCAGATAGACGCAGCGGGTCCGTCAGCCCGCGGCCCGCCGGCCGCGAGCAAGCCAGATCGCAAGCGAGTCCGGTGCGAGAGCCTGTTACGCCTACAGCGGGCCTCCCTGCTGCCCGCTCCTGATCCGGTCCGCGCGCGAGTGCTCGCGCACATCACTCAACTGCTTGGCAGCCGCCCGTAGACTGTTCCCGTGGCATGACGGGTTCCGCCTCAGTTCTGGACGTGGACTCTGCGTTCACGTGCCCGGCAGCGCCCGCGCGATGATCGCCGCCGCATCGACCCCCGCCGGTAGCGTTCCGTAGGCGCGGCCGCCCTGCCCGCCGAGCCGTGAGACACAGAACGCGTCGGCCACGGCCTCCGGCGCGAAGCGCGCGAGCAGCGAGCCCTGCAGCGCCAGCGCCATGTCCTCGACCACCCGCCGCGCTCCGTACTCGCTCACGTCCGCGGCGTCGATGCCGTCGACCGCGTCGAGCTGTGCGTCGAGCCAGCGGTTGGCGCCACGCCCGAGCTCGCACTCGGCGCGGAACGCCGCGACCGCCTCGCGCTCGCGCCCCAGCGCCCGCAGGACATCCAGAGCCGCGACGTTGCCCGAGCCCTCCCAGATCGAATTGATCGGCGCGCCGCGATACACCGCCGGCATCCCCGAGTCCTCGACGAAGCCGTTGCCACCGAGACATTCGAGCGCCTCGACGGCGTGCACCGGCGCGCGCTTGCAGATCCAGTACTTCATCACCGCGGTCGCCAGCCGCCGGAACGCGGCACCCGCGGCACCCTCGTCGTAGGCGCGCGCGATCCGCAGCGCCGCGACCGTCGCCGCCTCTGAATCGAGCGCCAGATCGGCGAGCACGTTCATCATCGCCGGCTGCCGCACGAGCGGCGCCCCGAAGGCGCGACGGTGGCGGGCGTGGTGGATCGCCTCGACGGTCCCGCGGCGGCACGCGCTGACCGAGCCGAGCATGCAGTCGAGGCGCGTGTGGTTGACCATGCGGATGATCGTCTGCACGCCGCGCCCCTCCTCGCCCAGCAGCCGCGCGCGGGCGCCGCGGAACTCGACCTCGGCACTCGGCAGCGAGCGCGTCCCGAGCTTGTCCTTGAGACGCTGGAACTCCATCCCCGCGCCGCGCTCGACCAGAAAGCATGAGAGCCCGCCGCTCGCCTGCGCGAGCACCAGGAACAGATCGCAGGGCGGGTAGGAGCAGAACCACTTGTGGCCGTGCAGCTCATACCACCCGTCGCCGGCCTCGATCGCACGCGTGATGTTCGCGCGCACGTCCGAGCCGCCCTGGCGCTCGGTCATCGCCATCCCGGCGAGCGCCCCGCCGTCATAGTCATAGGCGGTCAGCCTCGGCTCCCACTGTGCCGCGAGCGCCGGCGAGCCGTCGCGCAGCGCCGGCACCGACGCGTAGGTCATTGAGACCGGGCACATCACGCCGTCGTCGAGCTGACCCCAGAGCGCGAACATGGCCGCGCGCACGACGTGCCCGCCGGGCTGCTGCTCACGCCACGGCAGCCCTGACATGCCGCGCTCGATCGCGCCGCGCAGCAGCCAGTGCCAACTCGGGTCGAGCTCGACCGCGTCGATGCGCGTGCCGTAGCGGTCATGGGTCCTGAGCACCGGCACGTTGCGCTCGGCGCGGCGCGCATGCTCACGCGCCTCGGCGCTGCCGGCGACCGCGCCGGCCTCACGCACGCGCTCGATCCCCCAGCCGCCGCCCTCACGCGCGAGTGACTCCTGCAGCGCAAGATCGAGCTCGAACAGGTTGGCGGGCTCGAGCGGCGGTGCCTGGTTGAGCACCGCGCGCGCAGGATCCTGCTGATCAAGCCCGGGGATTTCGTCGAGCGCGGCCATCGCGAGTCTGCTGCCCCTCAGGCTAGCGACGAAACCGACGATCGCGGCCGCGGGGCGGGCGGCTCGCTTGCTCGCCCGCCCCGGCACCAGGGCCGCCGTAGCATCAACGCATCAGAACTGTGATGCCATGGCGTCGAGCCCCGTGCGGTTTCGCAGAATGGCGAGTCGCTGTCGTGTGGATCTCCACCAGGGCGGCGCACCCGTGT
The DNA here is from genome assembly GCA_036269095.1 of Solirubrobacteraceae bacterium. GTDB lineage: Bacteria > Actinomycetota > Thermoleophilia > Solirubrobacterales > Solirubrobacteraceae > Palsa-465. The sequence continues at coordinate 25,979 of DATASU010000153.1, forward strand.
AGCAAACTGCTACGCTAGCGGTGTGACGGTCATTGCTCAGCGTGAATTGCGCAACGACATCTCTGAGATCCTGAAACGTGCCGAGGCCGGCGAAACGTTCACGATCACGGTCAACGGCAGACAGGTCGCGCAGCTCTCCCCTCTCCCCGCGCAACGCCGCGAACCGTTCACCGCATTGCTCGAACGGACGCCCGTCGATGCTGCCTGGGCCGACGAGCTCAGAGAGACTCGAGCGACCGAGCGCGAGTGACCGTTGTCCTGGACACGAGCCTGCTGATCGACGGCTACGACCCAGGAGATCAACCTGTCGCGATCTCCGTGGTCAGTATCGGCGAGCTACAGCACGGCGTGCTCTCAGCCATCGACCCGGACGTCCAGGCCGCCCGCCAAGAACGACTCACGGCGATCCTCGCCGGAACCGAGATCCTGCCGATCACCGTCGATATCGCCGCCCGCTACGGCGCGCTACGCAACGCCACCGGCCGCAAGCCCACAAACGACCTTTGGATCGCCGCGACAGCCGACTCACACCAGCTCGAGTTGCTCACAGGCGACGAACCGCAATCGCTATTGCCGATCCACGCCGTGCGCTACATCCCGCCGCAGCGGAAACAAGCTGACTGATCCGCAGAACCCACGCCGCCCGGTCCTCCACAACCTAGCCGCTTCAGAGATCAGTCCGTAGAGCCCTCTTCTTCTTCTTGGTCGCGGTGTAGACCGTCTCGTGCCGCGACGCGTTCTTGCCAGCCTTGACGGTCGCCAGCAGGGTCGCCGCGAGGCGATGCTTCTTCGCCGCCTTCAGCGCCTTCTTGCCGGTGCCGTCGAGCGTCAGCTTCAGCGTCTTGGTCGCGCCGGCGGCGGCCGCATAGTGGACGCTGCCGATCGCCACCGTCTTGTGCTTGCGCACCCGCTTTTTGCCCTTCTTGACCGTCACGACCTTGGTGATCTCGAGCTTGACGGTGCCGCTGCAGGCAGCGCGCGAGCACGCGAGCTTGACGCCGAGCTTGCCGGCGCTGACCTTGCCGCTCGCGCCGAGCAGCCTCAGCACCGGTGTCGGCTTTGACGTCGACTTCGCCGCCGCCGCGACCGTCAGCGACAGCTGCTGGCTCGCGGTCGGTACCGGCGAGCCGGTCCCCGTCACCGTCACGGCGAAGGTCGCCGTCCCCGAGCCGGTCGGAGTGCCTGAGATGACGCCGGTCTGTGAGTTGAGGCTGAGCCCCGCGGGCAGGCTGCCGGACGACACCGACCAGCTGTAGACGCCCCAGGCACCGGTCGCCGCCAGCAGCGCCGACGGATACGCCGTCCCCTGAGTACCGCCGGGCAGGCTCGAGGTCGTGACCGCCAGCGGCGCCTGCTCGGTCAGCTCGAGCGGAGCGAACGCATCGGCGGTGCTGTAGTAGGTGCCAAGCACGGCACACGACCCATAGGCGTCACAGCCGATCCCCGTCAGCAGCGAGTCGTGGCCGCTCCCGTGCGGGTTGGTGCTGTTGATGTCGCTGGGAACGGGCGTCGTCACAGCCGCACCGAGGACGCCGCCCGGGGATACCTGGGCGAGCATGCCGGAGAGGATCTGGCTGCCGGTGCTGTAGCTCCCGATTGCCAGACACGGCCCCGAGGGTGTGCAGCCGATCGAGCTGCCGTTCTCGCCGTTGTTGTTGTTGAAGCCCGCGTCGTAGACGCTGGTCGACGCGTCGGTGGGTAGCGTCGCCTCGTGACTGGCGGCCTGCGAGCCGTCGATCGTGATCACGGCGGCCTGGTAGCCGGAGATGCTGTTGTCCACGGAGCTGTAGTAGCCGGCGCCAACACACATTGACTCCGTTGAGCAACTCAGACCGGTCAGCGACACCGACGCCTGGCTCGGCTGGTAGTCAGGCGGTGCCACGACCTCGGCCGGGCTGCCCGGCACGTCGCCGGTGATCGGCATCACCAGGTTCACCTGTCCGAGCGTGGCGTCGCTGTAGTAGCCGGCGGCCTCACAGAAGCCGGCCACCGGACAGGAGACCCACTGCAGGTTCGCCTGCGGGTCGGAGCTGTCATAGCCCGCCGGAATCGATCCCGCTGTGCCTGTCCCGGGGACCCCGTCGCTGATCGGCAGCACGAGCGGCAGCGTCGATCCGCTGCTGGGGTAGTAGTCGCCAACCGCTACGCAGGAGCTGGCCGACGGGCAGTCGACGCCACCCAGCGCGCCTCCGGGATTGCTCGGATCGACGTTGGCGGGCAGCGTCACCGCCTCCCCCTGCTGCGGCACGCCGGCGTTGATCGGGACCACCATCGGGGCCGTGGTGCCCGCGTTCTCACTGTCGTAGGAGCCGACCGCGATGCAGGCACCGGTCGGCGGGCAGCTGAGGGCGGCGAGCTGCGGGGCGTCGGGAGCAGTCTCGTCCGTTGGCCCACCGACCTGGATCGCGGTGTCGGGCACGCCGCCGGTGACCTGTACCACCATCGGCAGCAACTCCCCTGAGCGGCCCAGGTAGCTGCCAAAGGCGGTGCATGAACCGTTTGCCTGGCAACTGGCGCCCACCAGACTCGCGTTCTGACTGCTGGTGTCGGCGTCGGGCGGGAGCGTGACCGTCTCAGCGGCACCGGGCACTCCGTCGATGATCGGCGTCACCATCGCCTGCTCGTTACTGGAGGAATCCTGGTAGCTGCCGGCGACGACGCACACATCGGTGTCGTTACAGGCGACGTCATAGATCTCGAACTCACCCGCAACCGCGGCTGCGGGCAGCGTGAGTGGTACCACCGACTGAACGTACGGGCTCGCGGCCGCCGCGCGCTGGGCGCCGGCCAGGACCAGGCACACCGCAAGCAGCACCGCAAGGCGCAGCCGGACAATCCTCGACGACCGTGCCGCGGGCGACTCAAAAGACACTCAAAACACCCCCTGGGTTACGCAAGAACCGCCCCCGTCCCGCTCGGCCCCGTGGGCGCGGTCAGCCTATCTGAGGCGCTGCGGCGAGGCAACCGCAGCGTCACCCGTAACCACCGCCTCAGCGGTGACCGGCGCGCGCACCGTTCCCGCCCCGCTCGATCTTTATTTGCTTTATGCGGGCCCAGCGTGCGAGGATCAAGTGGCAGGGGCAACGTGCGGCTACGGGGAGTTCGCATGTCGGGGGTTTGGGCACTTATACGGCCGTGGGCCGTCAGCGGTCGACGCGCAGGTGGGCTGCGCAGCGCAGCCGCGCTCGTTTGCGTTGCGGCGCTCGCCGGCGCGGGGCAGGCGCGGGCCGACGCTCCCGGCGGGCTCGATCCCGGCTTCGGAGTCGCGGGCGTGGCGCTGACCTCGATCGGCGACGGCGACGCGCAGGCCAGCGCGGTCGCACCCGATCCCGACGGCGGCGTCGTCGCGAGCGGCTCGGCGGTCACCGATGGCGCGCTCGGCTTCGCGCTGGCGCGCTACTCATCGGCGGGTGCGCTCGAGACCACGTTCGGCAGCAGCGGCACGCTGAGCGCCAACCTCGGCGACACGACATCCGCCGTCAACGCGATCACGGTCGAGTCAAACGGTGACATCCTCGTCGCCGGCAGTGGCGACACCGCCGCCGGCGCGACCGAGGTGCTGCTCGCGCTCTACAGCCCCAGCGGGGCGCTGGTGAGCAGCTTTGGCAGCGGCGGCTCGGAGCTCGTGGCGATCGGCAACGGCGGCAATTCGCAGGCCAACGCGGTCGTGCTCGACGGCAGCAACGTGCTGGTCGCCGGGCGCGCCGTCAACGGCTCCGCGTTCGAGGAGTTCTTCGAGGCGTTCAACTCCGCGACCGGCGCCGCGGTCAGCGCGACCAAATACCTCGGCGGCTTCGGCAACCAGACCGACACCGAGGCCAACGCGATCGCGCTCGACGGCAGCGACGTGCTGCTCGCCGGCTTCACCGCCACCGCCAACGGCTACAAGGAGCCGCTCGTCACCGAGCTCAGCAGCGCCGGGGCGCTGCAGACCAGCTTCAACGGCACCGGCGCCAGCGCGCTCAAGTTCGGGATGGACGCCGAGGCACAGGCGATCGCCGTCCAGAGCAGCGGCCGGATCGTGATCGCCGGCAGCGCGGCGACCAGCCAGGGCATCGGGCAGGTGATGCTCGCGGCGCTCAAGAGCACCGGCGCGGTCGACACGAGCTTCGGCGACCATGGCGTCAACGTGCTCGAGGTCGGCAGCGGCAAGAACGCGGCGGCCAACGCGCTGGCGCTCGATTCGAGCGGTGATCTGCTGGTCGCCGGTCAGGCCGCCGACAGCTTCGAGGGCCAGGCGGCGAAGCTGCCGCTGATCGCGCGCTTCACCTCGAGCGGTGAGCTCGACACGAGCTTCGCGCCCTCCAGCGCGACACCCGGCGCCGAGCTGCTGTCGTGCAACAGCGACGCCGCGATCAGTGCCGGCTACGTGAACTCGGGCGGCGCGTTCGTCGTCGCCGGCCACAGCGGCGCGGACTCGGAGCACCAGTCGTTCCTGCTCGCGCGCTACACGTCGAGCTCGATCGCGGGCAGCAGCTGCAGCGGCGCTCTGATCGGCTCGGGCGGATCGTCCGGCGGCGGAAGCGGCGGCGGCGCTGGCACCGGAAGCACCGGCGGAGGTGCCAGCGGGACAGGCCCCGGTGGCTGTACGCAACGCGAGATGCGATTCGGCGTGCTCGAGGTCAAGGCCTGCTTCGAGCACGAGGGCGTGCGCTACCTGGCGAGCGGATCGATCAGCCTCGACGGGCTCTCGATCGAGCCGAGCCCGTGCACGGTGCTCGTGTTCGACCCGGTCGCCGACACGATCGTCAGCGCCTGCAACCAGGGCGGTCCGGGCGAGGTGGCGATCTCCGCGCCGACCGGCGGCGGCGTGATCAGCGGCATCCCGCTGTATCGCGGTGCGCTCAGCTGGAGCATTCCCTCCAGCGCGGGCGGTGACCTCGGCGAGCTCGACATCGGCTCGTTCGCCGAGCTCGAGGGCTTCCCGGTCATCGGCCAGGTCGATCCGACCGCCAACGCCAACGGCAGCCTCGACATGCCGCTCACGATCTCACTGCCCTCGCCGTTTGACGCGGTCACCGGTTCGATCACGCTGACAACCGAGATCGATCAGCCGGTGTCGCTCGGCGGCCTGTCGATCAGCGTCCCCGAGATCTGGCTCGGGCCGCTCGATCTCCAGAGCTTCAACATCTCCTATGACGCGGCCACCGACACCTGGCAGGGCTCGGCGCAGGCCTCGTTCGCGTCGCCGCTCGATTACGGCGTCGGCGCCGGGGCGGCGTTCACCGACGGATCGCTGAGCGGTCTCAGTGCCGAGGTCAGCTTCGGCGACCCCGGCATACCGCTCGGCTCCACCGGCGTGTTCCTGCAGGAGCTGAACTTCGGCATCTTCACGCACCCGCTGGAGATCGAGGGCGGGCTCGGGATCGACGTCGCCGACGTGTTCGACCTGCAGGGCGACCTGGTCGTGCGCATCCCACCCGGCGGATGGGACATCCGCGTCGACGGCAGCCTCTCGATCGGCGGCGTCTCGCTCGCCAGCGCCTACCTCGAGATCGACTCTGACGGCAACGCCTTCTTCGGCGGCGGCATCGGCTACGGCGACTGTGACGAGTTCTGCGTGCAGGCCAACGCCGGCGGCTGGATCGATCTCTCCAACAGCACCTTCGACGCCTACGCCGGCGGCCAGGTGTCGGTGCTCGGCTTCTCACTCGCCGGCGCCGACGTCAACGTCTCCTCGAAGGCGATCGCCGTCTGCGGTGAGGCCAGCTGGGCGATCGTCAGCTTCTCGCTCGGCGGCGCCTACGTCTACGGCCATGGCTTCTCGATCATGGGCGGGGTTGACGTCGCGGGCCTCAAGCTCGGCAACGGCGGCCAATGCGATCTCTCCTCCTACCAGCTGGCGGCGCCGACGCCGGTGATCGGCGCCGGCGGTGGCATGAGCGGGTCGGCCAGATCCGGGCGCGACGGGCGGGCCGCGGCGGTGACCTCCGATCAGCTGACCGTCAAGCCGCACACCCGTGGCCTGGTCTGGCGCCTGCAGGGCAGCGGCGCGCCGCCGCAGGTCGCTGTCACCGGCCCCGGCGGCGTGCAGCTCGCAAGCGCCGCCAATGGCGCCCCGGTCAAGACCGCCGACGGGCTGATCCTCGAGGATCCCTCGACCGACGCCACCTACGTCGTGCTCGCGATGCCAAAGGCCGGGCACTGGCTGATCACGCCGCAGGGCACCAGCACGATCAGCTCGGTCTCCACGGCCGGCGTGCTGCCCGCGCCGAAGGTCACGGCGCATGTCGGCGGCGCGGCGCTGAAGCGCACGTTGAGCTACAAGCTCGCGCCGATCGCGGGCCAGAGCGTGCGCTTCCTCGAGACCGGCAAGAACTTCTCGCACGTGATCGGCACGGTCACGCACGCGCACGGCACGGTGCGCTTCACGCCCGCCCCGGGCCCGAGCGGGCGCCGCACGATCGTCGCGCAGGTGCTGCAGGGCATCAGCGTCCGCAAGCAGCTGAAGGTCGCAAGCTACGTGGTACCGGCGTCGCTGCTCGAGCCGAAGACGCCTTCGCACCTGAGCGCGCACCGCCACGGCGCCAAGCTGCTGCTGCGCTGGCACGGCGGCGGCACCACCGCGTTCTACATCGTGCAGTCGCGCGCCAGCGGCGGCCAGACGACGGTCACACAGACCAAGGGAACATCCGCCGGCGTGCGCCTGCCCGCCGTCTACGGCGCAACCGTGACGGTTACGCCGCGCACGAGCTACGGCGAGCAGGGCAAGGCAGCGACGGTCAAGGTCGCGACCCCGAAGGAGCCCAAGCGCGTCAAGGCGCCGGCGCTCAAGGGCAGCGCCCGCGTCGGTCAGCGGCTGACATGCAGGCGCGGCAGCTTCAGCGGGCACCCGACCCACTACGTGACCGAGTGGCTGTCGGGCGGCGTCACGATCGTGCACGCCGACAAATCGACGCTGCTGCTGAGCAAGGCCGAGCTGCGCAAGCGCATCAGCTGCACGGTGACCGCGCGCAACGCCGTCGGCTTCGCGACGGCGAGCTCACACGCCGTGAAGGTGGCGGCGAGCAAGAAGCCGCGCAAGAAACCACGCGCGATCGGAGCTGAGGCCTGATGAGACGACCAGCCACAAACCTCGCACTCGCGCTGGTTGGCGCCCTCGCCTTGGCGACGGCGGAGGCCGCCACGGCCGCAGCGGCCGAGAACATCGGCGTCCCGATCATCACGGCGGCGGCGGGCAAGGGCTACACCGACGTCGGCGAGACCGACTTCGGCGAGGCCAACCTCACCGCGATGTACGTCGACTCGAGCGGCGCCGCCCACATCGCCTACACCAACGGCACCACCACCGGCGACATCAATCTCTGCACGATCGCGGCGGGCGGCTCGAGCTGCGTCGCGGGCGCCACGTTGACCACCGACGGCACCACCAATGACGAGCCGATTCAGTCGCTCAAGTACCTGCCCGATGGCAACGGCAGCGCCGTGCTCGCGGTCGGACTCAGCCTGATCACCAGCCCCAGCGACGCATCGTTTGACGCGAGCGTGACGGCACCGTACACCGAGACCGAGGTGTTCCAGCCCGGATCGACCACCGCCAAGGCGATCGGCACGACCTTCGACCAGGGCAGCGACTCGGGCGGCGATGAGATCTACATCCCCGATAAGAACGGGCTCGACATCGTCGGGCAGTGGAGCGACTTCAACTGGCCGCCGGTCGGCTCCGGGGAGACTGCGAACGACTACCAGTTCGAGTCCTTCACGAGCCCCTCGAGCGCGGACACCGCGCCGCAGTACCTCGGTGTCGAGGCGGGCGAGAAGGGAACCAGCAGTCTGACCGCAGGCGAGGTGCTGCCCGGTGAGTGGCCGGCCGGCGTGACCGAGCTTGCCAACGGCGCTGTCGGCGTGCTGGCCTACGACATCGATCAGAGCTCGCCTTCGAGCACCAACCCGGGGCTCTCAGCGGTCGGCATGTACGTGCAGCCACAGAGCGGCGGCGCCTTCAGCGCGATTCATGACCTCGGGATCAGCGGCCCGGTCGAGACGCAGTTCGCGCCCGGCGCCGAGACCTACCTGGTGAACGCGGTCTCGAGCGATCCGAGCGGCAGCAACGTGCCGGAGAACCTCGAACTCTACCAGTTCCAGGGCAGCTCGCTGCAGTGGCTCGGCACGATCGGAGCCAGTGATGACAACCTCGACGAGAACCCGTTCGGCCTGGAAAGCCAGTGGGACACGATGCCGCCGGTCTACGAGGATCCGTCCGGGAACCTCTACGCCGCATGGTTCGCCAACGCCAGTGATGACGCCTGCCCCGGCTCGAGCCAGAGCGGATCGACGGTCGTCTCCGGCTGCCTGATGTATCGCGAGGTCGGCGCCGGCGGCGTGATGGGACCGCGGGTCGTGCTCAGCGAGGCCTACGGCGACGGCGAGACCGACGGGATCGACGACGTCGATCAGATCGCCACCAACTCGAGCGGCGCCGGCTGGGTGCTCGGTTGGCGCACCGCCACGAACACCAGCTCGATCACGCTCTACGCCGAGCCACTCGCCGCCGCGGCGACGGTACCCACGTCCCCCACAGTCACCGGCACGGTTACGACCGTGCCGGTGACCTGCACCGGCACCGGCAGCTGCTCGCTGACGGTCAGCATCGACACCGGCGCGAGCACCGCGCGCGCCGCTGTTGGACGCGACGCCGCCGCCGGCCTGCTGGTTCGTCGCACGTTCCGCGTGCGCGCCGGCCACAGGACGCGGCTGCGCCTGGTCCTGAAGGGCCGCAGCGCGCGCCTGCTCGACCGCGAGCATCGGCTCCAGGTCAGGCTCGCGGTCACGCAGAGGCTGGGGATGACCGCGGCCCGCAAGCAGATCTACAGCCGCATCGTCACGCTGCGGCGGCGGCCGTCACGTCACGGCTGACCGGCGCGCGTCGGCCGCGGGGCGGGCGGCTCGCTTGCTCACCCGCCCCGGCATCGGCCTGCCTCAGCGCCTGCGCTTGACGGCGGTGTAGATCGTCTCGTCGCGCGACGCCTGCTTGCCACCGCGCACGCTCGCGACCACGGTGATCTCGAGGCGATGCCGCTTCGCCGCCGCCAGCGCTTCCTTCCCGCTACCGCTGAGCGTCACCGTGACGTCCCTCGCCGCGCCGGCCGCGACCGTGTAGCGGGCGCTGCCGATCACGACCGTCTCGTGCTTGCGCGCCCGCTGCTTGCCCTTCCTGACGGTCACGATCCTGGTGAGCTCGAGCTTCACCGTGCCACCGCAGGCCGCTCCCGAGCAGGCGAGCCTTGCGCGCAGCCGGTTGGCGCTGACCTTGCCGCTGGCGCTCAGCAGCCTCACGCGCGCCGCCTCCAGCGACGGCGTCACCGTCGGAGTCGGCGGGGTCGTTGCCGACCCCGCGGCCGCGGCGACCACCAGTGACAGCTGCTCGCTCGCGGTCTGCAGCGGCGCGCCGCCAGCCGACACCGTCACCGTGAACGTCGACGTTCCCGCGGCCGTCGGCGTGCCGGAGATCACACCCGTCTGCGCGTTCAGGCTGAGACCCAGCGGCAGCGCGCCCGACGAGACCGACCAGTCGTACCTGCCCCAGACGCCGCCGGCACCGAGCGCCGCCTGGTAGCCGGTGCCCTGGGTTGCGCCGGGCAGGCTCGTCTTCGCAACCGTGAGCGGCGCCTGCACGCTCAGCTCGTAGGGCTCATCGTTGCTGCCGGAGCCGGTGTAGCTGCCGATCACCACGCACGAGCCGCCGCCGTCGCAGGCGACACCCGACGGGACCGGGCTTGCGTTGGGCCCCGCGTCGGCCGGCGCCGGCGCCACCTGAACGCTGCCGATCTGGCCGTCGGCGGACACCTGCTCGAGTGTCCCGGCGAGCAGGTCACCTGCGGTCTGGTAGTAGCCGTCGAGCAGGCATGGCCCCGCTGGCGCGCAGCTCACGGCGCTGCCGTCGTCCTCACCGTAGTCTGAGAACTGCGAGTTCTCGGGACCACCGCTGTACTGGTTCGCCGGCAGCGCCGGCGTCTGCGCGGTGGCGCCTGCGGGAGTGATCGTGACCAGTGCCGCCCGCTCGTCGTAGGCCGCGTCGTAGTAATCGAAGCCGGCCGCCACGCACAGCGCTGCCGAGGAGCAGCTGAGGCCCTCGAGCTCGACCTCGTGGCGGTTCCCGTAGGCGCCGCTCGGAGGCGTGACCGCGGTCGCGGTCCCGGGCGTGCCGCCGCTGATCGGGACCACCAGGTTGGCCTCGTGCCCGGCGTCGTCGGTGTAGTAGCCGATCGCCTCGCACGAGCCCATTGCCGGGCAGGCCACGTAATTGAGGTAAGCGGACGGGCTGGCGGTGGAGGCATCGGCCGGGACCGCGGTGGCGATCGCGTTGTGCGCGACGCCGGCGGTGATCTGATCGATGAACGGCTTCGCGTCGTCATTGGCTCCGCGATACAGGCCGACGGCGACGCAGGAGCTCCACGACTGGCAGGCGACGCCGTAGAAGTCGCCGTACCGGTTGTCAGGATCGACGTCCGCGGGCGGGGCGACCGCGACAGCCGGTTGCGGCACGCCGTTGACGACGCTCAAGATGAGCGGGGTGTCGGCGTTGGTGGTGGTGTTCAGGTAGGAGCCGGCCAGCACGCAGTTGCCCGCGGACGGACAGCTGATCCCGTTGAGCGTTGTAAAGCCGCCGGGGCCACTGTCCGCCGGCAGCGTGACCTCGGTCGCCGTCGCCGGAACGCCGGCGCTGATCTGCACCACCATCGGCTCCTCCTGACCTCCGCTCAGGTACGCACCGTAGGCGGTGCACGACCCGCTGGAGGAACAGCTCACGCCGTCCAGGTACGCGGTCTGCGGGCCGGGAGCGGCGTTGGCCGGCAGCGATACCGGTTCTGCCGGCAGCGGCTTTCCGTCCACGATCGCATCCACGAACGGCAAGTCTTCAGTGCTGCTGAGCTGGTAGCTGCCGACCGCGACGCAGGAATCGGTGGCGCCGCAGGCCTCGTCGTAGACGACGGTGTCTCCGGCGACCGCGCCGGTGGGCTGGCTCAGGGGCGTCGCTGATTGCGTGTACTGCGCCGGGTCGGCCGCGGCCGGCCCGGCGCTGAGCCCCAGCACGCAGATCGCCATCAACACGCAGCCGGCCGCCCGCAGGCGGTCACCAACCAACAACTCCGACACGGAACCCATCACAAACGACCCCCTGGCACACAGGCAATTGACGCTGACATTGCCGGTGTAGTTCCGCGCGGGCGCGAAACGTTACGCCGCTAGCGCCTTCTTCTCCCGGGGCTCACTGCGAGCTTGACGGCGGCACGCTCACGACGTTGATCATCGTCGTCTCGGTTGCGCTGCCGTCGGGCGCCGAGTTGGTGAAGCTGCCATAGGCCGGCGTGTCGCCGCTGCCGGGCTGGAGCGTGAGCGTGACGGTGCCGTCGGCGTCGGGATTATGAAATTCGCTGAAGCCCGCCAGCCAGAGCGCCTCGGTGTCATCGCCGCACTCTCCGGCCGAGGGATCGCACCAGTGGTAGCTCTCGGTCGGGTGGTGGAGTGCCAGCACGAGCGTCGGGTCGGTGAACCCGCCTCCCGGATCGAAGCTCACGACATCAAACTCGGCGCCGCTGGCCGCGGTCACGGTGTAGGTGTCGCCATCGCCATCGAGTGAGCCGGAGGCGGTTGCGAAGCTTCCGCTCGTGCTGCCACTGGTGAGACCGGTGGCCGGTGGCGGCGGCGGTGCGATCAACGCGTGCGCGACGTAATCAAGCTGAACCTTTCCCGACCCGCCGAGCGGATTGATGTCGATCGTGGAGTCGAAGTCGACCCTGTAGTCCGGCGACCAGTCCTGCACCTGGATCGCCTGGGTGTAGGTGAACAGACCACTGTGGTCGAGCGTGCCGGCGATCGCGCTCAGCAGGCTGCCGCTGAGCCCCGCGCCGATCAGCCCGGGCAGATCCTTGCCGAGGTTGTTCTTGTGGGGCGTGACGGTGATTCCGACCACCACCGTGCGGTTGTACTGCGCCGGATTCTGCGCGAGCTTGTAGCGCTGCGGCGTGCCCTCCAGGCCGGTCTCCGTCTCCCCCTCCTCGTTGGTCGAGGTGCTGGTGGCCGAGCCGCCGCCAAGCCCGTAGTACTCGACCGGCGTGTCGACGGCGTCGGCGCCGCCGTCGCCGCCCTGACGGTTGACGAACCAGTCGACCTTGGCGTCCTTGAGCGCACCGCTTGACTCGTTGGCGAGATCCACGCCCATCAGCGCCGCGGCGAGCTTCAGGCAGTTCGCCGTCCCGCCCAGGTCGGCGTTGCTGAAGTCGAACTTCAGGCTCGCCTTGAGCACGCGCTGCTCGCCCGACCCGGTCGTCTGCGTGGTGCGCTTGAGCGGCTCGCCGTTCTCCAGCTCGATCGTCGCCTTGAGCGCCGAGTTCTCGTCGGCCAGCTTGATCTCGGCGAGCAGCGCGTTGATGGCCCCCAGCACGGCTCCGGCGTTCTCGCCGCCGGTCGCGCCGAATGCGCCCTCCGCACCCTCGCCCGCCCAATCGCGCACCATGTCACTGGCTGTGGCAAACGCCGAGCCGGCGACCTCGGTTGCCTGTTCCGCGGACTCGTCGAGCGTGCAGCCCGAGCTGGCCGCCGACGCCAGCGGCTGTGAACGAGCGCCGGCCGAGGCGACGCCGGCCAGGCGACGATGCTTGGCGTGAGGCGACGGTCCGAGCGCGCCGATCCAGAGCTGCTCGAGCATGTAGGCCTGCAGCGAATCGAGCTGGAAGTCGCCGCTGCCGGTGTAGCCGAGCAGACTGCTCGACGGCTGCAGGTCGTTGACGAAGTTGGCGAAGAAGCTGAGCGTGCGCGCGTGCGAGCCGGCGGCCGCCTGGAGGTCGTGGACCACCGCCTGCTGGCCCAGCGTCAGGTCGGCGCTCGGCCGGTGGCCGGCGGTCGCGAGCACCTGCAAGAGCGATTCGAGCGAGATCTGCGGTGTCTGCGCGGCGAGCCGCACCTGCAGCGCCAGGTCGGCGGCATCGGCGCCCGCGCCGGCGGCCGGCTTGTCAGGCTTCTGCAGCGCGCCGCCTCCCGGCTCGAGAATCCCGATGCCGGCGAGCTTGAGCGCGGTGCGTAGCGACGCGACACCCGCAGCGCGGCCCCTGAGTACGCTCGCGGCCAGCACCTGCGCCTGATGAGCGGGGGAGCCCGATGGGACCGCGGCGGCGCGCGGCAGCTTCACGGTCGCGGCGAGCTTCGCGTGCGGCGCGGCGCGGCCGCCGCGTGCAGCCAGGCTCGTTCCCGTCCCGATCAGCAGCACACCGGTGAGCACCGCGAGCATGACCACGAGCGCTCGTGGCCGACGCCGCCACCGGGCCACCTGAGCCGCACCGACCGCCTTCCCCATGCCCCGTCCCATGACAGCCGACCGTAGCCGCCGCAGCCGGCCCGCGCATCGTGGTCGCAACCACGAGATTTGCCCTGCGTCGACCGAGCGTGAAACGATCGAATGGGCTCTTAAAGAGCCAGGAGGGCGGACAGCTTGCGCCACCGCCCTCGCCCAGAGGCTTGGTGAGTCCTGCCAGGTCGTCGGCTTGACGCTGAGCGTGAGCTTGCCGCGAGTCGCTTCGCGTCGGTGACGGTGACGTGGAAGGTCAGTCTCTTGACCTTGCCGTGGATGAGCTCTGAGCGCGGCCTCTTGCTCTCGAGCCTCGGGTGGTTCTTGATGTAGACGTGCCGGAGATGCTCGTCGTAGATTCTCCCAAACTCGGACTCACGGCTGTTCATTAGTTGGCATCACGCCCTGGCGTCCGACCCCAGCGCGGCCCGGAAGAGTAGCCACTGACCCTGCCGATCTGGCAGATGTACAAACACGCGAGACCACATTCTGGACACATGGCGGCTTGACCCCTCCCGCTTTTGAAGGATATTCTCAGTCGTGCTCGATGTGGGGGGGCAGCAGGGGGCTTCTGGTGAGCCCAATACGGAAGTCAAGATGACGACCACTTAAGGAGCTGGACGCGTGGCGGTAAATGGGGTTGGGGCTGAGACGCCCTATGGGGTACCGACGTTTGATGGCCTAGAGATCAAGGACAGCCATCACCGACTAGTAGTAGAGAGAGTCCAGCCAGGCACTCTTGGCAGCGCTGCTGACGCGGAGCATTGGTGGTCTCGTCGGTTCGTTGCCACGCAGGCAATCGAGGACGACGCAAACATCGATCTACTTGCTCCGGTACTCACGTCGATGCGCCGCGAGCATGTCTATAGGCGAGCCCTCGCCTGCGCCGATGGCGCTTCCTCATTTGCCAGCGCGGTGCTCGCTGCGGTGATCTGGGGAATCCACTTCAATTGGTGGTTTCTCGCGGTCCCGATAATCGCCATCCTTGTCGGCAAGGTCCAAGGACTCTACGACCACGACGATATGGTCGTGCGGAAGTCGACGATCGGTGAGTGGCGGTCTGTATTGCATGCCTCCGCCATGACAACAGTCGGAACGTACTTCGTTTGGTGGCTCTCGATCCACCCGGCACCGCACAACGGTCTCCGCGTATTCGCTCTGGTTCTTGCTGCGATGTTCACATTGGCACTTCCGTCACGCACCGTCGCGCGCCGGTTCGCGCGATCCGTCACCAGTGACGAGCGGTGTCTGATCGTCGGCTGCGCAAACGGATGCGGGGCTCTGGAGGAGACTCTGCGCAACCTGCCCGGAATCGACTTCCTCGGAACCATCCCCGATGACGACGTCGATTGCTCGGTCGCCGGGGTACACGAGTTGGTCGCGAGGCTCGGAGCTGAACGAATCGTGGTGGTACCTCACCACGGCTGGGGGGAGCCGGGCATCCTAAAGCTCGTCCAGAGCGCCAAGTGGCTCGGCATCAGAGTAAGTCTGATGCCGACGGTTATGACTGTTGTGGGCGCGACTACCACTGTCGATGAGCTCGACAGCATGATTCTGCTTGGCGTGCCGAGATTTGGCCTTTCCCGATCATCGCAGGCGCTCAAGCGCATATTTGACGTCTTCTACGCTGTTCTGCTGCTCCTGATCACCGCCCCCGTGTTTGCTGTAGCCGCAGTCGCGATAACCCGTGACAGCGAGGGAGGGGTGCTTTTCCGGCAGAAGCGTGTCGGCCGTGATGGCCAGCCGTTCACGATGTACAAATTCCGTTCGATGATCAGCGGAGCCGAGAAGCTCAAGGACGACCTCGATGCCCTCAACGAGACCCACGGCCTGTTCAAGATGATCGATGATCCGCGTGTCACCAAGGTCGGAGCCGTGCTCCGCCGGACTTACATCGATGAGCTTCCGCAACTAGTCAACGTCTTGCGTGGAGACATGAGTCTCGTGGGGCCACGGCCGCTGATCGAATCGGAAGACGCCCTGCTGATCGGGTATGACCGTCACCGCTCACGCCTGACCCCCGGGATGACCGGGCCCTGGCAGCTGCGCGGGCCACTCGATGCATCACTGCCCGAGCTCGCAAAGCTCGACTATATGTATGCGTCGAATTGGAGTGTCTGGGGCGACATCGACATCTTGATCGGCACAGCCGCCCGGGTATTTACCCGTCGCGGGCACTAGCGCGCTCGGCAGCTGGCCTGGGGTGCGGCCGGCCGGGTCCATCTACCAGGCAAAAGGCCAGGGCAACGTCTACTTTCGTCGCGGGCTCATAGCTTCCGGCGCGACGGTCGAAGCCAAGTGGGGCGATCTGATCTCAGCGTCGGCTAGTCGCCTTCGGTTGACCTTTCGCGCGCCGTGCTTTCCATGCGCGACGGAAGCGTGACCGGTGGTGGTGAAGCTGCCGTCGTACCCGTACTCGGTGCCTGAGGAGTTGGTCGCGACGAGCCGGTAGTGGTACTTCGTGCCCTGCTCGAGCCCGACGAGGTGCGAGGACAGCGACACCGGCGCGCTGCCCGCGCCCGCGCTGACCGGCCTGGTCTTGGACCCATACGACGTCGTGGTCCCGTACTGCCAGTAGTAGCTCGTCGCCTCACCGTTGGGATAAAGCCCGCCCTGCAGGTAGGCGCCGGTCTTGGTCAGCTTGCGCGTGTAGGTCTTGCTACCGGAGGAGCCAAACGACGGCAGGCCGACACCAGGCGCGCCGGTGGTGATCGCACCCGAGATCGAACCGACACCGGTCGGACCGTCGTAGCCCCGGGTCGCGCTGCACAGCATCGCGAGCTCACCCGCGCAGGAGCCGGTCACGCCGGTGCTCGGATCGTTGAGGTTGGCGGAGTCGGCGTAGGCCCACTGCGGGGTCGAGCCGTTGACGCCGGTGATCGCCTGGAAGGCGGCGACGAGCGGCGAGGCGAGGCTGGTGCCACCACCGTCGAACCAGCCGCCGGCCGGCGAGTCATAGACCGTCAGACCGGTCGAGGGGTCGGCGTCGGCCGAGACGTCGGCGTAGCTGCGGCCACTGCAGCCGCTGGCGGGCTGGTAGGGAAGCGGCGCCTCCTGCATGTCGCAACCGGCACTCGAGTCGTTCCAGGCCGTCTCGTTGATGCCGCGCGCGTTCGGGGAGCCCGGGCTCGCGGGGCTCAGGGTGGTGCCGCCGACGGCGGTCACATACGGCTCAGCGGCGGGGTAGGCGTCCTCGCCGGTCGGCAGCGCGCCGTTGTCACCGGTCGCGACGTCGATCGAGACGTTCGCGGAGCTGAAGTCGGTGAACGGGTTCTGGGTGTAGATGCCGTCGCCGCTGATCGAGACCTGGTTGGCGCCGGCGGCGATCGCGGCGGTGATCGTGGCCTGGAGATCCTCGGCGTCGGCGGCGTTGGCCTCGACGAGGTCGATCTTGCAGTTGGGACAGAGCGCGGAGACGGCCTCGACGTCCATCGACTCCTCCTCGGCCCAGTTGTTGTCCGCGGCGGGGAGCGGTGCGCTCTGACCCTGCTCGTTGAGCTGCTGGAAGCAGCCGTTGGACTGGGTGCACGGCGATAGGCCGTAGGTCGAGCGGAAGGTCGCGAGGTCCGATGCGGCGGCCGGGTCGTTGTAGACGCCGACGATCGCGACGGTGTCGCCGCCACCGCGGGTCGCGGACAGGTAGGTGAGGTCATAGGCCTGCTGCAGGTAGGCCGGGGTCATCTCCTGCGGAGCCGGCAGGCCGGTGCTGGCGATGTTGTGGCGGGCACGGACCTTCTTGACCTTCGGCCGTACCGGCTTGCCGCCCTGCTTCTTGACGAGCACCTGGGCATCGCAGCTGAAGTGCCCGAGCGTCGGCGCCGGGCAGGTGCTCCTGCCGACGACGCTCTGGGCGGCATCGGCGGATGCGGCACCGGCCAAGCTCGTGATTGCCAGTGTCGAGAGGAGGGAGACGAGTACAAGTCGCGCAGGCTGCCATGCCGTCTGCATGCCCTTCGGATCGGGGCCGCGCGCCCATCCACTGAGGAGACCGCACGCTTTCATGGACGTATGGCGGACGGCCTTGCCAACCTCGTAATACACCCGTCCAGATCAGCCGAGAAGCCTCAACCAGAGCCCGTCGGCAAAGGAAGACCTGGGCCCGAGCCCGAGCCGATCGACGGCAACACGCGTCAGTCGCTCGACGGCGACGATGACGGCGGCTAGTTCATGGCGCAGGCGGCCCGCTACTACCGGCTCGGCCTGCCGCGGCTCGGGCAGTAGCCGTCGCGGCAGCGGCCTGCCGAGAGTAGGAATTTTCCGCACGCCATCCCCGCTGTTCCCTAGGCTGCGGATGTCGCACACCGCACGGGGCCGTGGTCGGTAGTGCGCGCAGCCGGGACCACACCTTTCCGGATGCGCCCGGGGCCGCGGGCGCAGCGCGGGAAGCTCACACAAGGAGCGTGCGCATGCCAAACGCAAGCAACCCGCCAACGGGGCGCGACAGTCGCCGCCGATGCCGTCCGGGGCACAGGATCAGGATCCTGATCGCCGGGCTGGCGGCGGCAACCGGCTGCTGGTCGTTGGGCGCGACGGCGGCGCTCGCAGTGCCGTTGACCGGCACCGTGACCGGCACGTTCACGGTCCCGGCGGGCACCGCCGCGCCGTCGGACGTCACCGTTGAGCTACTCACCCCGGAGGGCGGCACGGAGGTGACGGCGACCGTCACCAACACGAACGCGACCACGGGCACCTACACCGCCAGCGTGGAGCCGGGCACGTACTACGTCTACTTCATCGATCGGCACGCCGGTGACAACGTGCAGGCCGACTACGCGGGCGACGGCGGCAGCGAGACGATCCAGTCCGCCAGCCGGATCACCGTGACCGCCGGCAGCACCACCACCGTTGCCGCGACTGCGCTCCATGCCGGTGCGGTGATCAGCGGCACCGTCAGCGATGCCAACAAGGGCAACGAGGCCGACGCGACGGTCTACCTGTATCCCGTCGTCAGCGGCACGCTGCCCGATCCGCAGATCGACGAATTCGGGACTGCCGCGACGGTGACGCTCGGGACCGGAGCATGGAGTGTCGCCGGCATGCCCCCGGGCAGCTATCTGCTCGGCTACAGAGCCGACGGCGCCTACAGCAACGGCGACACGCTCGACATCCAAGACGCATACGTCAGCAACGGCAGCGTCACCGACGACTACGGCAGCGGCGCTTACTACTCGGTCCCAGCGGGTGGCCACACGACGGTCGACTTCTCGGTCCCTGCGCTCGCGATCATCAGCGGCACCGTCAGCGGTCCAGCGGGACCGCTGTTCGACGTCCAGGTGCAGAGCTTCGACGGCATCGGCTCGTCAGGCCCCAGTGCGTTCACGGCGGCCGATGGCAGCTACTCCATGAGCGTGCTTCCCGGCACCTACAAGCTGTGGGCCGAGAGCATCCCCGCGCAGAACCTCGGCGCCGGCTGGTACGGGGGCGGCGCCACCGAGGCGCAGGCGACCGCCGTCAACGCGGCGGACGGTGCGAGCGTCGGTGGCATCAACCTGACGCTCGGGGCGGGCGGCATGCTCACCGGCACGGTCGTCGCCGCCCAGGGTGGAGCGCCGGTCGGCGGCATCGAGGTCGACGTGCTCGACGCGCAGGGCCAATACATCACCAACAGCTACACGCTGCCGAACGGCACCTACGCAATCGCCGATGTCCCGGCAGGCACCTGGTACGTGCGGTTCGCGGGCGGGCAGGCGAGCAACGGCTCGTTCTACGCAGCGAGCTACTACGGCGGCACGCTGACCGAGTTCGGTGCGACAGCGGTGACGGTCACCGGCGATCAGACCACAGCGGGCGTGAACGGCTTCATGCTGCCCGAGGGCACAGGGGCGCTGAGGATGCCGACGGCGTCTGCCGCGGCGCTCTCAGGACTGCACGACGACAAGGTCGCGCTGCGGTTCAAGGTGGCCGCCGGCGCGGGCGCCGGCTATCTGAAGATGCTCACCGTCGGGCTGCCCAAGGGCTTCAGCTGGAACCGCCGCAAGCTCGCGGCCGATCTGTCACTCGGCGCCGGCATCAGCTTCAGCGACGTGATCACGCGGGGCAAGCTCGTGATCACGCTCGCCGGCGGCGTGCCGTCGGTCGCGCTGTCGCTGAAGGCCGGTGGGATCACGGTCACCAAGGCGATCGAGAAGGCCGCCGGTGGCAGCACGGGCAAGAAGGGTAAGAAGGGAAAGATGCTCGCGATCAGCGCCAAGGCCAAGAAGAAGCCGAAGAAGCCTAAGGACACGATCAGGTCAGAGACGATCGGCCTGTCGGTCGCGGACACGACCGGAATGGCGACGTCACTGCCGATCACGATCAAGCATCCGAGCTGAGCCTCCCGGCGCGCTTCAGCCGGGTTAGCGGCGGGCGGGCCGTGGGGGCCCGCCCGCCAGGCTCAACCTGGCACCGTCTCGCGGCACCTGAGCGCCCGATGACATGCGTTTGCGCATGATAGTCTGCAAGGATGCCTAAGACCATTCAGATCAGGGACGTCGACGACGACGTCTACAGGGCGCTTGCCACGCGTGCCGCGGAGGCCGGCATCACCGTTCCGGAGCTTCTGCGCAGCGAGGCCGCCAGGCTGGCCGCCAGGCCGTCAACCCAGCAGTGGCTGGAGCGCACCCGGCGGCGGGACGGCACCAACGAGATCAGCCGGCTCGAGGTCATCGCGGCGCTCGATGAACACCGCGGCCCGTGGCCGGATGCTGGTAGTTGACGCCGGCTGCCTGTTCGAGGTTGTCGCCGCAACTCCGCAGGCGGGCGCGATCCGCGAGCACCTCGGCGCAGATCCCGACTGGGCCGCACCACACGTGGTCGATGTGGAGGTCTACAGCGTCATCCGTCAGCAGCACCGGGGCGGAGGGCTCGACGGCACCGCAGCGGCACAGGCGGTACGAGATCTATCCGAGTGGCCAGGGGAACGCTTCGGCCACCGTTTGCTGCTCGAGCGCGCGTGGGAGCTCCGTGACAGCGTCCGCGGCTGGGACGCCATGTACGTCGCGCTCGCGGAGGCGCTCGCTGCCCCGCTGCTGACGACCGACGAGCGCCTCACCCGTGCGCCCGGCCCGCGCTGTGAGTTCGAGTGCTTCGCGGCCTCATCGCGACCGTGAAGGCACCAGCCGTCAGTCGCTTTCGGCAGCCGTCGCCGACCTCGTGCTGCGGCGGCCTCGGCACTGCCTAGCGATCCGGGCCTTTAACGCGCGACGGGGAGGGGGGCCAGCGGGCCCACCCTCCCCGAGTAACGCTGTGACTACCTAGCTCAGGTCGCCGTTACCGCTGTCGCTGCCGTTTGAGCCGTCGGTCGGGAGACCGAGGTCGGCGAACTCGTCGGCGAAACCGAACGACGAGTCGACGTTGCCGATCTCCTCGAGGTCGGACAGGTCGGCGTGCAGGCCACCGAAGTCGCCCAGCGACTCACCGTCGGACAGCCCGAGCTCGGCGGCGAGGTCGTCGTGATCGAGCAGGCCGACCTCGTCGATGCCACGGGGCAGCGGCTCGGACGGCTCGATCTCGATCCGGCGGTAGCGCTTGAGACCGGTCGCGGCCGGAATCAGCTTGCCGATGATCACGTTCTCCTTGAGCCCGTTGAGGCGATCGACCTTGCCCTCGAGGGCAGCGTCGGTCAGCACCTTGGTGGTCTCCTGGAACGACGCCGCCGACAGGAACGAGTCGGTGTTGAGCGAGGCCTTGGTGATACCGAGGATGATCTCCTCGGCCTGGGCCATCTCGCCACCGCTCGCCCCGACCGCTGCGTTGATCTTCGCGTACTCGTGACGATCGACGAACTGGCCGGGCAGCAGCTCGGTGTCGCCCTTCTGGTCGACGCGGACCTTCTTCATCATCTGGCGCACGATCAGCTCGATGTGCTTGTCGTTGATGTCCACGCCCTGGGACTTGTAGACCTCCTGGACCTCGCGGACCAGGTAGAGCTCGGTCTCAGTGCGGCCGCGGACGGCCAGCAGCTCGTGCGGGTACAGCGACCCCTCGTTGAGCTGCGTGCCGGGCTCGATCTTCTGTCCGGAGTCGACGTAGAGCAGCGTCCGCCGCGGGAACGTGTGGCGATGCTCCTCGCCGCCGTCGTCGGTGATCACGACCGTGATCGCCTTGTCGGAGTCCTCGATCGACACCTTGCCGCCGACCTCGGAGATCTTGGCCAGGCCCTTGGGCTTGCGCGCCTCGAACAACTCCACCACGCGCGGCAGACCGTGCGTGATGTCGGCGCCGGCGACGCCTCCGGTGTGGAACGTACGCATCGTCAGCTGCGTGCCGGGCTCGCCGATCGACTGAGCGGCGATGATGCCCACCGCGTCGCCGATCTGGGCGACCTTGCCGCTGGCCATCGAGCGGCCGTAGCACGCCTGGCACACACCGGTCGGAGCCTCGCACTTGAGCACCGAGCGGACGGGGACGGTGATCAGCTCACCCTTGTCCGTGTCGTCCTGCCACGCCTCGGCCAGGTCGGCCAGCTCGGCGCGATCGATCTCCTTGCCCTGCTCGATGATGACCCGGCCACGCTTGGTGGTGATGTCCCGCGCGGCGATCCGCCCGATGAGGTCGGTGTTGGGCTCGCCGGTGGGACGCAGGCCGCGGGTCTCGGGGTCCACCTCGAGCTGTGACACCGGGCTCTCGATGAACTCCTCGGTGCCGCAGTCGTCCTGGCGGATGATCACGTCCTGAGAGACGTCGACCAGCCGGCGGGTCAGGTAGCCCGAGTCGGCGGTGCGGAGCGCCGTGTCGGCCAGACCCTTGCGCGCGCCGTGGGTCGAGATGAAGTACTCGAGCACGGTCAGGCCCTCCATGAAGTTGGCCTTGATCGGACGCTCGATGATCTCGCCCTTCGGATTGGCCATCAGGCCGCGCATGCCGGCGAGCTGACGAATCTGGGAGAACGAGCCGCGGGCGCCCGAGTTGGCCATCATGGCGATCGGGTTGAGGTTGTCGAGATGCGCGTAGAGCGCCTCGCCGACCTCGTTGGTCGCCCGATCCCACAGCTTCGTGACCGCCTCGTGGCGCTCCTCGGCCGTGATCTCACCCGCGTCGTACTGCTCCTCGATCATCGCCAGCTCCTGGTCGTAGCGAGCCAGGATCTCCGGCTTGCTCGGAGGCGTCTGCACGTCGTTCTTGGAGAACGTCACCCCGGCGCGCGTCGCGTACTCAAAGCCGACGTCCTTGAACGCGTCGAGCACCATCGAGATCGACGACG
>DATASU010000154.1:0-13650 GCA_036269095.1 Solirubrobacteraceae bacterium
GACGAACTTGTTGCCCCAGATGTAGCCGAATCCGGCCGTGATCGGATAGACCGACCGGTCGAGGTACGGCGGGCCACCGCCGTGGAGCGGGATGATCAGGTCGTAGGTGGGGCTCGTCGTGCCGATCGTGACGCAGCCGGCCACTCCCGTACTCGAAAACTCACCGGACGCGCCCGCGCAGATGCTGCCGAGGCAGCCGTTGACGTCGCCGCCGACGACGAACTCGTGCTCGGGCGGGTCGATCCAGCCGTAGACGTCACCGTTGAGGCTCGCGGCGCCGTCCAGTGCGGTGAACCCCGCGGCGACCTCGAAGTTGATGACGTCGTTGCCGTCGAACCCGATCTGTGCCGTTCCGATCGGCGTATCTGCGACCGAGACGGCGCCGTTGATCTCGATGCTCCAGGGCGTCGACTGAGTCGAGTCGGTGTAGGTGAAGCCTCCCTCGACGTCAACCGCGTGGTTACTGCCCAGGAAGTTGACGCCGACATTGGCAGCGATGATCAGCGGCGGTGGGTTCAAGCACATCCCGAACGCGATGTGGTCGAGGAAGAAGCCCGCGGTGATGGGGACCGTTCGTCCGAGATTGCCGAGGACCCCGGAGAACGACCCGACGTGACCGCCCACGATGCTGCCTGACGCCCCCAGCCGCATGCCGCTTGGCAAGTCGACGGTGACGCTCGCGGCCCAGTAGCTCGCGTCGGGGTTGGTGTTGCACGAGACGATCGGGGCATCGTTGCTCGTCGCCGACACCGCCCCGCAGCCATCGGTGCTGCCGCCATCGGCTGCGATGTAGGCGAAGCAGGCGTTTTCCACCTGCAATGAGCCCATCCACACGTTCTGAGCCTTCAGCACGACGCTGCCGGGCTCGATCTTCCCGTCGGCGTCGACCCTGAGCGTCACTCCGCCGCTGACGCTGCCGAACTGTGGATCTGGGCCGGCGCTGAAACCCGCCGGAAGCTGAAGGTTCAGCCCGTAGTCGGAGTAGTAGCTGCCGTTCTGGTTTTGCCCGAGCGTGAGTGAGACGGTGCCCGCGATGTTCAGGCCGAAGATGTTGTAGCCGGTGGCGACAGTAAAACTCTCCGCGGGTGCCTGATCGCCGAGACCGCCCGCGGGCACGGTCCAGTCGATGTTGCCTGTGAAGACCACGACGCCACCGATCGCGATCGATGAGTTCGGGGCCGTGAAGTGCCCCGGGCTGCCATCTGACGTCGTGGTGACCGTGAACGTTTGCCCGTAGCCGGTCAACGTCGCGCCATTGAGCATGACATCTGACCTGGTCGTGTAGACGTTCGGGTTCGTCGTCGATTGCGTGAAGCAACCATCGGTCGTGAAGTCCGCGAGACCGTCGGGCACGTTGGTGTAACACGTCGGCGGAGGGGGCGGTGGCGGGGCCCCGGGAGTGGGCGCGACGACGTCGATGTTGTCGGTGGCGACGTATCTGTGCTGCACGTTGTCGCTCTTCGCCGTGTCCTGAATCTGGAGCTTGACCGTGTGCACGCCGAGCGTCGTGAACGTCGTCGTAATTGAGGAGTTCGTTATTGGCGTGGCAGGCGTGAATGTCCCGCTGTCGGTCAGGTCCCACGCGTATGAGTACGGTAGGTTTCCGCCGTTGGGGTCACCTGAGATCGTTACAGGCTGGCCGACCACGACCGTCGTCGGGTCGGTCGAGAGGCTTACCGTCAGCGCCGGGTCAACCGTGAACGGAGCTGATGTCTCGGGGAAGTCCTGCGGGTCACCCGGACCGTTTTGATTGGGACAGACGAAGTCTTCCCTGACTTCATAGGTCCCGGGCTGCGTGAGGGTCGTGGTGTACGTCTCGGAGGTGCCGACGGGGCCCGTCTTGGCGGGGGAATACGTGTTGTTGACGCCCTCGATCTCGAACGTGAACTGCAGCGTCGGCGTGTTGTCCATCCCGGAGTAACACTCCGTGGGGTAGTACCCAGTCGCGGTCACGCTGTCGCCGACCGCCGGGTTCGTCGGGCTGACCGTGACGCTGGTGTTGGTTGCCAGAGCCTGCGCAGGCGCGAGCGCGAGCGCGCAAAGCGCCATCAGCATTGCCGCGCACACGACAGTGGCGCGCGTAGCCGCTCGAACAGCACGTAACCCAGGCATCAACGACCCTCCCTCGTTGGATGCGCGTCGTGCGCGCTCGCGAGCACCCTAGCGGAACGTCAGGACCACATAAACAAATCTCGCGAGCAGCGATCGGACCGGCGGCCGCGGAGGCAAGAGGTCTCAGCGCTTGCGTGATTTCGCGACGACCACCGTCTCGCTCCGGAGCAGTTTCAGCGCCGTCACCGGCTTCCCCCGGGTACCGGCTCGCGCCTTCTTCTTGACGGTTTCATAGAACGTAATCCTGGTCGCGCCGGCCGGCAGTCTGCCGGTCGCGAAGCGAACGAGGTGGCCGGCGCCCAGCTTGGCGTGGGCGGTCCGCGGCTGCTTCCTTCCCGGCTCGAGCTCATGGATCGTGAGCCTGGTCCCGACCGGCACCGCTGCCAGCCTGATCAGGACGGTCGTTGACGTCGTGCCGGGCTTCAGCACGTCCCGGACCGGGGTGAGCTTGACGGGCGCCGGCGGCGTCGGGGTCGAGCTGGTTGTTGCGGTCGTCGTCGGCGAGCCTCCCGCACCACCGCTCGCGCCCTGGCCGGAGACGGCGGCCTTCACGACCTCGGTGAGCGCCGCGGAGGCGCTCGGTGCGTTACCGGCATCGCCACCGTAGATGGCTGTGATCGTATGCGAGCCAACCGCGAGCGTCGAGGTCGTGAGCGTCGCCTTGCCGCTGGCGTCGAGTGATGTCGTACCGAGCGCGGTCGAGCCATCGAGGAAGCTGACGCTCCCGGTCGGGCCCGAACCGCTGACGGTCGCGGTGAACGTGACCGCGCTGCCGGCGGCGGCCGGGTTCGCCGACGACTTCAGCGTCGTGGAGCTCGCCTGGGGTGCGGCGGCGGTGAAGATCGTGCCGAACATGTCCGTGAGCGCGGGACTCGTGGTCGTGGTGACGGTGACGGTGATGCAGCCGCCGGTCGCCGCGCTCTGCTGGGATGCCGGCTCGAGCGCCTGCTGGGTCGGGTTCCACCACTGCACGACGTCACCGGTTGGGATCCCGCACACCGTGAACTGCAGCGAGGAGAAGCTGCTGCCGGGCGCGACCGCGACATCGAACCAGGATTGCCCGACCGAGAAGCCCGCGAGCGGAGCGGAGGGGTAGTTGCCGACCGTCACGGTGCCGATCCCGGTGGCCGTCGCCGAGACCGCGCCCGGTTGGCCGGAGGAGCCGACCGCAGCCGTCGCCTTCCCGTTGGAGGTCGAGCTCGAGCCGCTGTCGGTGGTTGTCGTCGCCACCGCGACCGGGACGACGGAGTTGGAGGCGACCGACGGGCCTGTGCCGTCGAGGTTGCTGGCCGCGACCGAGAAGGTGTACCTATCGCCCGCCAGCAGCTGGTCGAATTCGGCCGAGGTCGCGCCGGGCGGCAGCAGCTGTGGCTGACCGGGCTGGTTGGTCGTCGCGTCGAAGACCGCGACCGTGTAGCCCTGGATCGCATCGGTCGGCAGCGGGCTCGGGGGCTGCCAGCTGAGCGTCGCCGACAAAACCCCCGCGTTTGCCTGTACGTCGAGTGGCGGGCCGGGCGAGCCGGCGGGCTGGGTCGGGCCGTAGAGGCCGGGGATCAGGGCGACGCCGTTGTCGGCGTCGTTGCCGTCGTCACCGTCCTCGCCGCCGTTGCCGGCGCTGCCGCCCTCGGCACCGGCGATGCCACCTGCGCCGGCATCGCCACCGTCGCCCGCGTCCCCGGCGATGCCGCCCGTGATCACGTTGGTGTTGGCGATCGTGTTGGCCGAGACGGTTGAGGTCTTGACCAGGTACCCGGCGCCGCCGGCAGCACTGCCGCCGATGCCCGCGTTCCCGCCCTTGCCGCCATCGCCGCCGTCACCGCCGTCGCCACCGATCCCGGGACCGTCTGAGTAGAAGCCCTCGCCGATCCCGATCTCAAAGGAGCCGCCATCGCCGCCGGCTCCGCCACGACTGGCGTCACCGCCGTCACCGCCGTTTCCGGCCGTGAGCGAGCTGGCGCCGAACGTCGAGCCCTCGAGGTCGATTGCCGTGCTCGAGTAGATGCCCCCGCCGAGCGCTTGGCCCGCGGCTCCGGCGTTGCCGCCGGTACCGCCGTTGCCGCCGTCCCCGCCGAGACCGCCGACTCCACTCGAATTCATTCCTGCGCCCGCGGAGCCGGCGTCAGTTCCAGCGGCCGCCGGCCCACCGGCTCCGCCATCACCGCCGCCGCCAGAGGACCCGCCATCACCGCTGAAGGTCGCGCCACTGACGGTCATGCTGCCGCCGGCGTTGTAGATCGCGCCACCGGCCGCGACACCACCCACGCCACCGTTGCCCCCGGCGCCGCTGTTGCCGCTGTCGCCCGCGTTGCCACCGTTGCCGGAAGTCCCCTCCCCGGAGCTGGTGCAGCTCTGCGCCCCGATGCCGTCGGCGTTGCCACCATCGGTGCCACCGGTACCGCCACCGCCGCCGGCCCCGCCGATCCCGCCCGCGCCGCCGTCGCCGCCATCGCCGGCCTGCACCCCGTCACTCGAGAAGGTCGTGCCCGAGATCGTGACCGTGCCGGCGTTGTAGATCGCGCCGCCCTCACCGGCTCCGCCGGCACCGCCGTTGCCACCGGCGCCGGCGTTCCTGCCGTCGCCTCCGTCGCCGCCCTTGCCGCCGTTGCCGCAGATCGCCGCGCCGGTACCGCTCAGCCCGCCGTTACCGCCCAGACCGCCCTGCCCGCCACCGCCGCCGGCGCCGCCGTCGCCACCGTCACCGCCACGCCCTCCGTCGGCATTGTCATTGGTGAAGCTGCCGCCGATCACACTGAGCGTGCCTCCGGCGGCGACGGAGATTGCGCCGCCCTTGCCGGCACCGCCGGCGGTCCCGTTGAGTCCGTTCGCGCCGGCCTCGCCATCGCTCCCTGCCGTTGCGTCGCCACCGTTGGGCGAGCCAGTCGTCACGGTCGCCCCGTCGACGGCGTCGTTGTTGCCCGGTGCGCCGTTGGTGCCGCGAGTGCCGCCGTCGCCGTCGTCGCCGGTGGGGCCGTCGTCACCGTTGCTGCCCTTGACCAAGCCGTTCTGGAGTGTGATGCCGTTGAGTGACAGGCTGGCGCCGTTGGGGACGATGAAGAGCTCTGAGCCGCTCCCGCCGTCGAGCGTGGCGGTGTGCCCGTCGGCCTGCAGCACCACCGGCTTGTTGGCCTTCAGCGTGACCGGCTGCGTGAAGTCGATCGTCGAATCACAGCCGAAGGCGATCGTTCCGCCCTTGGCGATCGCGACCTCCAATGCCGGGAACGTGCAGTCCGTCAGCGTCTGGGCGTTGCCCGTCGCCGGGGGCGTCGCCGCGATCTGGCTCGACGGCAGCGAGGTACCCCCGGAGTTGGTTGCCGTGACCTCGTAGTAATACGTCAGGCCGTTGGAGACGGTTGTGTCGTCGTAGGTGGTGGTGTCTGCGGGCAGCACGGCGAACGGCGTATCGCCGAACTGACCAGAGTTGCTCGAGCGATAGACATCGAAGCCGTTGAGCGCGGTGGTCCCGTGATTGCTCGGGGCGCTCCAGGCGAGGTGAACGGTGTTGTTGTCACCGCTCGCGGCCAGGTGCGTCGGCGGCAGTGGCGTGATCTGCTCGACCGTCTCAGCGAACGGACTCGACGCCGACCCGGTGAACGAGGTGTTCCCGGATGCCGGCGTGAAGCTCGCCGCGACTGCAGGCGAAGCACCGGCGCTGTAGGTGACCGAGCACGTCGCCGTCGCCAGCGTCGGGTCGAGTGTCTGCGCGGTGCACCCGCTGATCGGCTGCCCCCCGTCGCTGAACGCGACCGTGCCACCACCCGGGTTGGGCGCAACCGTCGCCGTGTAGGTCACGGTGTCACCGATGTTTGCCGGATTCTCCGACGAGCTCACCTGGGTGGCGGTGCCGGTGGCCGATCCCGGGACGAACACGTAGGCCCCGCCCGAGAGCGTTCCCACGAGCATCTGTGAGCCGTCCCCCGATATGCCGACGGCCCAGCCGAAGTCGGTCGAACCGGAGACCGAGTACTCGGCAGCGTCGCTCCAGTCAGCGCCGGAACCCGTGAAGCGATAGGCCGCCCCGCCCTTCTCGTACGCCGCGATCAGCGCCGTCGAGCCATCGCTCGAGAGCGAGACGTTCATTCCGAAGTAATCACCGGGGTTGGCGCCGCTTGGATCGGCGAGCGTCGCGGACGGTGTGCTGGTCGAGGTCCAGCCGCCGCCCGGCTCGGTGAAGACGAATGCTCCGTTGACATCGCCGGTCACGCCCGGGGCTCCGATCAGCGCCGTCTGCCCGTCGGCGGAGAGCGACACCCCGAAGCCGAACTGCTGGGCATTGCTGCCGCTCGAATCGGAGAGCGTAACCGGGCCGGTCGACCACGTGCCCGCCGTGCGCGAGTAGAGATACGCGGCGCCGACCGAGCTGTTCGCGCCACTGACGCCCTCGGCACCGATCAGTGCAGTTGAGCCGTCGTCTGACAGCGACAGCCCGGAGCTGAAGAAGCCGTACGCCTGGTTGCTCGGCGAGCCGAAGGTCGTGTCGTAGCTCCAGCTCGCGCCACTACCTGAGAAGACGCTCGCGACACCGGCGTCACCGTTTGCGGAGTCGTCGCCGATTAGCGCCGTCGAGCCGTCGCCGGACAGGGCGACCGTCTCGCCGAAAGCCGTTCCGTCATCGCCGAGGTTCGGCAGCGGCGCGGTCGCCGTCGAGCTGTCGCTCCAGCCCTCGCCGGGCCGGTCGAAGATGTAGGCCATGCCGGGGCCGCCGCCGGGCGCGCTTGGAGCACTTACCAGTGCAACCGAACCGTCGTCTGAAAGTGCGACCGCGTAGCCGAAGCGGTCACCGCCGTAACCCTGGTTCGTCTCGCCGATCCCCGCTGGGTCGGTGAGCGTGGCCGCAAGCGTCCAGGTGCTACCTGAGCGCGTGAACAGGTAGGCGGCTCCGGCGGCCGCCGCGCCCGATGAGTTCGGGGTCTGCGGCGCGCCGACCAGCGCGGTGTTGCCGTCGCTGGACACAGCAACGGCGAGACCGAAGGCGTTGGTTGCGTCGGTCGTGGTGCCGTTGGCGGCCGCGACCGCATCGATCAGCGTCGTCGGAGTGGTCGCGGCCTGTGCCGACGTGACCGACACAAGCCGAGCGGCAGGGACCGCAAACGCCGCCAGCGCGGCGGCCAGGCCCAGCCTCATCGGCGATGCCAAGCGGTGGTGTCGACGCCGCGATCGCGTGGCCCCCGTCGCAGCTGCGTTCCCCGACCGTCTCGTTCGCCCCAGGAACGGAAGGTGCACGATGCGAAACTGTACGTGCGCGGTGGCTTCACCCGGTATAGGGGAAACCCCTATTTTTCGGTAATGGCCGGGGCCGGACTCTTCGGGCGCCATCGAGAGGTGGAGCTGATCGAGCGATTCCTCACGACGGAGCGCGGAGGCGCTCTGCTGCTCGAGGGTGCCGGCGGGATCGGCAAGACGAGTCTCTGGGAACACGGTCTGGCGCTCGCCCAGCAGCGCGGCATGCTGATCGTGTCCGCCCGCTGCGCGGAACAGGAGCGCCATCTGTCGTACGCGGGCATGGCAGATCTGCTCGCCGGAATCGAGCTCAGCTCGATCGCCGCGCTGCCGGTTCCTCAGTTGGCGGCAATCGAGTCGGCGCTGCTGATCAGGCCCAGCCCCAGAGGAGTCAATCCACAGGCCGTCGCGGCCGGGTTGCTCTCGGTGCTCCGTGACCTGGGGGCGAGTCGCAGTCTGCTCGTTGCGGTCGATGATGTCGGATGGCTGGACGAGCCCACTGCCGCGGCGCTCGCATTCGCCGCGCGACGGCTGCAGTCGGCCCGGCTGCTGTTCACGGCGCGCGGAGATGACGGTTCTCCGGTGGTGCGAGCGCTTGCGCGAACGGCGCTCGAGCGTGTGACGGTCGGGCCGCTCGATTCGGCCGAGGTCCGCCAGCTGCTGCACGCCCGGCTCGGGCTCTCACTTTCACGGCGGACGATGCAGCGGATCTGCGCCACCTGCGCCGGTAACCCGCTCTATGCGCTCGAACTCGGCAAGGCGCTCGCCGGGAGCTCGGCTTCGCCGCTGGGAACCGAGCTGCCGCTGACCCGCAATCTCGAGGAGGAGCTGTCCGGCCGCGTCGCCCAACTCGAGCCTGCGGCGCGGCAGCTGCTGCTCGCGGTGGCCCTCGGTCCGTCGACCGCGGCATCCGCGATGCCGGGGATCGAGGCGCTCGCCGCCGCACTCGAGTCCGGCGTCGTGATCGTCGAGGGCGACCGGATCCGCCCGACTCACCCGCTGCTCGGCACCGCCGCCGTCGCCCACGCCAGTCCAACGGAGCGTCGGGAGGTGCACCGGCGGTTGGCGGCCGCCGCCAACGACGACGAGCAGCGGGCCCACCATCTGGCGCTCGCCACCCAGCTGCCCGACGGCGCGACCGCCGCGACGGTCGCCGCCGGCGCGGCGCAGGCGATGCGTCGCGGCGCGGCGGCGAGCGCGGCAGAGCTCGGCAAGCAGGCGGTCAGGCTCACGCCAATCAGCGCGCCGGAGCGCGTCGAACGACAGCTGACAGCGGCCGAATACATGAGCGCCGCCGGCGAGCTCGAGCAGGGCCGGGGGCTGCTCCCGCGCGAGATTCAAGCGTTGCCCGATCTCCGGCAGCGCGTGCGCGCATACCTGCTCGCGGCGGACCTCGGACTCGCCGGCCCACCTCTGTCGCCCGACCGTCCAGACAAGGCGTGGAGCGATCGCGCGCTGCGCGAGAGCCAGGTCGACACCGACCTCTACGCGGGTGTCCTGGCGCGTTGTGCGGGTGACGAGGCCGTCGAGGAGATACGGAACCTCAGCGAGCTCGAGGGCTCACTCGTCGCCGTCGAGTCGGCCGCATCACGGCTCGAACCGAGCACGCAGCTGCTGTTCATCTCCTCGTTGGCCTGGATCCGGAGTCTTCGCGGCGCGTCACTCGGCGAGCTTGCGGCACGCGCCGAATCACTGGAAGCCGAGACACACGGACTGCCGTTACACCACGGAGTTGAGCGACTGGTCGCGCTGCGACAGATGTGGCGCGGGGAGACGGACGCACCCCGCGCCGCACTCGGTGAGCTCCTGCGACTCGCCGACCTGCGCGGCGAGGGAGAGTCCTACCTTGCGATACGACTCCATCTCTGCGAGCTGGAGCTCCGCGCCGGGAACCTCGATGCCGCCGAGACGCTGCTCGACGAGTGGGCACAGGAGAGCTCCGAAGGGCCGCCGAACGCGCCGTCCGCATACGCTCGTTGCCGGGCGCTGCTCGCGGCCCAGCGGGGCCGCGGCCACGACGTCGAGAGGTGGCTCGCCGGGTTCGCCGGTGACGGCTTCAGCGGTGCGGTCACGGACCGGTGGCAATGGCTCGAAGCCCAGCGGGCAAGGGGTTTGGCGCTTCTGCTGACCGGCTCGGCCGTGGCCGCTGCCGCGCGCCTGCGCTCGGTCTGGGACTACACGCTGCGCGAGGGCGTCACCGATCCAGGGATCTTCCCGGTCGCCGGAGATCTCGTCGAGGCGCTGGTCGGATCCGGAGCCCACGCGGACGCGGAAGCGGTCACCCGTGCTGTCTCCGAGGCCGCGCTCGAGCGCGATCACCCCTGGGCGGCCGCAACCGCCAAGCGCTGTGCCGCGCTGATCGATCTCGGCACGCCCGACGCCGGCCGCGAGCTGATCGGTTCCGCCGACGCATTTCAGGCGCTGGGTCTCGGGTTCGAGCGGGCGCGAACCGTCCTCACCCTGGCCGTCTCATATCGCGAGCAGCGCCAGCATCAGCGCAGCGCGCAGGCGTTCGAACAGGCGGCCGCGCTGTTCGACGCGCTCGGGAGTCCGGGATGGGCCCGGCATGCGCGCGAGCAGCCCACTCGCGGCCCGCGTCGCGCGGGAGAACAGGGCGCCTCGCTCACGCCGACCGAGGAGAAGATCGCACGGCTCGTCGCCACTGGAAGCCGCAACCGCGAGGTCGCGGCGGAGCTGTTCATCAGCGAGAAGACCGTCGAGGCCCATCTTTCACACATCTACGCGAAGCTGGAATTGAGATCGCGGACCGAGCTCGCCGCGCGGCTGCACGCGCTGATCGATCCCGCCGACCCGTCCTGAAGGAGGACCTCGGGCCGAAGCCCGAGGTCCGAACCGGCCGGGACTGGACGTCCCGTGTGGATCACCACTTGATTACTACGTCCCAGGACTTTGAGTGTCATAGCCTGGGCGGCGTGGACACTCCCGACCTCCGGGACTGGCCGCTTCAGCTTGCGCGAAGCGCGTGGCGCCGGTGGGCCCGAGGGCCCGCGGTCGAGTGGGCGATCCGCCGGACCAGAAAGGTTAGTCCCCAAGGCGCGATCCGGCGTCAATGAATGGTGAAGCTCGCGCTGCCGACGAGGATCGTTCCGTCGTGCCCCGGATCGGCGCCACCACCGTTGTCAGGATTCGCCGGTGAGGCGTACGGCATGTACCCGACGGTGATCTCGTAGGTGCCGGGGCAGCCGGCCGCGAAAAACTGGGAGAAGCGCAGGAGCTGACCCGCGCGGATGTTGTGGAACGTCGAATAGCTCGATCCCGCACCCTGCTCGTCGCAGTCGCGACCGCCCGGGTCCCGCACCGAGTACTCGTACCAGCTGCGACTGTTCGTCACCGCGCGACGGGCCTTGAAGCTCCACTCAACCGGAACCTCGCGCGTAGCCAAGCCTCCTAAGCCGGAGCACGCGTCCGGGAGCTTTAGCTTGTTCGGACAGCCGTAGCTGCCGGTCGGCAACGTCTTAATGTGAATCGGCGTCGCTACATCAGCGGTGGTGATCTTCGGTTCCTTCGGAGCGACCCAGCCGACGGCGGGGCATTGCGGCGCGATCGGACCCAGCTCATGGTTCAGCTGCGTAACGGTGAGGTGCTGGCCGGCGGCGAACTGGACGAGCAACCGCTCGAATTCCGCTCGCAGCTTCGCGCTGATCGGTCTGTGCTCGCGTTTGCGGTAGTCAGATCCCAGCAGCTCCCTCGCAGCCTTCCGCGTGAATGCCCGGTACCTCGAGACAAGCCGCGGCGACGGTCCTGACAGATTGCACGAGCGCCCGTCGGTGTAGGTGACCTTCACGACCGCGCCCGGGACCGGCGGAGTCGGACCACCGCCCTCGGTGGACGTGTTGCAGCTGTGCGAGCTGTCCCACGAGTGCGTGTACTCGGCGCAGGTCTTTGCGTTATAGGGGAATACGAGTAGATACGCCCCAACGCCGCGCAGCAGCCGTTGAGTCGATAGCCGACCGCCGGGGTTGCGGTACGTGATGCTGACGGCGTCAGGTCCAAGCAGGCCGTAGAAGATGATCCGGTTGGCGCCGGCGGGGCAATCCGGGCGGCTCGAGCCGCCACCGAAGCCGCTGAGCTGGCAGCCGCCGATCTTGATGGCCGACTGCCAGTCGCCGCCGAGGTCGACGCTCGCGGTCTCACCATCGATCGCGCCATTGAGGAACCCATGACCGACGGCATCGGTGCTTCCGCAGTGGATGTCCGCACGCGCGTCAGGCGAGATCGCGTGAAACTCCCGGTCGTTGTGCCACGCATCGTCGATGCCGAGCGAGCCGAGCTGACCGGCCTCGACGCGACCGATCTGCACGCAGGTGTCGCCACGGGTAGTGCGGACCACACGCAGGCCCCACGGCGGTCCGCCCTGCTCGTCCGCCACTCGAAGCTGAAGCAGACGTGAATGCCCCGGCTTGACCACGCCGTACAGCGTCACCGGCGATACGGGGCCCGGCGGATTCGGCTTCCCGGGGCTGAACCAGCCGCT
Organism: Solirubrobacteraceae bacterium; assembly: GCA_036269095.1. Taxonomy (GTDB): domain Bacteria; phylum Actinomycetota; class Thermoleophilia; order Solirubrobacterales; family Solirubrobacteraceae; genus Palsa-465. The sequence goes on from DATASU010000154.1 coordinate 11,825, forward strand.
GACCGCAGCAACCGCCGGAGTCGCGATCACCAGCGTCGCGACGACGACGACAAGCGGCCGCGCACGCGGCGCACGCCACAGCCGCGCGTACCAGCGCAGATGGGCCTGACGCTCGACGGCATCGCCGAGACCCTGCTTCACGTTGGAGAAGTAGTCGTTCATCGTTCCTCCAGCTGGGATCTCAAGGTCCGCAGGCCGCGGCTGACGCGCTGGCGCACGACCGACTCGGAGCAACGCAGATCAACGGCGATCTCCTCGTAGGAGCGCTCCTCAATCACGCGCTGGGCCACCGCCTCGCGCAACACCGGTGGGAGAGCGTCCAGCAGATCGACGATCCCCGCCTCGAGGCTGACCAGCTCGTCGACGCGCTCGAGGTCGGCATCGGTCAGCTCGGTGCGGTCGAGCCCGATGCGCCGGCGAGCCGAGTCCTCGATCCGGTGGTGACGGCGGCTCTCACGCAATTTGTTGCGCGCGATGCCCAGCAGCCAGGTTCCGACCGCCCCTTTCGACGCGCGGTATCGCGGCGCGGCGATCAGCGCCGCCGCGAACGCCTCGGCGGCGAGGTCGGCGGCGAGCTCGCGGTTGCCCGTCTCTCGCAGCGACCAGCGCAGGACAAGTGGCAGATAGCGGTCATAGATCTGCTCAAACGCGCCTCTGTCGCCACGCGCGACGCGCGCCACAAGCTCGGCGTCGTGATCGTCTGCCGCAGACATGACGCTACAAGTTGACGCCTGCGCCGATCCTGTGACAAATCAAGGGGCCGGCGGGTTGAACACCCACCGGCCCCTATGACCGCTTCACGCCACGCTCGGGAGCGCGGCGCTGAGCGCAACCGCTACCCGAGGTGGTTGGCCTTGAGGAACGACTTGGCGACGGACGCAGCGCTCTGCTGGTCGACCTCGACGGCCGCGTTCAGCGCGATGATCGCCTTCTGCGTGAGCAGCGCGCTGACCTTGTTGATCGTGCTGGTGAACGCGGAACCCTCGGCCTTCGCGACGCTGGCCTTGATGACCATGCCGACGTTCTGGAACCCGAAGATGAACTTCGTGTCCTTGAGCACCGTGTAGGTCTTGCCCTTCAGCGGCGGGTCTGTGGTGAACACCGCGGCGGCGTCGACCGAATGGTTGCTGAGCGCCGTGTAGAAGCTGGGGATCGTCAGCGGCACGAACGTCGGGTGCACGTCATAGATCTTGTTCAGCCCCTTGAGGCCGTCGGGGTAGCGCGTCTGGAATTCAGCCGCAGCGCCGAGCTTCACAGCCGAGCCGAGCTTCTTCAGGTCGCCGATCGACGTCAGGTGGTTCTTCTTGGCGTATGACGTCAGCACCGCGATCGCATCCGAATCCGAGAACGGGGTGACGTTCGTGAACGTGTACCCGTGCTTGGTCGCCCAGCTCTTGGTCTCGGCAGCCTCGGCGGCCGCGTTGGCGGCGTTCTTGGTGATGCCCTCGTTGGCGAGAAGTGTGCCGTCGTACTCGGGATAGCCCTGGATCTGCCCGGACTGCAACGCCTTGAATGCGATCTCAGTCGACCCGAGGTTCGGCTTCAGGGTGACCTTGTAGCCCTTGGCCTCGAGTGCCTGCTGGTACAGGTCACCGAGGATGTACTCCTCGGCGAAGTTCTTGTCACCGAGGACGAACGCCGGCTTGCCCTTGCCGGGCAGGCTGCGCGCCGTCCTGGCGCTTGCCGAGGCGACCAACGCGCCAACCAGCGCGGCCGCCGCGATGGCGGCCACGATCAGGCGCGTCAGCCGCATGTCACTGAACCTCATGCTTCCTCCTGTTGGTTTCGTTCGTAAGTCTCAAGAGCTGATCCGGCGTTACACACCG
>DATASU010000155.1:0-14334 GCA_036269095.1 Solirubrobacteraceae bacterium
CGACGACAGCTCGACGACGATCAACGCGCTGTCGATTCCACGTGACCTCGGCGTCCAGATCCCGGGGGTCGGCTACGGCAAGATCAACGCCGCCTATTCGAGCGGCGGGGAGTCGCTGCTGATCAAGACGCTCAGAGCCGACGTGTTCCCGCAGCTGCGCGTCAACCACGTCCTGATCGTCGACTTCACCCGCTTCGCGAACCTCATCAACGCGATCGGTTGTGTCTATGGCCAGGTCGACCATCGCTACTACAACCAGAACGTGGGCACGATCGCGACCGCGTATTCCGGCATCGACATCCAGCCCGGCTATCAGAAGATGTGCGGCGGCTCCGGCAGCAACCTCGGGGGCGCGACCTCGGCGCTGGCGTTCGTGCGCTTCCGTCACAACGACTCGGACTTCGTGCGGCAGGCGCGCCAGCAGGACTTCCTGCTCTGGGCCAAGCAGGACTTCAGCTCCGGTCAGCTGCTCAGCGAGAAGGATCAGTTGCTCAAGTACTTCGGCGAGGACGTTCAGACCGACCGCCACCTGCACACGACCGCCGAGGTCGACGAGCTGTTCGGCCTGGCGTTCAACGCCGATGGCAGCGCACTCAAGTCGATCCCGTTCCCCGATGGCGGCGACGTCGGCGGGACGACCGACCTTGCGCTCGACCCGACCGCCGCCGAGCAGGCCTATCAGGAGTTCATCACGCCGACCAACGCGCCCCCGGGAGGCACGGCGACGCCGACGCTGCCGACGCCGCCGCCCACGGCCGGCAAGGGCAGCGGCAAGAAGGCGCACAAGCACGCGGCTGCCCACGTCCCGCCGGCCGGGATGACGGCCGACAGCGGTGACGGCCAGTCGCAATCCGCGCACCTGGGGTCGCCGGGTCTGCCGATCTACTATCCGCGGGACATCCCCGACAACTTCGTCTATTGCTTCGCGCTGACCGGTAACTGCAGCATCGCCTATGAACCTGCGTCGGCGTACGCGGACTCCTACCCGCGGGCCTACCGCATCGACGCGACCGACGGCAAGCGTTACTCGTCGTATGTGATGACACTCGTCGCCTCATCGGGCGGAGTCTCGGACACGGCCACCGGCGAGTACGCGACCGTCCAGGGGACCGCCTGGCCGGGAGCGGGTCACCAGGCGGGGCCGCCGATTCTGCGCTCGCCCAGTGGCTACAAGATCGTCAACCACAAGCTGCTGTACCTGTATTCGCAGGCCGGACATCTGACCGTCGTCGCCTGGAAGACCAGCCGCGGCGTGTACTGGATCTCAAACACGCTGCAGAACAACATTCCGAACCCCCAGATGGTCGCGATGGCGCCGTCTTTCACCCGCGCCGCCTGACCCGGCGGTAGCTTTCCTGAGATCGTGGGGCGGCGCGCGTTGAGGAGACCTGGATGCGGCGCCTGATGCCAAGAACGCGCTGGGGCGTCGCCTGGCGCGGACTGCTGGCGATGGTCGTGGTCGTCGGCTGCGCCGCGGGGGTAACCGCCACCGCCGGCCTGCTGGAGTTCAAGGACATCGCCAACGGCTTCAAGGCCGGGGGCACCGTGAACGTCGGCAACAGCACGGCGGTGAAGCTCCCCGCGCCGGGGAAGCCGGAGACGCTGCTGCTGATCGGTGTCGATTGCCGTCCACATCAGTGCAAGAGCGGCGGCGGTAATACCGACACGATGATGCTGATGCGGATCGACGACAGCTCGACCACGATCAACGCGCTCTCGATCCCGCGCGATCTGGCCGTGAACATCCCCGGGCATGGCGTCGACAAGCTCAACGCGGCCTACGCCGACGACGGCTCGCGGCTGCTGCTCGAGACACTGCGGGACGACGTCTTCCCGAAGCTGTCGGTCACGCACATCCTGATTGTCGACTTCACCGGGTTCGCCAAGCTGATCAACGAGATCGGCTGCGTGTATGCCCAGGTCGACCGCCGCTACTACAACCACAGCATCGGCCCCGCGGACCCGACCACGAACTACTCGAGCATCGACATCCAGCCCGGCTACCAGAAGCTGTGTGGCGGCTCCGGCGCCAACCTCGGGGGCGCGACCTCGGCGCTCGCGTTCGTGCGCTTCCGCCACAACGACTCGGACTTCGTGCGGCAGGCGCGCCAGCAGGACTTCCTGCGCTGGGCCAAGCAGAACTACACCACCGGTCAACTCGTGGCCAACGCGTCGACGCTCTTCAAGACGTTCTCCCACAACGTCCAGACCGATCCGAACCTGCAGACGGTTGACGGGATCGACGATCTGATCCGCCTCGCGATCAACGCCAATGGCTCGACTCTGAAATCGATCCCGTTCCCAGACGGTGGCACCGAGACGATCAACGGCGGTGACGACGTGATCCTGGACGAGACCGCCGCGATCCGGGCATACCACCGGCTGATGACTCCGACCAAGAAGCTGCCCGCGGGCGTCACGACGACGACGCCGACCGTGCCGACGACGACAACCCCGGGCAAGCATCATCAGCACCCGCGTGCATACGTCCCGCCGGCCAGCGCGCACATGCGGGCCGACACCGGCGATGGCACCTCACAGGCGGCGCATCTCGATCATCCCGGGCTGCCGGTCTATTACCCCGAGTACATCCCCGACAACTACAGCTACTGCTTCTCGCTGATCGGCAACTGCGACATCGGCTACGAGCCGCCGGCCGCATACGCGGCGTCGTACCCACGGCACTACTCGATCGTCGGCGACGACGGCAAACGCTATCCGTCGTACGTGATGACGCTGTCCTACGGCTTCGGTGGTCAGACCGACACGGCCTACGGCGATTTCGCGTCGGTCCAGGGCACCACCTGGACCGGCGTCGGCCATGAGGCCGGGCCCCCGATCCTGCGCAAGCCGAGCGCCATCAAGATCGTCAACCACAAGCTGCTCTACGAGTACTTCGAGGGCGGCGCGCTGACGGTGGTCGCCTGGCAGAAGGGCAAGGCGGTCTATTGGATCTCCAACACGCTCGAGAACAACATCGGGCTTCGTCAGATGCTCGCGATGGCGGCTTCTTTCACCCGCGCACGCTGAGGTCCCGGTTTACCGGCCCTGGGGGCTCGAGTTCTGCCGAGCCGCTAGCCTTCGGCGCCGTATGAGCAACGAGCGCGAGCCGATCGCCGTCATCGGTACTGGATACGTGGGGCTGGTCACGGCAGTCGGATTCGCGGAGCTCGGCAACGAGGTCTGGTGTGTCGACATCGACGCGGCCAAGATCGACGGACTGAACCGTGGCGAGATCCCGATCTACGAGCCCGGCCTGGCCGAGTCGGTGGCCGCCAACTCGAGCCGACTGCACTTCACGACCGAGCTCGCACCGGCACTCGAACGCGCGCGGCTGCTGTTCGTCGCCGTCGGCACCCCGCCGACCTATTCGGGTGACGCCGACCTCTCCGCCGTCTATGCCGTGATCGCCGCGATGCCGGTCTCCGACCACCATGCGATCGTGATGAAGTCGACGGTTCCGGTCGGCACCGGCGCGGCGATCAACCGGGAGCTCGAGCGCACCGGCAAGAACGGCTTCGCCTACGTGTCATGCCCGGAGTTTCTCAAGGAGGGCGCCGCGCTCGAGGACTTCCGTAGCCCTGACCGCGTGGTCGTCGGCGATGAGGGCGACTGGGCCGGCCAGGCGGTCATCGACCTCTACGCCCCGGTCGGAGCGCCACTGCTGCGTACCGACATCGCCAGCGCCGAGATGATCAAACTCGCCTCCAACGCCTTCCTTGCGACCAAGATCTCATTCATCAACGAGATCGCCAACGTCTGCGAGGAGACCGGTGCCAACGTGCTCGAGGTCGCCCGTGGCATGGGTCTCGACCGCCGCATCGGCGAGCACTTCCTGCGGCCCGGGATCGGCTACGGCGGCTCCTGCTTTCCCAAGGACGTGACGGCGCTCAAGCAGCTGGCCGGTAACTCCGGGTATCACTTCCAGTTGCTGACGAGCGTGATCGAGGTCAACGAGCTGCAGAAGCGGCGCGTGATCGCGAAGTTGCAGAAGCACCTGGGCACGCTGGTCGGCAAGCGGATCGCACTGCTCGGTCTCGCCTTCAAGGCGGAGACCGACGACATGCGCGAGGCGTCGTCGCTGGTCCTGGCGTCGCGACTGCAGGGCGAGGGTGCGATTGTCAGCGCCTACGATCCGGTCGCGGCCGAGGAGGCCGTCAAGCTGATGCCGGGCGTCGAGATCGCCCCGTCGATGCTCGACGCCGTCAGGCGCAGCGACGCGATCGTGCTAGTCACGGAATGGCCGGAGTTCGCCACGCTCGACTGGGCCGAGGTCGCACGCGCGGCAAGGGGTTCGCTCGTGATCGACGGCCGCAACTTCCTCGACGGCGCAGCTGCGCGCGCGGCCGGCTTCACCTACGAGGGCATCGGTCGTTGAGTACCGCCACGCGCCTGCAGTTGGGCTCCGGGCCGCGAGTGCTTCCCGTCGGGGAGCACTAGTCCGTGCAGGCCCTGATTCTGGCCGGCGGTGAGGGAACGCGGCTGCGACCGCTGACCTCGAGCGTGCCGAAGCCGGTGGTGCAGCTCGTCGATCAGCCGTTCATCGGCTACATGTTCGACTGGCTGTCCAGCCACGGTGTAGATGACGTGATCATGTCGTGCGGGTTCCTCGCCGACGGCGTCAAGTCGGTACTCGGCGACGGCTCCAGCTTCGGCATCCGTCTGCGCTACGTCGAGGAGCCAAAGCCGCTGGGCACGGGAGGGGCACTCAAGTACGCCGAGCAGCACCTGCAGGAGCGCTTCTTCATGCTCAACGGCGACGTGCTCACCGACATCGACCTGACCAAGCAGCTCGAGCAGCACGAGCGCACCGGGGCACGGGCGACGCTCGCGTTGATCGGGGTCGACGACCCCTCGGCCTACGGGCTCGTACGCCGCCGCGACGACTGCAGCGTGACCGAGTTCCTCGAAAAGCCGGGCGCCGATCAGGCGCTCGACACCAACCTCGTGAACGCCGGCGCCTACATCCTCGAACGCGAGATCCTTGCCGAGATGGCACCGGCCGGGAGCAACATCTCGATCGAGCGCGACGTCTTCCCGAAGCTCGTCGACCACGGCCTCTATGGCTATGAGGCCAACGGCTACTGGCTCGACATCGGCACCCCGGCCCGCTACCTGCAGGCCACCTACGACATCCTCGAGTGCAAGGTTCACACGAAGGTGGGGGAGAGGCTCAACGCCAGCGGGATGCGGCTGCTGCCGGCCGGCGGTGTCGCCGGGCGGATCGCCGCGCCGGTGCTGATCGAGGACGGCTGCGGGATCGCCCCCAACGCGACGATCGGCGGCCGCGTGGTGCTCGGCCGTGGCGTGCAGATCGCCGCGGGCGCCAACGTCGAGGACTCGGTGCTGCTCGACCGCGTCAGTGTCGGGACGCGCACGCACATCCGCGGCGCGATCATCAGCCGCGACGTCGTGATCGGCGAGCGCTGCACGATCGACGGCCACGTCGTGCTCGGCGAGGGCGTGCACATCGGTGATGACAACGTGCTGACCGCGGGCGCGCGCGTGTTCCCCGGCGTCGAGCTTCCCAACGGGGCGATCCGGTTTTGAGCAGCGGGCGAACTCTCTCGCGTGAGGCCGTCGCCGAGGTCGACGTCAGCGGCCAGTTCGCCGAGGTCCTGGGATTGCCCGACCATCTGCGCGACGCGCTGTGGCGGGTCGAGTCGGCAAATCTGAAGCCGCACGACTCACCCGGCGGTCTGGTGATCGCGGGGGTCGGTGGATCCTCGGCCGGAGGTGCGCTCGCGCGTGCGGCGCTCGGCGACGCCGCCTCGCGGCCGATCGCGCTGGCGCGCGATTACGCGTTGCCCGGTTGGACCACGCCCGATACGACGGTGCTGTGCGCGAGCTACTCGGGCAACACCGAGGAGACACTCGCGGCCTACGACGCGGCGCAGGCGCTGGGCGCACGCACGATCGTCCTGACCACCGGCGGAAAGCTCGCCGAGCAGGCGCGCATCGATGGCGTTCCGGTGGTCCCGATGCCGGGTGGCTTCGAGTCGCGCGCGGCGATTGGCTACTCGCTCGTGGTGGCGCTCGAGGTGGCGGCGCTCTGCGGCGCCGGCGAGAGCATGCGCGCGGAGGTCGATGTCGCCGCCGAGCACGCGGCGAGCCTCGCCGCCTCCTGGGGCCCCGATGCGAGCGAGGGCTCGCTGGCAAAGACGCTCGCCCGCGGCCTGCACGGCACGATCCCGCAGATCGCGGGTGCGGCGCTGACGGCGCCGGTGGCCTACCGCTGGAAGACGCAGATCAACGAGAACGCGAAGGCGCCCGCGTTCGCCGCGGAACTGCCCGAGCTCGATCACAACGAGCTGGTCGGCTGGGACGGTGCCAGCGAGTTCGGATCGTTCAGCGCGGTCTTCCTCGACGATTCCGACCTGCACCCGCGCGTGCGCCAGCGGGTCGAGCTGACCCGCGGGCTGATCGCCAGCCGCGGCGGCGCCACCTTCCGCATCGAGTCGATCGGCCAGACAAGGTTGCAGCGGCTCGTCTCATTGGTGTTGCTCGGAGACCTGGTGTCGCTCTACCTCGCCGCGTTGCGCGGCGTTGACCCCGGGCCGGTGACGGTCGTCGACTCGCTGCGCTCGGCCCTCAACGGCGCCGAGTAGAGGCTTCGACGGGCGATCACCGACATAACTGTCGGTTGCTGGACCGACATGTGTGTCGGTTTTTTAAGAATCGCGCGCGCCCGACGCGTGAACCCGAGTAATCATGGGAATACCGACGGGTACGCGTCACCCCGACTTGACAAGATGCCGTCATGCATGACCGGCAGCGATCGCAGCCGAGCGCGCCCGCGCGCGCGCTGGCACTCGGCGCTCTGCTGCTGGCCATCGTTGTCGTCCTATATCTGCTGCTGAGCAGCGGCTCCCCCTACCGGGTGCGACTGCTGTTCAGCGACGCCAGCGGCCTGGTCACCGGCGACCAGGTGATGATCGGCCCGTCGAGCGTCGGCTCGGTGCAGTCGATCACGCTCACCCCGAGCGGCCAGGCCGCAATCGTGATCGGCGTCGATTCGAGTGCCGCACCGCTCTACCAGGGCACCGTCGCGAGAGTCGAGGAGAACGGCCTGGCGGGGATCGCGAGCCACTACATCACCCTGCAGCCGGCGGATGCCAAGGGCAGCGCGCAGATCGCCTCGGGCGGGACGATCCCGCAGAGTGACACCTACGCCGAGGTCAGCCTCGACCAGGTCTTCAACACGCTCAACCCGCAGACGCGCACGGGCCTGCGAAACATCATCCAGGGCGAGGCGGCAGGCATCAAGGGCAAGGCGCTGGCGGCGAACAAGACGCTCGAGTACCTCGATCCGCTGCTGCAGAGCACCAGCCAGTTCACCGCTGCGCTGGATCGCGACGAGCCCGCGTTCGACGGGTTGCTCGTGCAGGGTGCGCAGACGATGCAACTGCTGGCATCGCGCAGCAACCAGCTGACCGACCTCGTCAGCAAAGCGGATTCGGTGACCGCGGCGGTCGCCGGCCAGTCGAAGTCGCTCGATCAGGCGCTGACGCTGCTGCCGACAGCGCTCAGCAAGTCGACGACCACGTTCGCGGGCCTGCGCGGCACGATCGACGCGCTCCGGCCGCTGGTCGCCGCCACCAAGCCGCAGGTCAAGGGGCTGGCGGCGTTTGCCACGGCGCTCAACCGCTTCGCGACCGCCGCGACGCCGACGCTCGGCGAGCTTGCCGCGCTGATCTCGAACCCCAAGGGCTCGGACCTGACGGCGCTGCTGAGGGAGGCGCCGGCACTCGAGCACGCCGCCAGCTCGGGCTTCCCGGCGATCATCGCCTCGCTGCGGGCACAGACGTCGTCGGGCCAGGTCCAGGCGCTGCGCGAGTACATACCCGACATCGTCGCCGCGCTCGCGAACACGGGCCAGATGGATGGCTATTACGACGCCAACGGCCACTACGGCCGTGGCGAGCCGTTCTATGGCGCGTACGGGATCAGCGGCGGCACGCTGACCAACCAGTCGCCCGCCGATCGCTACAACGGGCTGACGGTCGTCAAGACCGGGCGCTGTCCGGGCGGCGCGACCCAGCCCGGCGACGGCTCGATGCCCGAATCGACGTCCGGCTGCGACAGCTCGAACACCCCGGCGGGACCATGAGGCGCGTCGCAGCCCTGCTTGCGACGGTCGCCGTCGCCGCGGTCGTGGTCGTGCTCGTCGTCAGCTCCGTCGGTGGGGGCGCGGGCGGGTATCGCGTCGAGGCGCTGTTTGACAACGCCGGCTTTGCCGTGCCGGGCGAGCAGGTGCGGATCGCCGGCGCGCCGGTCGGCACGATCTGGGCGCTCTCGGTGACCAAGCAGAACCTCGCGGCGGTGACGATCACGATCTCGAACCGGGACTTCGTCCCGTTCTACGCCAACGCGACCTGCACGATCAGGCCACAGTCGCTGATCGCCGAGCGCTACGTCGACTGCAGTCCCGGCAACTCCGGCCAGAAACGCCTGCGCCGGATCACCAGTGGCTCGGGCAAGGGCAGCTACCTGCTGCCGGTCTCGCAGACGAGCTCGCCGATCGACCCCGACATCGTCCAGGACGTCTCCCAGGACTCGGTGCGGGAGAGCCTGTCGGTGATCCTCAACGAGCTCGGCACCGGGCTCGCCGCCCGCGGTTCGGATCTCAACAAGGTGATCCTGCGCGCCGACCCCGGACTCGCGCAGACCGAGCGCGTCTTCAACGTGCTGGCGTCGCAGAACAAAGTGCTCGCGAAGCTGGCGACCGACTCCAACACCGTGCTCGCGCCGCTGGCGAAGACCCGCAACTCACTGGCCGATTTCGTCGTGCAGGCCAACAAGACCGCCGGCGCCAGCGCCGCGCAGCGCACGCAGCTGGCGGCGTCGATCAGGTTGCTGCCGTCGTTCTTGAAGCAGCTCAAGCCATTGATGGCCGACCTCGGCCAGCTTGCCAGCCAGGGAACGCCGATCGTCAAGGACGCCGGCTCGAGCGCCGCGTCGCTCGACGCCGAGTTCAAGACGCTCGTGCCGTTCGCCTCGCGCGCGAAGACCGCGATCACCAACCTCGGCAGCGCCGCACAGCAGTCGGAGAGCTCACTGGTGAATTCCGAGGGCCTGGCGAAGCAGCTCGAGAGCGTCGGCAACGCCACCGCGCCGACAGTCGAGTCGCTGCAGAAACTGCTGACGAGCCTCGACTCGACCGGTGGCATCGCACAGCTGATGCAGCTGCTGTTCTACGGCACCGGCGCGACCAACGGATACAACGCCGATGGCCACTACATCCGGCTGTCACCGGTCGTCGGGTCGTGCACGGCCTACGCGCGCACGCCGGTCGCCGGCTGTAGCGCCAACTTCAGCGGCGCGAGCACCAGCTCCGCCAGCTCCGCCGGCTCGGCCTCGGCCAAGATCGCGAAGGAGGCGGTCGACGCCGTCACCGGTAGGCAGACGGGTGCGTCGAAGACGGCGGAGACCAAGCGCCTCAGCGGGCTGCTGCGCTACCTCACGGGGAGCCAGAGCTGATGCTTCGCCGTCGCGGCACCTCTCCGTTCTCCAACCCGGTGCTGATTGGCGCGCTGGCGGTGCTGGTGATGGTCGTGGCGGTCGTGCTCGCGTTCCAGGCCAACAACGGGCTCCCGTACGTCCCGCGCTACACGCTGCACATCGAGGCTGCCAACGCCGAGGAGCTCGTGCACGGAGCCGAGGTCCACATGGGCGGCGCGCTGATCGGCAACGTCAGCCAGGTCAAGGCCGCGCGCGACCGGCGCGGGCAGCCGATCGCGGTGATCGACGCGCAGCTCGACAAGAGCGTCGAGCCGCTGCCGGTCGACACGCGGTTCACGATCCGGATGAAGAGCTCGATCGGCGAGAAGTACCTGCAGGTCACGCTCGGGCACTCGCACCGCACCTGGCCCAACGGCGCCACCGTGCCGCCCGGTCACACGAGCTCGACCGTCGACCTCGATCAGGTGCTCGACATGTACACGCCCTCGACGCAGAGCGGCGTCGCAGACACGACGCTCGGATTCGGCCAGGCGCTGGCGGGCCGCGGCAACGGGCTCAACCACGCGATCGGCGCGTTCGTTCCGCTGGTCGCCAACCTCGCGCCGGTGATGCGCAACCTCGCCTCCCAACACACGGACCTCAAGGGCTTCATCGACGGGCTCGGCGCCTTTGTCGGCGCGCTCGCCCCGGTCAGCCGTGAGCACGCCGAGCTCTACACGAACCTCGACACGACATTCAAAGCGCTGGCCGGAGTCGCGAGGCCGTATCTGCAGCAGTGGATCGCGCAGACACCCCCGACGTTCCAGGCGGTTGTCTCCGACGGGCCCGCGATCGGCCGCTTCGCCACCGACACCGCGCAGCTGTTCGCCGACCTCAGGCCGGGCTTCGACACGTTGCCCAAGGCGACTCCGCAGATCACCGCGGCGCTCAAGGCCGGAGTCCGGACGCTGCCCGGGACCACGGGCCTCGACAAGCAGCTCGTGCAACTGTCGCACTCACTCGACGCGTTCGGCGCCGACGGCACCGTCAAGGCCGGGCTCTCGAGGTTGGGGCTGACCGCCACCAGCCTCGGCAAACCGATCGATTTCCTGGCTCCGGCGCAGAGCAGCTGCAACTACATGACGCTGTTCCTGCGCAACCTGGCGAGTTCGCTGTCCGACAGCACCGGCGGCGGTACGGTGCTGCGCTTCGTGCTGGTCGCGATCGACAACGGCATCGCCGGTGGTGAGGCCGCACCGTCGAGCACCCCGTACACGTCGACGTCGCTGGTCGGCGGCGACAAGCACGGCCCGCTGCACTTCGACCCGTATCCGAACACCGCGTCGCCCGGTGAGACCAAGGAGTGCTCGGCGGGCAAGGAGCCCTACTCGAGCGGCTCGGCAGTGATCGGCAACCCGACCAAGAACGTCGGCACCGCGACCGAGAAGACGAACTGATGAGCGATCCGGCACCACCGCTCAAGCTCCGCCGCCACAAGCCGCGCGTATCGAATCTGCACGCTGCGATCGCGGGGCTCGTGGGTGTGGTGATCGCCTGCTACCTGGTGTTCGGTGGCGGCCTGCCGTTCGGCGGTTCGGGATTCGAGCTGAAGGCCGTGTTCACGAGCAACACCGACCTTCACATCCCCTCGCCGGTGCGCATCGCCGGGGTCGACGTGGGGCAGGTCACCGCCGTCGATCGCATCAAGGGCAGCCCCAACGCGGGCGTCGTGGTGATGCAGATAGATCGCGACGGACTGCCGATCCATTCCGATGCCACCGCACAGATCCGCTCCCGGATCCTGCTCGAGGGCAACTTCTACGTCGCGCTCGAGCCGGGCACACCGGAGGCTCCGATCCTCAACTCGGGGGCGACACTGCCGGCCGCCAACACCTCCGGTCCGGTGCAGCTCGACCGCGTGCTCTCATCGCTCGACACCAATGCGCGCGCGAACCTGCAGAAGCTCGTCCAGGGCTTCGGCGCGGCGCTGAACAAGCCCGGCGCCGACGGCACCACCGGCGCGCAGGGTCTCAACCGCGCGCTCGACTACTCGGCGAGCTCGTTCGAGGCCTCCTCGATCGTCAACCAGGCGCTGCTGGGGGAGAAGCCGGGCGACCTCACGGGCGCGGTGCGCGGCGAGTCAGAGGTGTTCCGCGGGTTGGCGGAAGCAGGCACGCAGCTGCCGGGTCTGGTCTCGAGCTTCGACGCGACGATGAGTGCGCTCGCCTCACAGCAGCAGAACCTCGGTGCGGCGATCGCGGCGCTGCCCACCGTGCTGCGCTCGACGCTCGGGGCGGACAGCGCGCTGGAGGCGTCGTTCGCTCCGACCGAGACGTTCGCGCGCGACCTGATTCCGAGCATCAGGCAACTGGGGGCGACGGTCACAGTGGCCACGCCCTGGCTCCAACAGCTCGCGAAGCTGTCCTCGAAGGGTGAGCTGGGCGGCCTGCTGCAGACGCTGACCCCGGCCGTTGACAACACGGCGGTGGCGGTCAAGGACACGACCCCGCTGATCGATGGCGCCGCGACGCTCTCGAGGTGCTTCAGCAAGGTGCTGGTCCCGACCGGCGATGAGCAGATCACCGTCGACAGCTCGCCGCCGGCGGGCCTCAAGGTCTACGAGCAGCTGTTCCAGAGCGCCGTCGGCCTGGCGGGTTCGACCCAGAACTTCGACGGCAACGGCCGCTATGTGCGCGCGACGGTCGGCGGCGGTGCGACCCAGGTCCAGACCCCTCCGCTGGCCGACGCCGGCGCGCTCTACGGCAACGCGGTGCTGCCCGTGCTCGGCACCTTCCCGGAGTTCCCGTCGAGCGCCGGCGCGCCGGCGGTGAAGTCGAGCGTTCCCTGTTACACGCAGACCGCCCCAGACCTCAACAGCGCGGCCAAGGGGACCGGGCCATGAGACACGCGATCAGGACGCACATGCGTGACTTCGTCGCCGTCGCGGTGCTCGTGGTGCTGGCGATCGCGACCGTCGGCTACATCCTCGAGCATCAGCCGGCGTTCACCTTCGGTCGTAGCTACTACCAGGTCAAGGCCGTGTTCGCGGATGCCGCCGCGGTCACCTCCGGCCAGGGCCAGTCGGTCACGATCGCCGGCGTCGAGGTCGGCCTGATCGGCGGCGTGCAGCTCGAACGTGGCCAGGCGGTCGTGACGATGGACATCTACAGGAAGTACGCGCCGATCTACCGCAACGCGACCGTGCTGCTGCGCCCGCGCACCCCGCTCAAGGACATGTACCTGGCGCTCGATCCGGGAACGGCCAGCGCCGGCAGACTGCCTGACGGCGGTTCGCTCGGGATCGCGAGCACCCAGCCCGACATCGACGTCGATCAGATCCTGGGCTCGCTCGACGCTGACACCCGCACCTACCTGCTGCTGCTGCTCTCGGGCGGTGCGCAGGCCTTCAACGGCAAGGGCGCCACCGCGAGCAGGCCCAGTGCCGCGACAGCCGCCACGCTGGCAGCCGATTTCAAGCGCTTCGCTCCGATCGATCGCAGCGCGCTGAACTTCACAAAGCTGCTGTCGCAGCGCAGCGCGAGCCTGCGCAGCGCGATCCACAACCTCGATCTGGTGGCGAGCTCGCTGGGCGGTGTCGACACCCAGCTGGCATCGCTGGTCGACGCATCGAACACCGACTTCACCGCGATCTCCTCGCAGGATCAGCAGCTCTCAGAGGGCATCTCGCTGCTGCCGGGCGCGCTCAAGCAGACCAGCTCGACACTCGGCAAGGTGCAGCAGTTCGCGGCCGCCAGCGGTCCCGCGCTCAAACAGCTCGAGCCGTTCGCGCGGGACCTCGGTCCGGCACTCAAGGCGTTGCGGCCGCTTGCCAAGGACACCACGCCGGTGATCGAGAAGCAGCTCGAGCCATTCGCCTCCGATCCCGGCATCCGCCGGCTCGCACAGACGCTGGCGCCGGCGGCGGCGTCGCTGGCCAAGGCCGCGCCGGCGCTCTCGGGCTCGTTCTCGGTGCTCAACAAGCTGGTCAACACGCTCGCCTACCAGAAGTCGGGCAGCGAGAGCTACCTGTACTGGGGCGCCTGGCTCGCGCACAACCTCGACAGCCTGACGACGCTGCAGGACGCCGAGGGCCCGATCATCCAGGGCCAGTTCCTCGCCAGCTGCCCGTCACTGAACCTGCTCGAGGTGGCACTGCAGCCCGGCACCCCGTCGCTCACCCCGATCCTCGACATGCTCAACGCACCCGACTGGTCGAAGATCACGAATTGCTACGCCAGGTGATCCGCGGATGAACACAATGGCCCCCAGCAAGATCAAGGTCGCGGTGATGATCGGGTTCGCCGCCTCGTGCGTGGCGCTGCTGCTGTTCCTGTGGCTGTCGTTCGGCGGATCGGTGCCGTTCGTTCCGCAGGGCTACCGGGTCACGATCGAGTTCAACCAGGCGGTGCAGCTCGGCACCCAGGCCGACGTGGACATCGCCGGCGTGACCGTCGGTCGTGTCGTCAGCGTCGGTCTCGACCGCCACACCGGCTTGACCAAGGCGGTCCTGCAGATCGACCCGAAGTACGCGCCGCGCCCGGCCAACACACGCGCGATCCTGCGCCAGAAGACGCTGCTGGGCGAGACCTACGTCGCGCTCTCGTTCGGCAATCCGCGCGGGCCGATGCTGCACGACGGCGCGCGGCTGCCGCAGGCACAGGTCGCCCCGACGGTGCAGCTCGATCAGATCCTCGACACGTTCGACGCCAAGACACGCCGGGCCTTCGACACCTGGATGCAGGACGACGGCATCGCCTTCACCAACCGCGGTCAGGACTTCAACGACGCACTCGCCGAGCTGTATCCGTTCGCGGGGAATGTCTCGAACGTGCTGGCGGTGCTCGAGCGCGATAAGAGCTCGACGAGCACGCTGCTCGCCGACGGCGGGCAGGT
>DATASU010000156.1:0-5658 GCA_036269095.1 Solirubrobacteraceae bacterium
AGGCCGGGGAGCACGTTGTCAACGCGGCCCTTGTAGATGTTGCCGACGATCGAGCGTGCGCCACGGCGCTCCAGATAGAGCTCCGCGACGTCGTAGCCGGCCGCCGGATTGGCGGGGCGCCGGCGGCGGCGCGAGCTGGCGGTGGCGGTTGTCTTCCGGGCCGGCGTCTCGCCGGCCCCCTCGAGCAACGCGACACGTGTTTCGCCACGGTCGACGCTAACCAACACTTGCTTCTTCACTTTGTATTCCTTTTGAGTTGTCCGCCCGAGGCTCGAAGCACTCAGGCTAAGTGGGGCGGCGGCGGCCTTCGCGCAGTGCGATTCGGCCGCCGGCCGTCAGACGATTAGAACCCTCGCCTTGCCGGCCGATGACATCCGTGCTTGGACGTGGATCGACTGCAGCAGGCCGATGGCTATGAAAGTTGTGATCACCGACGATCCGCCGTACGCCAGCAGCGGCAGCGGGATTCCGGTGACAGGCATGATGCCCAGGTTCATCCCGACGGTCAGGAAGACCTGGAACATGAACATCGCCAGGATCGCCCCGGCGATCAGCGTCCCGTAGAGATTCTTGGCCATCGTCACGATCCGCAACGTTCGCCAGATCAACAGCGCATAGAGCGCAAGCACGACGGCGGCGCCGGCGAACCCGTAGATCTCGCCGAGCGACGCAAACACGAAATCACTGTCGGCCTCAGGGATGAAGCCGCCGGTCGCCTGACTGGCGTCCGCGGGGCCGGTGCCGGTCTTGCGGCCGGAGCCGAGCGCGATCTCGCCCTGGCACAGCTGGTAGCCCAAGCCGCGCGAGCCGTTGCAGCGCGCCGGGGGATCGATGAAGGTGGTCAGACGCGCCTTCTGATAGGGCTTCAGCACGTTGACACCGACGGCCGGCGCGACCGTCAACACGATCACCGCGGCGACGACGACCAGCACCCCGAGTCCGACCAGGTGCTTCCAGGTCGTGCCGAGGAAGTACAGCACCGCACACGCGATCAGTCCGTAGATCAGCGCGTCGCCGAGGTCGGACTGCGCCATCACGATCATCGCCGGGATCAGGCCCAGCAGCAGGATCCGTGCGGTGGTGCGGTGCTCGCTCATGCGCCGCGAGCGTTCGACCGCGAACGCCGAGAGCGCAAGGATCAGCAGCACCATGCCGAACGCCGACGACTGGAACGTGAACCCCGGCAGCGGAATGCGTCGCTGCGAGCCGCCGGCGCCGCCGGCGGGAGCGGCGAACGCGAACACCGCGATGTTGATCACGATCACGAGGCCGTAGATCACGTAGCGGAACTCGCGCAGCCGCGAGTAGTCGAAGCGACTGATCAGCAGGCACAGCAGCAGCCCGAGGCCCGCGTACTCGGCCTGTCGTTTGTACTCGCCCACGTACGGGCTGACGTTCAGCGCGTGCAGCACGACGATCGAACAGACCGACAGCCCGACGCCTGCCAGCAACAGCAGCGGGTCGATGCGCAGCAGGTGGCGGCCGAGCGGGGCCGCCGGCTGGTCGGAGATCTGGATCGGTTGCGGAGTGCTCAAAACTGGTTACCCGAGGATTGGCCGGCCACATACGGCCCCGGCTTGCCGTAGAACCACTGCGACAGGATCTCACGCGCGACGGGCGCGGCCGCGACCGCGCCGAAGCCGCCCTTCTCGACGTTGACGACGACCACGATCGGACGCTTCGCGTCGGGCACGTAGGCGGCGTACCAGGCATGGTCCGGGCTTGTGGAGCTGTCCCCCAGCTCAGCGGTGCCGGTCTTGCCGTACACCGGCTTGCCGAAGTTGCCCATCACGCTGGTCGACGTGCCGCTCGGACCCTGGGCCGCCAGATTCAGGCCGGTCCGGATCGCATCGAGGTACGCCGGGTTGATGTGCAGGTTGCCCTTGTTCGCGGGGTCGACCTTCTGGATGACGCCGCCCGCCGGTGACATGATCTCGTCGCCGATATGCGGGGTCACGATCGTGCCGCCGTTCTCGATCGCCGCGTAGACGACGGCGAGCTGGATCGGCGTGACCTCGTCGTCGAACTGGCCGACGCCGGTCTCGATGTTGTCGCCGATCGTCCAGTACGAGGCGCTGTCGATACCGCAGCCGCCGGAGACGATCGAGTCGCCGTACTGGCCGAGCACGGCCGGATGCTTCTTGTGTCCCTTGTATAGCCCGGTCGCCTTGTCGCACTCCCGCTCCTGCTTCCACAGCGCGGCGACAAGGTTCGGGGAGCCGATCTCACCGCGCGACTCTGCGGGGAGGTCGACGCCGGTCGTGTGGCCGAGCCCGAACTTGCTGGCCCACTGCTGCAGCGGGCCGCCGTCCGGGTGAAGCTTGGGATCGAACCCGAGGAGGTCGCCGAGGTGGTAGAAGTAGACGTCGTCGGAGACCTCGATCGCTGTCTCGAGGTTGACCGGGCCGTAGGCTGCTCCGCCGGAGTTCCGCGGACAGAAGGTGCCCGCGCAGAACTTGCCGATGTCGTCGTAGAGCTGATCCACGCCCCAGTCGCCGCTCTCCAGCGCCGCGACCGCGGTGACCGGCTTGAACGTCGAGCCGTCCGGTAGCGCGCCCTGGGTCGCGCGGTTGTCGAAGGGCTGGTTGCTGCTCGTCGCGTCGAGCAGCTTCAGCTCCTTGTCGGTGATCGTCGGCGAGACCTTGGCCGGGTTGTAGCTCGGCGACGAGCCCATCGCGTAGACCTGGCCGTTGACCGGGTTCATCGCGATGAACGCTCCGCTGGTGCCGCCGTTGACCTGCATCGAGTGCCACAGCGCGCGCTGCCCGACCTTTTCGAGCGGGGCGCTGATCGACAGCTTCAGCGTGTCACCGGGCGTCGGCTTCGTCTCCTTGGCGTAGCCCTCGAACTCGCCCTGTGAGTTGACCTTGATGCCCTGCTCGCCGTTGACCCCCTGTAGCGCCCAGTTGTAGGCCTCCTCGAGCCCGCTCTGGCCGACGACGTTGCCCTGTTCGATGCCCTTGTAGGGCTTGGTGCCGACCTCCTTGGCCGTGATCTGGCCGTAGGTCCCGAACACCTGCGCACCGGCGGTGTCGAGCGCGTACTTGCGGATGTAGGTGTCCTGATAGAGCACGCCCTTGAACTCGGTCGGGCGCTCGGCGATGTAATCCTGGATCGCGGCCGGGACGTTGGTCTTGATCGCCGCGTCGGCGTAGGGGGATTGCGACACGCTCTTGGCGATCAGGCACGAGATCGGCGAGAGCGGCACGTCGTAGTGGCTCGGCAGCTTGTGTGCCCAGTAGACGGTGTACCTGCAGGCGCGCGGCGTGCGCGACATTCCGATCAGGCTCGCGAGCCGGTTGAGCAGCGGCTGGTCCCCGGCCGGAACCGTCACCGCCGGGCTCGCGCCGGTGTCGAGCGTGACCGGAACCGGCAGGTGGCGCGGGTCGATCTGGATCGACGGCACCGCCACCGACTGCACCAGTGGCGTGCCGCTCGAGTCGACGATCTCCCCGCGCGCCGCGGCTACCGGTTCGTGCGCGACGACGTTGCTCTGGGCCTCGGCCACGTAGCGGGTGCCCGACAGCACCTGCAGGAACCACAGCCGGAAGAAGATGATCGCGAACAGCAGCAGTGCGATCCCGCCGATCATCGCGACGCGCAGCGCCAGCTGGGGTGTCATCGGCGGGGTGCGGTCGTCAACCGGGCCGAGCATCAACGCGTCCTCGCACGGGCACCGCCGAGGCGTTCTGACGGGCGCTGCAGCGGGCTCAGTGAGGTCGTGTAGGCATGCCGCCGCCGCGCGCGCGGGTCGCGCGGCAGCGCGCGATACAGGAAGCGGCGCACGATCTCGTACACCGGCAGCGCGATCAGGCAGTTGACCAGCACCTGCAGGATGATCTGCTGGATCAGCAGCCAGCTGACCGGAGCGTCAACGCCGAGCAGGAACTGGATCACGGCCATCCCGACGCCGGTGAAGCCGGTGGCGATTGCGCCCACCGCCAGCGGGATCAGGCCGTGCGACGGATCGCGCAGCTCGCGCATGCGCCCGGACCAGTAGCCGACGGTGATCAGCAGCAGCGAGGTCACGCCGACCGTCTGGAACATCACCAGGTCGACGAGCAGGCCGATCGCAAAGCCGGTGATCGCGCCCGCCATCGAGCCGGCGAGCAGCCCGACGGCCATCACCGTCAGCGTGGTGACGTCAGCGGTCGCGCCGAACAGCGAGATCTGCGACACGAAGGTCTCCTGCAGCACCACGGCGAGGACCGCGATGATCGCGATCCTCAACGTCAGGTGCAGATTGAAGTCCATGTTGTTCACGGCACGGCGCTCAGACCTGTCAGTTGTTTCGGCGGCGCAGGATCTGGACGACGCTCAGATGCTGGAGGTCGGCGAGCGGCGTGACCCGCTCCGACCGGTTCTCCAGCAGGCTGCTCTGCGGGTTGGTGCTCGACACCGTGCCGATCGGAATCCCCGCGGGCGCGTAGGACTGGACCGTCGGGTTCTTGGCATCGCGGAGGTCGTTGGTCACGACCAGCTGGCCATCTGAGACGTTGGAGTCGGGCGGCAGATTGATCAGCTCGAGCACACCGAGGTCGCCGACCTGCGGCTGGATCAGACCGGCCGCGCCTGATTGGTTCTCGATCGACGCACCGATCGCGAAGTTGGGCGAGGTGATCAGCGACACGACCGAGGTCGTGTGGGTCACGCGCGTGACGTCGCCGATCAGACCGGCCCCGGCGACGACCGGGTCATACTGCCTGACGCCTGAATCCGAGCCCTTGTCGAGCGTGATCGTGTCGTACCAGAGCACTGGATCGGCACCGATCAGGGTCGCGTACAGGGGGTCGTAGTTGCCGATCCCGTACTTGTTGTCGAGCCCCACGGTCGCGGCGATCTTGCGGTACTGCTCGCCCTCGTACGCGATCTTCGCGTACTGCTTGACGAGCGCGTTGTACTTGTCCCGCGCGGTCTGCAGTTCGGACTGCGCCTTGAACGTCGAGCCGACGTAGTTGGCGGCGTCGCGGAACGGCGAGAGCACCGTGCTGGCGCCCGACTGCAGCGGTGACAGCACGGTCGAGATGCCCTGCTGGACCGAGTGCAGCGGGCCGCTCGACGAGCCACCGAAGTAGTCAGTTAGAAGCGCTAGGGAGATGACGACGAGCAGCGCAAGGACTGCGCGTCGCCGCCGGATGGTTTTGTCGTGCAACTGAAAATCTCCAAGGCCGGCCTCACCTAGTAGCGGCGGCGCCGGTTGCGTGAATTCTTGCTCGAACGGTGGATCGCCTCGAACTCCTCGAGCGACCTGCCGGAGCCGACCGCCACACAGGTGAGTGGCGACTCGGCTAGGTGAGCGGGCATCTGGGTCTCGTGCCGCATGCGCTCCTCCAGGCCCTGCAGCAGCGACCCACCCCCGGCCAGCATGATCCCGCGGTCCATGATGTCGGACGCGAGCTCTGGCGGGGTTCTATCGAGCGTCTCCTTGACGGCATCGATGATCTGCGAAACCGGCTCTTCCAACGCACCCCGGATCTCCTCGCTGGTCAGCACCACCGTCTTGGGCAGGCCGGAGACCATGTCGCGACCGCGGATCTCAGCCTGAACCTCCTCAGGCATCGGGAACGCGGAGCCGATCTCCAGCTTGACCTCCTCTGCGGTCTGCTGGCCGATGAGAAGCTTGTACTCGCGCTTGACGTAGTTGATGATCGCCTCGTC
>DATASU010000157.1:0-2598 GCA_036269095.1 Solirubrobacteraceae bacterium
GGCACCTTCATCGATTCCTCGTACTGGAACGGTGAGACGTCGCAGATCATGCCGCAGTACCTGGCGCCGGCATATGACCGTGTGACGCTCAACGACGCCTGGATGCGGTCGCTGTCGAGCGTCGTGTCCGCGACCGGCAGCAACGTGATCCTCAACGTCGACGCCGCTGACCACGACCCGCAGATGGCGCTCACCATGGTGCAGGACGCCGAGCGCGATCTGCCGGCCGGGAGCCTGCGGGCGGTGGCGATCGGCAACGAACCGAATCTCTATCCGCTCGGATACGACGGCATCAGCAAGGCCAACGCGAACTGGGTCAAGCAGTTCGGCGCGGTCCGCTACGACACGCTGTTCTCGCTCTACGCGACGCTGCTCAAGCGCCACTTCCCGTCGCTTACGCTGGCGGGACCGGAGCTGTCCGCGCCCACCGCCCCGTGGCTGACCTCGCTGCTGCAACACGATTCCGGCGCGGTTGGGTTGGCAACCGAGCACTACTACGCCTACAACGCGTGCGTCGCCGTCGGTTCCTCGAACTATCCGGCGCTGCACAAGTACTTCCAGGCGACCGACATCAGCCAGGCGACCGCGGCGATGGCCCCGGCGATCGCTGCCGCCCACGCCGCCGGGCTGCACTACCGCCTCACCGAGCTCGGCTCCTCGACCTGCCTGGGCCTCCCCGCGGTGACCGACACCTTCGCGACCACGCTCTGGGGCCTCGACCAGCTCTACGAGTTCGTCGCCGCGGGCGTTGACGGCGTTGACTTCCATCTGCGCGCGAACGAGCCCAACTCGGCGATCCATGCCTACGCCAACGTCGGCCTGAGTGCCGAACCGCTGCTCTACGGGATCGCCGCCTTCGCCAGCACGCTGGGCCCGAACGCGCAGCTGAACCAGGTGACGGGCGTGCTGCCGAACAACATGAAGGTCTGGGCGGTGCAGTCCGACAACGGCTACAGCCTGGCGCTGATCAACGACACGCTGCAGCGCGAGCGCGTCGAGGTCGCGATGCCGACCACCAAGCCGATGACCGTCCGGGCGTTGAGCGCGTCGACTCCATACGCGCAGGCGGCGTCGTTCGGCGGGCAGACGATCTCCAACAGCGGCAGTTGGCAGGGCGCCGCGTCGACGCAGACGGTCACGCCGGTGACGGGGCGCTACTGGTTCACGATCCCGCCCGACAGCGCACAGATCGCCTCGACGCAGTAGTTACGCGAGCACGCGCAACGTGCGGAAGCTCGGGTCGGCGGCGCCGTGCAGCCGCGCGCCGGCGTCGACCAGCGACTGCAGGTAGGCGACGACCTCGGCGGTCACGCGTTCACCGGGCAGCAATGTCGGCACCCCGGGTGGGTAGCCGGCGATCGACTCGGTCGAGATCCGTCCGATCGCATCCGCGACCGCGACCGCCTCGCTGCTGCCCAGGAACGCCTCACGCGGCGCCACCGCCGGCTCTGAGCCGACCTCAGCCGGCGGCTCGGTGAGCGCGGCGTGGTCTGGCTCGGAAGCGGAGCCCTCGGCCCCGTCCGTGCGCGGCGTGATCCGCTTCACGCTCTCCGCGAGGTCGTGTGCGACGCGGTCGAGCGGCTCGACCGGCTGGCCGATCCCGAGCACCAGCACGACCGTCGCGTGCGTCGCGAGCTCGAGGTGGATGTCGTAGGAGGCCCGCAGCGCACTCGCCACCTGGTAGCCCGTGAGCCCGGTGCCGCGCACGTCGATCACGATCCGCAACGGATCCCAGCCGGCGATGCCCGGGCGCCCGATCCACTGCTCGCCGACGATCGCGCATCCGGGGATCTGCTCGATCGCCTCGCGCGCCCGCGCCGCGGCTTTGATCGTGCGGTCGAGCAACAGCTCGCCGTGAACCGCCAGCTGGCGGCGGGCGGCGTCGAGCGAGGCCATCAGCAGCGCGTTCGGGCTGGTCGAGCGCACGAGCCGGATCGCACGCCCGATCGCGCCCACGTCGACGCGCGTCGAATCCCCGACCAGCAGCATCGCCGATTGGGTGAGGCTGCCGACGATCTTATGCGTCGAGGCGAGCATCACGTCGGCACCGAGCGCGAGCGGCGAGCGCGGCAGCGCGGCGTGGAAGCCGAAGTGCGCGCCCCAGGCGCAGTCGACGATCAGCGGCGCGCCGGCACGGTGCGCCACCGCGGCGCAGCCCGCGACGTCGGCGGCCATCCCGTAGTAGGTCGGTGAGACGATGAACACCGCCGAGATCGGTGCCCCCGTGCCGCCCGCCGACAGTGCCCGCTCGAGCGCCTCCGGTGTGACCCCGTGCGCCATCCCCAGCTCGGGGTCGTACTCGGGGACCACGAAGCGCGGCAGCCCACCGGACAGCACGAGCCCGTCGATCATGCTCGCGTGCGAGTTGCGCTGCAGCAGCACATGCGTTCCCGGCCCCGCCAACGCGAGGCACAGCGCATGGTTGCCCTGGGTCGCGCCGTTGGTCAGGAACCAGCAGCGCTCGGCGCCGTAGGCCTCGGCCGCGAGCCGTTCGGCCCGCTGGTAGGGCGTCGGCGAGTGCCCGATGTCGATGCCCTCGATGTCCTGGGGAACGTCGAGCAGCAGCGCCGCCTCGCCGAGCGCGCTGCGCAACCCGGG
>DATASU010000158.1:0-44296 GCA_036269095.1 Solirubrobacteraceae bacterium
CATCTCCGATGAGGCCGACGACCTGCTCGCCGCGGTCGAGGACGAGTTGCGGCGCCGGCGCTTCGGCGAGGTCGTGCGGCTCGAGGTCTCGAGCAACATCGAACCCGCCATGCGTGAGCGCCTGGTCGATTGGCTCAACCTGGTCGATAATCAGGTCTACGACGAGAAGGGCATGCTCGACCTCTCCGATCTCTGGCAGATCGTCGGCGTCGAAGGTCACCCGGAGCTGCGCCAACCGCCCTGGACACCGCTGGTGCATCCCGCGCTGCGCCCGCGTCCCGACGACACCGGCGAGCAGGTCGACATCTTCGGGCAGATGCGCGAGGGCGAGTTTCTCGTCCACTACCCCTACCACTCGTTCACCGCAAGCGTGGAACGCTTCGTGATGCAGGCCGCGGTTGACCCCAACGTGCTCGCGATCAAGATGACCGTGTACCGCACCTCCGCCGACTCGGCACTGGTGCCGGCGCTGATCACCGCCGCCGAGAACGGCAAGCAGGCCGTGTGCATGGTCGAGCTCAAGGCGCGCTTCGACGAGCGCAAGAACATCCGCTGGTCGCGTGAGCTCGAGGAGGTCGGCGCGCACGTGGTGCACGGCATCCCCGGACTCAAGACGCACGCCAAGACGATCCTGGTCGTTCGCCGCGAGCACGACGAGGTGCGCCACTACGTGATGATCGGAACCGGCAACTTCCACGCCCAGAATGCGCGCCTCTACGAGGACTTCGGCTTCTTCACCACCGATCGCGAGATCGGCCAGGAGGTCGCCAACCTGTTCAACGCGCTGACCGGCTACGCCCATCCGGGACGTGGCCGCAAGCTGCTCGTCGCTCCGGATTCGATGCGTGGGCCGCTGCTCGAGTTGATCGATCGCACGATCGCGGCCCACAACGAGGGCAGGCACGCCCGCATCCGCATGAAGATGAACTCGCTGGTCGACACACGTTGCATCGAGGCGCTGTATCGCGCCTCACGCGCCGGAGTGCCGATCGACCTCAACATTCGCGGGATCTGCTCGCTCACCCCCGGTCTGCCTGGCATCAGCGAGACGATCAACGTCGTGTCGGTCGTCGGGCGCTTCCTCGAGCACTCACGCATCTTCTCGTTCGAGTTCGGCGATGAGAGCGTCATGTACATCGGTTCGGCCGACCTGATGCAGCGCAACCTCAACGCGCGCGTCGAACTGCTGGTGCCGATCGAGAAGCCCGAGCTGCAGGCCGAGCTCAACGACACGCTCGACCGCTGCCTCGCCGACGACACCAACTCGTGGACGCTCGACAGCGACGGCAACTGGAACCGCCGCACCGGTCACACGCGCTCGGTGCATCGCGAGCTGATGGAGCGCACGCAGGCGGCAGCCGGACCGCCCACGATCAGCTGAGCACGGTAGGCGGCGGCAAAGCATGCCGCCGCCATCGCTCACATCTCTCCTGGGAGCCTCAGCCGGCGGTCGGGGCCGAGGCCGGGCGCGCGCCGAGCGTGACCTTGATCTGCCTGGTCTGGTGACTCGGAGTCGTCACCGTCAGCGTCACGGTGTCGCCGGGCTTGTAGTTGCTGATCGTGGCGATGAACGCGTCGCTGTCGGCGATCGCGCTGCCGTTGACCTTGGTGATCGTGTCGCCGGCCGCGAGTCCGGCCTTGGCGCCGGGCGAACCCGCGACGATCGGACCGGTCGGGCAGTCGGTGCCGCCGGTGCTCGCGATCTGCGCCGCCCCGGTCTGGTTCAGGCAGACACCGACGTACGGATGCTCGACCTTCTTCCCGGAGATGATCGTCGTCGCGACCTGCACGTCGGCGTTTGCGGGAGTAGCGAAGCCGACCCCGGCACTGTCGCCGGAGCTCGTCTGGATCTGGTCGTTGAGCCCGACCACCTGGCCGGCGCCATCGAGCAGCGGGCCGCCCGAGTTGCCGGGGTTGATCGCCGCATCGGTCTGGATCGCGCCGGGAATCGTGTAGTTGTTGGGCGCGGTGATGCTGCGACCGACAGCACTGACGATGCCGGCCGTCGTCGTCTCAGGCAGCCCGAAGGGGCTGCCGATCGCCACCACCGGGTCGCCGACCTGAGCGTCGTTGGAGTCGGCGAACGGGATCGGGTGCAGTTCCGACGCCTTGACGTCAACCTTGAGCACCGCGACGTCGGTCGACGGATCGGTGCCGAGCACCTTGGCGGGAACGTTGTTGAGCCCGTCCTGGAAGTTGACCAGGACCTTGGTCGCGCCGGCGACGACGTGCTCGTCGGTGAGGATGTCGCCCTGCTTGTCGTAGACGACACCGGCGCCTTCATCCTGACTGCTCTGGGAAGGCGTGCTGAAGAAGCCGTTGTTACTGCCCTGCTGCGTCGATGTGGACGTGATGTCCACCACGCCGGGGCTGTCCATCTTGTAGATCTCGTTGACGCTGAGGCCGCTGGTGGTCTTGCTTTCCGCAGTCGGAATCGAGCTGGTGCTCGGCGTCGGTGAGCTGACGCGCTCGATCACCGTCTTGTTCGAGCCGCCGTTTGCAACGAGCAGCGCGATGACCGCGCCCGCGACCGCGCCTGAGATCACAGGCAGCACTTTCATGAGGCGGGACATGGTGATGGGTGTTCTCCTGTCGAAGCTTTGCCGTGGTTCTTACCCTCTGCCCTGATCGTGGCGGCGCACTGCTAGAGCTTCGTAAGAGTCCTTCCCTGGCGCGGTGGGCGCGCGCCGGTTCAGCGCGCGCCCCCGCATGGGTTACCGCAGCGTCAGGCGCTCGAGACGGTCGAGGTACCTGAGATCGTCGATGTCCCCCCGCCGCCGCGGGCACCGGGCCTGAACGACCTGAAGGCCTTCAGGAGAATGCTCTCGCACTTCTTGTTTGCCGTCTTGAACTTCGCGTTGGTCTCAACGCTCCTGGGGAAGAACGAGCCGTTGCTCGATGCCTTCGGCTCGGGCATCGCGGCGTAGCCGTTCTTGCGGATGCACGCGACGTACGACTTCAGTGTCGCCGTCGACAGGCGCGGAGTGCCGCCCGTGCCCCCGGCACCGCCGCGGAAACGCCCGGCGCCGCCGAAGCCGCCGGCACCGAAGCCCGCACCGGCCTTGATCCCAAGCTGCTTGCTGCATGTCGCGAACGCCTTGGCGAACTTGGAGTTTCGGCCGGCGAAGCCTCCGGCCCGGCCGCCCGGGAAGCCGCCGCCGGCCGCACCTGACGGAGGCGTGCCGTGGCCGCTGCTGCTGCCGCCGCCTGGGAGGCCGCTGCCCTGCGGCGGGGCGCCGGTCGTGGACGTGCCGTTGGTGGTGGTGCCGCCGCGGAAGCGGAAGCCACCGGCGCCGCGGGTCCCGATCGTCACGCCGTTCTTCTTGAGGCATGCTGCGAGTGCCGTGCGGCTGGCGCTCGCACTCTTCGCGGTCGTGGTCGTGGTCGTGGTCTTGGATGCGTTCTTGCTGCTCGAGCCACCTGAGTTGCTCGAGCCGCCGCAGGCGGCGATCAGCAGCGCCGCGAGCAGCGCCAGCATGATCACCAGGGGTCCGCGCGGAGTGCGGATCGTCGCTTTCATTGGTTCAGTCAGTCCTTTCAGTTACCTGGATCGGGCCCGGATCAGCCGCCGCCGAACAGCGAGCCGATCGCCGAAGATGCACTGCTCGTCGAACCCGTGCCGGCGGTCGAGGAGGAGCCGGTGCTGCTGGCACCGGAATCGGTGACGGAGGTCGCCTGCACCGTGCCGTTGCTGCTCGTGCCGCCTGCGACGGTGATCTCGTCACCGGGGAAAACCTTCTTGCGCGAGACGCTCTCACTCTTTGAGATCTTCGTGGCGCTCGTGAGCTTTACCTTGACGGTGTTGCCACTCGTCTCCTTGACATAGAGCGTGTTGCCGCTGACGCTCGAGACCGAGCCCACGGTTCCGCCGGCGGCGCCACCGAACCCGGCCGCGGCGAAGCGCGACGCGAAACCGCCGGCGCCTGCCCTGCCGGTGCCCGTGCTGCCGGTGCCGCCCGTGCTGCCGGTGCCGCCGGTCCTGCCGGTCGCGCCGGTGCCGCCGGTCGCGCCCGTGCCGCCGGTCGCGGAGAATGCCCGTGCGAGCGCCGAGCCGCCGCTGCCGGTCGCGCCCTGTGACTTCTCGACACGGATCCCGACGTAGAAGCCGACACCTCCGAGAATCAGCGCCATCAGCAGTGCGGTCAGCGGCGTCAGGTAGCTGGCGCGCGGACGCACCGGCAGGACGTCGTCGAAACCGTCGTCGAAGCCGTCGTCGTAGTTGTCGTACGGCTCCGCAGCCGGCTGCTGCGGGGTGCTTGCGTTCATCTCGGTTTCCTCTGGATATGTGCGTTCAGGACTGTTGGGGTCGGTCATTTCAGAGCTCTTCCTCACTCGAAGCGGAGCGCATCGATCGGGCGCATCGCGGCGGCGCGCCACGCTGGATAGGTGCCGAAGAACAGGCCGATCAGCACGGATGCGCCGAACGCAAGGCCGATCGAGTACGGCGCGACCACCGGCTTGACCCCGGCGATCTCGAACTGCGCTCCGATCAGCCCCGCGGCCACGCCGGCGGCGCCGCCGAAGATCGAGACCAGCACCGCCTCGACCAGGAACTGCGTGAGGATGTCCCCGCGCCGTGCCCCGATCGCCTTGCGGATCCCGATCTCACGAGTGCGCTCGGTCACCGACACGAGCATGATGTTCATCACGCCGATCCCGCCGACGAGCAGTGAGATTGCGGCCACCTCTGCCAGCAGCGTCGTGAAGACCTTGTTGCTGGAGTTGGACGTCTGCAGGATCGAGCTCTGGTTGACGACCTCGAAGTTGCTGGTCGATTCCGATCCGGCGCTGACCGGATCGAGCTGGTTGAGGATGTCCGTGACCTCGGTCTGCGCGGCGCTCAGCGCGTCGGCGGCCTTCGCCTGCACGAGGATCTGGTCGATGCTTCCGTAGCCGGTCAGCAGCTCCTGCACCGTCGAGACCGGCGCCGCCGCGATGTCGTCGAGGTCGGTCGAGCCATTGGAGCCCTTCGACGCGGTGACGCCGATGATCTCGAAGCTCGTGTTGTCGATGTCGATGTTGTCGCCGACCGGGTCGCTCGTGCCGAACAGCTCCTGTGCCACGGTCGGACCGATCACGAGCACGTTGGCCTTGTTCTTGACCTGTTTGTCGGTGAACCACTTACCGTACTGAATCGAATAGTCACGCGCCGATTCATAGCCGGGGGTCGTACCCACGAAGGTCGAGGGCTCGTAGGTCGAGGAGCCGTAGGTGAGCGTCACCGACGAGTCGGTGACGACCGGGGCGACGCTCTTGACGTCGGGGGCCTCGAAGTGGTTGTTGAGCGCATCGGCGTCGGCCAGCGTCAGGCTCGAGCTCGAACCCGAGCCGAACAGACCGCCGAGCGTCGGCGCCGCGGTGATCGTCAGTGTGTTCGCGCCGAGCGAGTCGATCTCCGACTGCACCGCCGCCGAGGATCCCGTTCCGACGGCGACCAGCACGATCACCGACCCCACCCCGATCATCAGGCCGAGGATCGTGAGTGCCGTGCGCAGCTTGTTGGTGCCAAGGCCGCTGAGCGCGACCGACAGTGCCTCGGTCATGCGACCACCTCGCTGAGTCGATCGGTCCGCGTGTCGCCGACGATCCGGCCGTCGCGTACGCGAATGATGCGTCGCGCGTGGGCGGCGACCTCCTCCTCGTGCGTGATCAGCACGATCGTGCGGCCCTGGCGATTGAGGTGATCGAAGATCTCTAGCACCTCGCGGGTTGAGTGGGTGTCGAGGTTGCCGGTTGGCTCGTCGGCCAGGATCAGGGCAGGATTGGTGACGAGCGCCCTGGCCACCGCCACACGCTGCTGCTGCCCACCGGAGAGCTCGGATGGGAGATGGTCGGCGCGATCGCTGAGGTCGACCATCGCGAGCGCCGTCTTCGCACGGCTGAGCCGCTCGGCCTTCCCGAGCCCCGCGTACTGCAGCGGCATCGCGACGTTGGCCAACGCACGCGTGCGCGGGATCAGGTTGAACGCCTGGAAGACGAACCCGATGTAGCGGTTGCGCAGGTCCGAGAGGTCGTCCTCGTCCATGCCGCTGACGTCCATGCCATTGATGCTGTACGTCCCCGCGGTCGGCATGTCGAGGCAGCCGAGGATGTGCATCAGCGTGCTCTTGCCGCTGCCCGACGGGCCCATGATCGCGACGTACTCGCCGCTTGCGATCTCCAGGCTGACGCCACGCAGCGCGCGCACGGCAATACCACCGAGCTCGTAGGTCTTGAGCACATCCTTGATCTGGATCACCGGCCCTTGGCCGGCGCCGGGCTGCGGTGAACGGCTCCCGCGTGCGTTCGGCGGACGGCTCCCGCGTGCCTTCGGCGGACGGCTTTCGGCCCGCCGGGAGGGTGACCAGCCAGCAGCCCGGCCGCGCTTAGCCGGCCTCACCCTGCGCCCCCGCCGAAGAACGCCCTGATCGCGGCCCGGCCACCGCCGGTGCCTCCGCCGCCGAAGCCGCCGCCACCGAAGCCGCTCCCTCCGAAGCCGCTCGTCGAACTCGAGCTCGAGCTCGAACTCGAGGTGGTGCTCGTGCCGAGCGACGGCAGCGTGATCGTGACCTGAACCTCGTCACCTGACTTCAGGCCGCTGACGATCTGCGAGCGCGAGCTGCCCTTGAGACCGACGACGACCGCCGTGGAGACGGGCTTGCCGTTGCTGACGAGCTCGACCGTCGCATCGCTGCCGGCGCCGGTGATCGCGTCGTTCGGCACCGTCACGCCCTGTGCCTGAGCGGTGACGATCGCCGCAGTCGCACTCATGCCCGGGAGCACCTCCGGGTTGCTCTGCGTGACCGTCACGGTCGCGTCGTAGCTGACAACGCCGTCGCTGTCGGAGCCCAGCGGTGAGATCGACGTCACGTGCCCGGCGAGCTCGACGCCGCTCAACGCGGTGATCGAGATAGTCGCGATCTGGCCGACCTTGACACTCGAGATGTCGTCTTCGCTGATTGAGACGGTCATCGTCATCGTGTTGTCGTCGACCAGCTCGGCAAATCCGGAACTTGAGTTCGAGGAGTTCGAGCTGCCGCTTCCGGTCTCGCTCGAGCTCGCGCTCGAGCTCGATGAGGCCGCGGCGCTCGAGTCGCTGCCGCTGGAGATCGCCTGACCGACCGAGTCGCTCGCCAGTGACGCGATCGTGCCCTTGGCCGGCGCGTAGAGCTTGGTCTCGGAGATCGCCTTCTTGTCGGCGGCGATCGTCTCCTCGTCAGCTTCGATCTGTTCCTTCTGCTGGGCGATCTCCGTCGCCTTGCTGGCCGCGTTCTCCTCGTCCTGGAGCTTCGTCGCGGCTGCCTCCTCCGCCTTCTGCTTCTTCGCGGCCGCGGCCTCCTTCGCCTTCTGCTTCTTCTCCGCAGCGGCCTTCTCCTTGGCCTCCTGCTTCGCCTTGGCGGCTGCCTTCTTGGCGGCCTGCTTCTGCGCCTTGGTCTCGGTCGTGGTGGTGTGCGTGCCGGCGGTCCCGTTCTCGCGCGGCGTGGTTGTCGTGCGCGAGCCCGCCTTGCTCGTCCCAGACGTGGTCTCGGTAGTCCCGGCAGTGGTCTTCGTAGCCCCGAATGTGGTGGTGGTGTGAGTGCCCCCGAAGGTGGTGTCGGTCGAGGGCGTGGTGGTGGTGTCGGTGTCGGTGGAGGCGGCCGCGGCCGATGCGACGGCCGCCGTTGTTGCGGTGCCGTCGCTATCGGACGTGCCCGACCGGCCGGACGTGCTCGAGCTGCCCGACGTGCTGGACGTGCCCGACGTGCTGGACGTGCTGCTGGTCGTGGTGCTCTCCTCATCTGCGGTGAGCTGGTCCTCGGCCGATGTCAACGTGGTCTCGGCCTCCTCGAGCGTCAGCTCCGCGGAAGAGGGATCGAGCGTCGCGATGAGCTGGCCCTTCTTCACGTGCTGGCCGACCTTCACGTCGACGCTCGTGAGCGTCCCGGAGGTCCCGAAGTTGAGCGTGTCGTCGACGCCCGGCTCCACTTCGCCGCTGCCGGAGACGGTTGTTTGGACGACGCCATTCTCCGCGCTGACGTCCTCCGTCGATGTGCGTGCCGTACTGGCGGCGGGCGTCCCGAGCTGCGTGACGCCGAAGATGATCACCGCGGCCGCCACGGCCGCGAGCAGGATTGCGTACCACGGCCGCACAGACCGCCGGCTCCGATTCAGATTCATGCTCGCGAATCTATGGAGGAATCCACAGAAAACTCGTGGAAAAAGCTAAGAGATTCGTTAGCCCGCAACTACGCGCGAGAGCCCGTGGTTGCAGGCGATTGGTGGCACTCGAGCGGCCCGCCTGTCAGCTCTTTGTAAGACTACGCTGCCGACGGCTCTGGCCGGAGCCGATCGGATCGGCCGGAACGCGAACGCACACCTCGAGTCCGCCCTCCGCCGGCGCCTTCAGCTCGACCGTGCCGCCGTGAACCACGGCCACCGATCTCACGATCGAGAGCCCCAACCCGAAGCCACCGGCCGTACGACTCAGCCGCCGGAACGGCTCGGTCAGCGACTGCACGTCGACCGGGTCGATCACGGCACCGCTGTTGCGCACCAACACCTCGGCCATGCCGTCAACGGTCGCGGTGGAGACGCTCAGCCGGCCACCGTGATGGTTGTGCCGGATCGCGTTCTCGACGAGATTGGCGAGCATCCGCTCGAGCAGTGCCGAGTCGCCACGCACGACCGCGGATTCGAGCGCGGTGGTGACCGTCACCCCCACCTCCTCGGCGCTGTGATGGAGATCGGTTATGCAGTCTCCGGCGAGCTCTGCGATGTCGACCGGCTCCTCGCGACCGTGGACGCCCTCACTGCGGGCAAGCAGCAGCAGGGCGGCGATCAGCGATTCGCTGCGATCGACCGTGTCACGCACCGCCTCGCCCATCATCCGCAGATCACGCACGCTGGCGTGCGGGTCGGCGAGCGCAACGTCGATCTCGGTGCGCATGATCGCCAGCGGCGTGCGCATCTCGTGCGAGGCGTTGGCGACGAAATGCTTCTGGCTCGCGAACGCCGAATCGAGGCGCATCAGCATCCCGTCGAACGTATCGGCGAGTTTTTTGAGCTCGTCGTTCGGTCCCTGAAGCGCGATCCGTTCACCGAGGTTCTCGCCTGAAACGCGTTGCGCGGTCGCGGTGATCTCGCGCAACGGCGCCAGTGCACGTCCCGCGATCCACCAACCGAGCGCGACCGATACACCGGTCATCACCACGAGCGCGCCCGCGTACTCGAGCAGCAGGCGGTGCAGCGCGGTGCCGACGGCCTGGTGGTAGCCGGCCTGAAACGCACGGACGCTGGGGGACGGCGGCCCCGGCGGCTTCCCGAACAACGAGTGGTAGAGCGCCGTGCCGAGCCCCACGACCTCTGATCGGAAGCTGTGGCGGTGGTCCAGGTTGTGCCGGACGAGCAGGAACCCGACGGTCAGCAGCGCTGCCGAGCTGACCAGGAAGACCCCGCCGTAGATCAGCGTCAGGCGCAGCCGGATCGTGCGGGCCCGCTGCCTCATCTCAGGCCATTCGGTATCCCACGCCGATCACCGTCTCGACGACCGTCGGCTCACCGAGCTTGCGGCGCAGCGTCATGATCGTCATGCGCACGACGTTTGTGAACGGATCGGTGTGCTCGTCCCAGACTCGCTCCAGCAGCTCCTCGGCCGACACGGTCGCGCCGTCGGCCGACATCAACGCCTCGAGCACCGCCAGTTCCTTGCGGGCGAGGTCGATCGGCTGCCCCGCGCGCGTCACGCTGCGCCGCGCCGGGTCGAGCTTCAGATCCCCGTGCGTCATCATCGGCGGCCGGCTCGGTGCCGTGCGGCGACTCAGCGCCCGGATTCGCGCCACCAGCTCGGCGAAGCGAAACGGCTTGGTCAGATAGTCATCCGCGCCCAGCGACAGACCCTCGACGAGATCCTCGAGCTCACTGGCTGCGGTCAGCATGATGATCGCCGCCTCGGGCCGCTCAGCGCGGACGAGCCGGCATACGTCGTCGCCATGCACCTCGGGTAGATCCCGGTCGAGCACCAGCACGTCGTAGCGCACGACACGCGACTTGACGATCGCGTCGGCGCCATCGGCCGCGAGGTCCACGGCCATCCCCTCGCGTCGCAGCCCGCGCGCGATCGCATCCGCCAGGCGGCGTTCGTCTTCGACTACCAGAACACGCATCTCAGACTCAGCATGACGTCAAAACCGTAATAACAAGATAATCAGTACGCATGTCCACCGAGGCAGATCTCGCGGAACCGGCGCGGCAGCCCACCGCGGAGCCGGGGACCACGTTTGACGTAACACCTGACGACGAGCAAAAGATGCTCATCGACGCGGTGCGTGATTTTGCGCTTCGGGCCTGTCGTCCGGCTGCTCTCAGCGCGGACGACGCATGCAGCACGCCGGCGGCGCTGCTTGCGACGGCTGCCGAGCTCGGTCTGACGGCGATCGGCATCCCCGAGGCGCACGGTGGAGTGCTCGAGCATCGCGCCACGGTCACCGGCGTGTTGATCGCCGAGGCGCTCGCCGAGGGCGACATGGGCATCGCGCTCGCCTGTCTCGCCCCGGGTGGCGTCGCGACCGCGCTCGGGCTCTGGGGCGACGCCGAGCAGCAGGCCGGCTACCTGCCCGCCTTCGCGGGCGACAGCCCGCCGGCTGCGGCGATCGCGCTCGCCGAGCCGCGCGTGCTGTTCGATCCATCGGCGCTCGCCACGACCGCCCGGCGAACGGGCGCGGGTGACTTCGTGCTCGACGGAGTGAAGGCGCTCGTTCCCCGTGGCGCTGAGGCAGAACTGCTGCTCGTTGCCGCGTCGGTTGAGGGCACACCGTCGCTGTTCCTGGTCGAAACCAGGTCCGCGGGCACCGGCTTGAGCGTGGAGAGTGATCCCGCGATGGGGGTGCGCGCCGCGGCCACGGCACGGATCACGTTCGATTCACTAAAGCTTCCGGCCGGCGCGCTGGTGGGGGACTCTGACCCTCAAGTTTACGCTGAGACCGTAGCGCTCGGGCGACTCGCCTGGTGTGCGCTCGCGGTCGGCACCGGCCAGGCCGTACTTGACTACGTCGCCGCGTATGTCAACCAGCGCACGGCCTTCGGCGAGCCGATCTCCAACCGCCAATCGGTCGCGTTCATGGTCGCCGACATCGCGATCGAGCTCGAGGCGCTGCGGCTTGTGAGCTATCGCGCCGCGGGCCTCGCCGAGACCGGGCGCGACTTCATTCGTGAGGCGGCGCTGGCGCGCGCACTCGCCGCGCAGCACGCGATGCAGATCGGATCCGATGGCGTACAGCTTCTCGGCGGCCATGGCTACACGAAGGAACATCCGGTCGAGCGCTGGTACCGCGACCTGCGGGCCGCCGGGATGCTCGAGGGAGCGCTGATCCTGTGATGCGCGCACCACTGGCTGCAGTTTCGATCCGGGAACGCCGCCGATGATCAACCTCGAGCCGCCGGCCAAGCTCGACGCCCTGACGTACCAGGCGAACATGGCGGCGCTGCACATACTGCGACCGATCTCACGCAAGTACGACAGTGCCGAGCACGCCTATCCGGTCGAGCTCGACGCACTCGCAGAACTCGTCAACCAGGCCAACGCCCAGCAGGCGGGGCTCAATACCAACGACGACCCCGAGCCTGCTTCCGCGGAGCCGAGCGGGGACGGGAACATCAACGGGCGCAACCTTGCGAGCCTGATCGGCCTGGTCGAGATGTGCTGGGGAGACGTTGGCCTGATGCTGACGATGCCGCGTCAGGGGCTCGGCCAGGCGGCGATCCGCGCGGTCGCGACCCCCGAGCAGATGTCCCGCTTCGGCGGCAAGTGGGCGGCGATGGCAATCACCGAGCCCGAGGCCGGATCGGACTCGGCGGCAATACGTACCACTGCCGTACTCGATGGCGACGACTATGTCCTGAACGGCGAGAAGATCTTTGTCACGTCGGGCGATCGCGCCGAGCTGATCGTCGTCTGGGCGACGCTCGACCGAGCCGCCGGTCGTGGGGCGATCAAGTCGTTCGTGGTCGAGCGGGACAACGCCGGCCTGCGACTCGATCGGCTCGAGCACAAGCTCGGCATCCGCGCGTCCGACACGGCGAACTTCGTACTTGAGAACTGTCGCGTACCCAAAGAGAATCTGCTCGGTTCGCCTGAGATCACAACGGCACGCGAGGGGTTCGCCGGGGTGATGCAGACATTCGACAACACCCGCCCGATGGTCGCCGGGATGGCCGTCGGCGTGGCCCGCGCCGCGCTCGAGCGCACGCGCGAGTTGCTCGAGCAGGCGGGAGCTGAGATCGATTACGTCCGTCCGCCGGCGCTCCAGAGCGCCGCGGTGGCCGAGTTCATCCGTCTCGAGGCAGATTGGGAGGCATCGAGGCTGCTGGCGTTGAAGGCGGCCTGGATGTCCGACAACCACGTGCCGAACACCGTCGCCGCATCGATCGCAAAGGCCAAGGCCGGGAGAGTCGCGACCGACATCACGCTGCGGTGCGTCGCGCTCTGCGGAACCGTCGGCTTCGGCGAGGACGAGCTGCTCGAGAAGTGGGCACGTGACGCCAAGATCCTCGACATCTTCGAGGGCACGCAGCAGATTCAGCAGCTCGTGATCGCCCGGCAACTGCTGGGCAAGCCGTCGTCTGAGTTGCGCTGACGGCCGGTCGCCGTGGTCCTAGCCGATCACCGCGGCCTTGGCGAACCCGGGCACCGCGGCCTTGGCGGCCGGCCACCGCGGCCCCGGTGCCGTGCGGCGGCCGCTCAGGACTTGGGTTCCACGACCTCGAACTCGATGCCGGCCTTGATCAGCCTGTCGATCAGTGGCTGGCCGAGCGCAAGCGCCGGCGTCCACTGTCCCCCACCGCGCTGCGGCAGGTCGGTGTCAAACGCAAGCGCGAGCGCCGACTCAGCAAGCATCTTGGCGGTCTCGCCATAACCCGGATCGCCACCCCGGATCTCCGTGATCAATCGCGAGCGAGGCGAGTCTGAGCCGTAATCAGCGACCATCCGCACGCGAAAATGAGACTTTGCGCGACGCTCGGCGCTTGGCCCACTGCCCGGCGCCTTCAACCTCAACAAGAGCTTTCGGGTTGCCGCAAGCTGCGCGAGTGCCACGACCACGCCGACGCCGGCGCCGAATCCAACGGTCGTACCCAGGCGCTTGGTCACGATGAAATGCGAGTAGCTGAACTCGGGCCCATATGCCGGGTTCAAGCGCGCAGAGCGCAGCACGTGCTGGGGGTCGACGGTCGGCACCGGGACGACCCATCCGCCTGCGAGCGCCTCGTTGTGCGGCTTGCCGGGAAGGCCGGTGACGGTGCGACCGTCGGCTACACGTCCGTCTTCGGCATTGCGCTCGACCGAACGGCGCTGGCGAGCGACACGTCCGCTCTCCTTGAGCCGACCCATCTGGCCGACCGCGGAGTGAAAAGTTCCGCCCGAGATCGAGCCGGAGGCCGCGCCGAAGCCGCGCAGCGCGATTGGCACGCCAGGAATCTGAGAGACCGTGAACAGGGCGCCGAGGTCATAGGGGATCGAGTCGAAGCCGCAGGAATGCACGAGCCGTGCCCCGCTCTCCCGCGCGACCGCGTGGTAGCGGAGGTACATCAGGTCGACGAACTCAGACTCGCCCGTCAGATCGACGTAGTCGGTACCCGCGGCCGCACACGCGGCAACCAGCGGCTCGCCATATGTGAGGTATGGACCGACGGTCGAGATCACCACCCGGGCCGCCTCGGCAAGATTCTTGATCGCCCCGGCGTCAGCGGCGTCGGCGGTCAGCAGGCCCCAGGCGGGGCGGTCGAGCGTCGTTCTCAGCGCCTCCAGTTTCGCGGCGCTGCGGCCGGCCAGGGCGATCCGCGCCTCCTCGGGAGCGTGCTCAGCCAGATACTCGGCCGTTAGCTCCCCGACGAACCCGCTGGCGCCATACAGCACGATGTCGTAGTCGCGTGGCATCACGCAGCGACTTTACCCCGCGCCACGGCCACTGACTCGCTGCGCGCCGTGCACGCAGCAACTCCCCCTGGGCACTACATTCCCGACCGATGCTGATCCGCCATGCAACAGCAGACGACGCCAGCGGCTGTCTCGAGGTCTACGCACCGTTCGCCAACGACACAGCGATCAGCTTCGAGCATGAGGCGCCGTCGCTCGAGGACTACTCACAGCGCATCGTGCGTGTGAACCGCACGCACGCGTTCCTCGTCGCCGAGGACGAGTCCGGCATCGCCGGGTTTGCATACGCTGGCGTACACCGTGAGCGCCTGTCCTACCGTTGGACCTGCGAGGTGAGCGTCTATCTCGGACCTACGCATCGCGGCCACGGGCTCGGGCGCAAGTTGTATACCGCGCTCTTCGCGCTGCTCGAACAACAGGGCTACCGAATGCTGTTGGCCGGCATCACGATGCCGAACTCCGCGAGCGTCGCGCTGCACCGATCACTCGGCTTCGAGGAGGTCGGTGTATACCGGCGTATCGGATGGAAGGCCGGAGCGTGGCGCGATGTCATGTGGCTTGCCCGACGGCTCGGCGGCGAGACTCACGAGACCGAACTCCCCCCACCTCCCGGGCCTCCGGCGCGACTTCCGCAGCCGATCAAGCTCTAGGTCTCGGACCCCGGTGAGAGCTGGCTGTCGGCGCCGGTGCGCTGGCTTTCAAAGCGCTTTCGCGACCCGAAGGCGGTTGCGTGATCGCGCACACCGCGACCGTTTTCAGTGGCCGCCCGCAAGTCCTGTACGCGAATGTACTTACTAGTTGGCGGCGGCTCGACCAGCATCTCATCGAGCAGCGATCCAGCTCTCACATGGCACAGCGCCGCCGCGGTTGAGCGCAGCGCCTGCACGACGCGTACGGTCGGCATCGGACGACTCACCAACACATCGGCGCGACTGTTCTCGAGTCCGACCGAGGTGCTGCGCCAGCGCTGGCGGATGTTGAGTCCGACACCGAGCAGCGCCTCAGCTTGAGCGAGCATCAGGTCGTCCAGGCGCTCCCGTGAGTAGAGCTTCGGGACGTCGGTGTACGTGGCCGTACTTCCCACGATCAGCCCGCCGTTGTGGAGTTGAGTGACCGCGACATTGACACCGCGCTCGACGAGCTCTGGATTCGCCAGCTCGAGCCGTTTCCGCAGCCGCTCGATCCCGTCCTGCTTCCAGAGCCCGGGTTGCTCGAGCAGGCTCATCCCGGTCATCAGGGTTTGCCGGTAGCGCCGACCGGTCGGCGGAGCCAGCCTCAGCATCTGTGTCTCACGCAGTTTGAGTCCGCGCTCCCGTGGCCAGATGCTGGCCGGCAGCGTGCGGCCATGGGCCCCGGCGCAGACGACGATCGCCGCCGCACGCACGCGCAGCGCGCCGGCGTGAACGATCCCCGGCTCGATGTCGTGGACGTGCGCACCCCATTCGACGCGGGCGCTGGGATCCTTGGCAAGCAGGCGCGCCAGCGCCGCGGGCGCCGCGCGTGCGTCGACACGGAGGTCATGTTTGGCGTGAAAGCCTCCGAGTACGCCATCGACGGAGATCGGCGCGAGCTTTCCGACCTTCTTGGCCGAGCGCATTCGCGCATCGCGGCCGGGTTCCGCGGCCGCTGCCTCCATCAGCGCGAGCTCGTCGTGATGGTGAGCGACGATCAAGGTGCCACCGGCGTCGACCGTGATCCCGGCGAGGTGCGCAAGTTCCAGCCAGCGCTCGCGTCCGAGCGCAGCGGCGTCCAGGGCGTCGCCGGTCGTCACCCCCGAGAAGAACAGATGTCCTGAGTCGCGCACGCTCGCCCCGGTCGCACGCGGGTCGCGCTCGAGCAGGACGACGCTCAGGCCGCGGCGTCGCGCCTCGAGCGCGTGCGCGAGGCCGATGACGCCGGCGCCGACGACGCATACGTCGGTCTCGATCGTTCTGGTGAGGCTGGTCAAGAGTTGCGGCTACGGGGCGATAATCAGATAGTTGGAGCGCTTGCGGGCCAACCGTCACGTAACCGCGACAGCTCAGTTGTCTCGCCCAAGGGCCACTTCTATAAGGACCACAAAGTCCCTGCAAGATGCGGCCCACTCTTACGTTGTGCGGCTCACCAGTCGACGTTCCGCCGCGGAATGCGATTTCATTTCGCCACATGACACCTGAGGGGGGTCTGCGGCCGATCGCCGCTCGGACGGCCGGCCGAGCGACGCTGGCGCTTGCTGTGACGGGGGCGACGCTGTGCGCCCTCGCGCTGTGGTTCACCGGCGCGGCCCGCGCCGATAACTCGCTGCTCTGCGCCGGCTACACGCCGTGCGGCGGGCCCGCCTACACGACCCACGGCTATCCGGCCGTCGCGGATCAGTCCTGGTGGTCGATGTACCCCGGCGTCAACTGCACCAACTACGCGGCCTTTGTCGAGTCACAGGTGTACGGCGTGCCAACCCCCGGCGTGTTGCTCGGCGACGCGTACCAGTGGGCACAGCGCGCCTCAGAGACGGGCATCCCGGTCGACCAGACGCCAACCGTCGGCTCCGTCGCGGTCTGGGGCTCGGACGCCGCCGGTATGGGCGGATACGGGCATGTCGGCGTGGTCGAGTCGATCGGCCCCGACGGAAGCTACATCGACGTCTCCCAGAGCGGGATGGGCACCGCTGACAGCGGCTTCAGCTGGGAGCGGGTCTACCGCAGTGGGTCGTCCTGGGAGTCGTGGCCTTCGAGCTTCATCCACTTCGCGGGGTCCGGCAGCTCCACTGCCCTCCCCCGTGCCGGCTCCCGCATGTCGGGCGCCGAGCTCGTGGCCGCGGGCGGCTGACCGCAGCTCGCGCGGCCAACGGCACCTCGCGCGGCCAACGGTACCTCGCGCGGCTGACCGCACTCCGCGCGCGTCGATGCCGCCGCGATCAGTCCGGTTTGACCCGCAGGCGGCGTTCTCTCTGGTGTAGGATCGCGCGCCCCCTTGACCCCGCGAAGGGAGAACTCGATGTTGCTCTACAACTCCGCCGTGTCAGGCAATTGCTACAAGGTCCGTCTGCTGGCAGCGCACCTCGGCCTCCCGCTCGAGCTGCACGAGCTCGACGTCGTCGATCGCTCCGATCGCCCCGGGCTGATCGGGAACCTCAGCCCGGTGCTGCGCGTGCCGGTGCTGGTGCTCGACGACGGGCGGCCGCTGTTCGAGTCCAACGCGATCATCGATTACCTCGCCGAGAACACGACCTACGTGCCCGCCGACCCCTATGAGCGCCAGCAGGTGCTCGCCTGGCAGTTCTTCGAGCAGTATGAGATCGAGCCGAACCTGGCAGTTGCGCGCTTCTTCAAGCTCTTCGAGCTCGAGCCGCCCGCGGAGCTCTGGCGCCAGAAGCATGAGGGCGGCCGCAAGGGCCTCGAGGCGCTCGAGCGCGGCCTCGAGGGCAAGGAGTTCCTCGTCGGCGACCGCTACAGCGTCGCCGACATCAGCGTTTACGCCTACACCCACGTCGCGCCCGAGGGTGAGTTCGACCTCGAGCCCTACCCCCGCATCCGCGGCTGGCTCGACCGCGTCGCCGGCCAGCCGGGGCACATCCTGATCACCGCCTGACGGCGTCGCGCAAGCGGGCCCGCGTGCGAGCGGGCCGACCGACGAGCAGCCACGCAGGCGAACGAGCGGACGCTCCAGAGAACGAGCGGAGGCTAGCGACGGCCCGCGAGCGGCGAGAACCGCTCTGCGGCCTCGTTGGCGAAGGCCTTGGGCTCGACCTTCGCGACCAGCTTCTTGAGCTCGCGTTGCTCGCGCTCCGGGAGGTTCTGCGGCCAGCCCTTGGCGTTCCTGATCAGCAGCACCAGCCGCCGTCGCTCGGCCGGCGAGAGGCGCTCGAAGTGGATCTTGGCCAGCATCGCGAGCTCCCCGAGCACCACCAGCCTGGCAAGCGGCACGCGTCTCAGCCCGGGAAGCCGCTGAGCGGCGCTGGCGACGGCGATGTTCATCAACGGTGACGGCATCTCAGGTTCGATTCGACAACGGCGACCGTGCCCCTGCCACCTGGCTCGCGCTGTACCGTCTCGCCGATGGTCGCTCCGACGATCCATCCGGCGCTGCGCGAGGTGATCGAGCAGCTCGCTCCCCTGCAACGTTCTCCAGGATCGCCGGGTGAGGCCCAGGCGGCAGACTGGATCGCACAGCGGCTGCGTGAGGTCGGCTGCGATGCGAGCGTCGAACCCGCGCAGTACCACGACGGCTACGCCAAGCCGATCGGCACGCTCGCAGCGATCACAGCCGCCGCGGGCCTGATCGCGACGCGCGGCCGCGGGCGCGAGCGGCTGGTGGGCGGCGCGATCGCCGCGCTGGCGGGCGCCGCGATCGCCGACGACGTCGCCAACACCCACCGCGTGTTCCGGCGCCAGCTGACAAGGCCGCTGGCGACCCAGAACGTCGTGGCGGTCACCGGTGATCGTGATGCCGACCGCACACTCGTCGTGATGGCCCACCATGACGCCGCATCCACCGGCGTGATCTTCGACGCCCGCTTCCAGGCTTGGCTCGCGCACGAGTTCCCGGGGCTGGTCGAGCGGCTCGACACCTCCTTTCCGCTCTGGTGGCTCGTGCTTGCCGGACCGGCGGCGATTACCGCGGGCGCCGCGCTCGGTCGCAGGTCGCTCACCTCGCTCGGCACCGCGATCGCCACGGTGACCACCGCCACGATGGCCAACATCCACACCAGCCCGGTGGTGCCGGGTGCCAACGACAACCTCTCGGCGGTGTCGGTCCTGGTCGCGCTCGCCGAGCGTCTTCGCGACGAACCGATCCATGGCTTGAGGGTGATGCTCCTCTCCTGCGGTGCCGAGGAGGTGATCCAGGGCGGGATCAACTCGTTTGCCAAGCAGCACTTCCCGGTCCTGCCACAGGACCAGAC
The DNA here is from genome assembly GCA_036269095.1 of Solirubrobacteraceae bacterium. GTDB lineage: Bacteria > Actinomycetota > Thermoleophilia > Solirubrobacterales > Solirubrobacteraceae > Palsa-465. The sequence continues at coordinate 18,768 of DATASU010000158.1, forward strand.
CTGGTTCCTGAACCTCGACACCGTCGGCTCGCCGATCCTCGCGCTCTGCGAGGGTGAAGGGCCGGTCGTGATGGAGGATTACTATGACCGTCGCTTCCGCGACCTGATCGCGCGGGTTGCCGACAGCTCCGGAGCGCCATTGCGTCGGGGCATGCGCGCCCGTAACTCAACCGACGCGGTGATCCCCAGCCACGCGCGCTACCCCACGGCGACGCTCGTCTCGATCGACAAGCACAAGGCGCTCTCGAACTACCACCTGCCGACCGACACACCCGAGAACATCGACTACCGCACCGTCACGCATGCGCTGCACGTGACCGAGGCGGTCGCGCGCGAGTTGGCAACAAACCCCTGGATCTGAGAGTTTCAACGCAAATGACATTGGTGACCGAACTCGACCTTCCCCAGATCAACACGCTCGATGAGAACCTGCGCGGCGACGTCTACCGCGAGCTCATGGGCTCTGTCGAGGGCCACGACGGCTGGCTGGCCCAGGCGCCGTTCGGCTTCATCACGCTCGACCGCGAATCCGGCGAGTTCTTCCTGCGCTCGCGCGAGGTGATGTTCCCGTCGATGACGCTTGCCGCGCTCTTCAACGTCACCGAGGGCCCGCTCTACGAGGAGATCTCGAAAAACCTGATCACGCGCCACGGTGATGACCACAAGCGCCTGCGCGGCCTCGTCAACCCGGCACTCGCCCCACGCCGCGCCGATACCTACCGTCCCGCGATCCAGGCGATCCTCGCGGAGCTGATGGCCGAGCTCGAGGGCACCAACAGCCTCGAGTTCGTCGAGCAGTTCGCCAAGCCGTTCACGTCGCGCGTGATCGCGCAGGTGCTCGGGGCACCGCGTGAGGACGCCCCGAAGCTGCACTACTGGTCGAACCTGATCCAACGGCAATTCGATCCCGCGAGCCTGATGAACCCCGAGGTGCTGGCCGAGATCGAGCAGGGCGTGGTCGACTGCTACGCCTACATCGACGCGCTGATCGAGACGCGCCGGGCGGACCCCGGCGACAACCTCGTGACCGACCTGATCGGCGCCGAGGAGGCCGGCGACAAGCTCAACCACGACGAGCTGCGCAACCTGATCTTCAGCATCCTGCTCGGCGGCGTCGACACCACCCAGAGCCAGCTCGGCCACGCCGTGCGGCTGCTCGCCGCGCACCCCGATCAATGGCGGCTGCTCCAACAGAACCCGCGCGAGCTGGCCTCGAGCGTCGCCGACGAAACCCTGCGCTACGAGCCGATCACGCCATTCACCGCACGCATGACGACGTCGGAGATCGAGCACCGGGGCATCACGTTTCCCGAGAACACGGTGGTGCTCGTCTCCGCCTGGCACGCCAACCGCGACGGCATCGAGAACGCCGACGCGTTCGACATCACGGTGCCGCGTGAGGGCCTGCGGCTGCTGACGTTCGGCGCCGGGATTCACTACTGCGTCGGCGCCAACCTCGCCCGCGCCGAGATCCAGGAGGGGCTCGTGCTGCTCGCCGAGACGCTCGACGAGATCCGCCTGGACGGCGAGCCGCGGTACGGCACGCCGTCCGGGATCTACGGCTTAGACAGCCTGCCGCTCCGCTTCGTGCGCTAGCGCCGGCGGACGCTGGCCGGCCGGCACGGTCCACAGGGCGTCGTTGCCCAGCAGGTGACGCTCGGCGCGGCCCTCGGCGACCAGCCCGAGCAGCGCACGCTCGGCACCCGTGCGATCGGGCAGGTCGTTGCTGACGGTCAGCAGCGCCGCGACCTCCTGTGTCGTCAGCCCGAACGTGAAGTGCTCGAGCAGCTCGGCCGGATCCTCCGGCGGCGCCTTGCGCTCGAGCGTCGGATCGAGGTTGGCGACGAGCACGTCGTAGGCCTCGACCGCCTGCATCCCCCCGGCCTCGAGCCGCAGGCCGTCCGCGGCGCGGGTGAACACGACCGACGGGGCGGTGTAGCGAACCTGGCCATCGCTGTTACCCGCCTTGCCCTGAAGCTCGGTGGGTGAGCCGCCGGCGGTGCGCGTCTCGGCCTTGTCGGCCTCGTACTCGGCGAGCACCTCGGGCGAATCGATCAGCGACACGGTGCGGTCGGCGTCGATGCCGTCGACGACGCTCAGCACCTCACGCAACTGGTCGTCGTCGTCGAACAGCAGCGGGGTGTTGAAGTTCGCGAGCTGCAGCGTGCGGAACACCGCCCATTCGCTGCCGGGCCACTCACGGCGAGCGGCGATCACCGCGCGGCAGGCACGCGACGAGGCCGCAAGCCGTGACTTCGGCGTCAGCGCGAACGGCATCCCCCAGCGATCGCGGAACATCACGCCACCCTGCGCCTGGCGCACCGGCGTGTAGCCGTGCGATTCGTAGCGCGAGGTGTCCTCGCTGAGGCCGACGAGCACCAGGCGCCAGTCGATCTGGTTGCCGTAGCGCCACTCGATCACGCGCAGGGCGGGATTCTCGGAGTATCCGAAGGGGCAGGCTGGGTCGCTGTAGAGCGTTGCGGAGAGCGGAGAGGTCATGTCAAAGAGCTTAGGGAAGCGCGATCGTCGGCTTTTATGTCAACTCGGGGACCCCCTGCCGCACGAGGTCGGCGGCGACCTGCTTCGACGCCGCCTTGACCAGCGCCCAGTCGTAGCGGACCACCCTGTGGCCATGCTCACGCAGCGTGAGCTCGTTGCGACGATCCTTGCGTAGCTGGCCGGGCTTCGAGTGCTGCAGCCCGTCGACCTCGGCGATCAGATTGATGTCGGGCCAGTAGGCGTCGACCGGGAAGCCGTACATCCAGCGGTTGCATTGCGGTACGGCGAGACCGAACCGCTCGCACAGGGACAGAAACGCCTCCTCCAGCTCGCCGTTGGTGTGCGCCAGCTCGGGCTGGTGGATCGCGAGCGCCTCCCGCAACGCCTTGCAGCCGCGCTTCCCCTTGCCACACAGCGCGTCGATCGCCCCGAGGTCGAGCTCGCCGCGGTACTCGAGCACCGCTAGCGCACGCCGCACGAGCGCGAACCCGCTCGGGTCGGCGGCAAGGTCGAGCACCGTCTGGGCGTTGGTCGTGGTGGGGATGCCCTCCCACACGGAGCGCTTGAGCTCTCGCCTGCCATGAACCACCACCGCCCCGGGGATCGACCTGATCTTGTATCGAGCAGTCGAGACGTGGATCTCCTTGGGCGCGTAGATGATCAACCCACGGTGGTGGGCGGCCGAGGGATGCGAGAGCATCGCGCCCGGCCCCGCGTAGAGCACCGCGGCCCACAGATCGGCCTCGCGACTGGGTGCCGTGTGGCCGACCGCGTAGACCTTTGGGAGCACGCGTGTGAGATAGCCCCGCTCGATCCAACCCGCCACCGTCGCGTTAGCCGCCCCGAGAAACGCGAGCTGGCCCCTCGAGACCACCCCACCCTGCCGTCGCGCCAACGAACCCACACGTTCTTCACGCCTTAATGTCGTCATACCGACATAGAGGCGTTGAGAAGCCTTCGTTAACCCCCCAGCGGCTCCTCGGCGACGTCCCGAGTGACCAAATTCGAATAAAAACCGCCCATCTCGAGCAGTTCCTCGTGCGTGCCGCGCTCGACGATCGCGCCGCCGTCGAGCACCACGATCTGGTCGGCGTCGCGCACGGTGGACAACCGATGGGCGATCGTGATCGTCGTGCGTCCCTCGGCCAGGCGCTCGAGCTCGGCCTGCACCGCCGCCTCGGTCTGGGTGTCCAGTGAAGAGGTCGCCTCATCCAAAATCAGCACCGGCGGATTCCGCAGGACGGTCCGCGCGATCGCCATCCGCTGCTTCTCGCCACCGCTGAAGCGATAGCCACGCTCGCCGACCACGGTGTCATAGCCGTCGGGCAGCGAGGCGATCAGCTCGTGCACACGCGCGGTCCGCGCCGCGTCCTCGATCTCCTCATCGGTCGCGTCGGGCCGCGCGAAGCGCAGGTTCTCGCGCACGCTGGCATGAAAGAGATAGGTCTCCTGCGAGACGACTCCGACGGTCGCGGCCAGCGAGTCGAGACTCACCTGGCGGATGTCGACGCCATCGATCGTGATGCGCCCGACCTGCGGCTCGTACAGCCGCGCCACGAGATACCCGAGCGTCGTCTTGCCCGCGCCGGTCTCGCCCACCACCGCGGTGCGCGTGCCCGCCGGCACGGTCAGGTCGATGTCATGGACCGTCCAGTTGGGCGTGTCGGGGTTGCCGGCCCGCTGGCCGGCAGCCACGGGGGCGAGTTGGCCCCCGATGTCGGTGTAGCGGAACGACACGCCCTCGAAGCGAACCTCGCCCACGACCCGCGACGGGTCGAGCACGATCGGGTTCTCCGCCTCGACGATGTCGACCGGCAGGTCCATGTACTCGAAGATGCGATCGAACAGCGCCAGTGAGGCCTCGACGTCGGCCTGAGCGCCCAGCAGCCCCTGGACCGGGAACAGCACGCGCGTCTGCAGCGTGGTGAACGCGACCAGCGTGCCGACGTTGACGTTGCCGACGAACTTCTGACCGCCGAACCAGTAGATCAATGCCGGCATCGCCGAGAAGACAAACTGGATCGTCGCCATCGTCCAGCGGCCCGCCATCCGCGAGCGCACCTCGAGGTCGGCGATCTGGCGCGACTCGGTGGTGAAGCGCTCGGCGAGGTCGTCGCCGCGGCCCATCGTCTTGCCGAGCATGATTCCCGAGACCGACAGCGACTCCGAGACCAGAGCGCTCATGTCGGCCAGCCGCCGCTGCTGCTCTGTCGTGATGCGGCGGCGGATCTTGCCGACCTTGCGCGTCATCCACACCGACGGCGGCACCAGCAACAGCGAGATTCCCGCCAGCGACGCGTCGAGAATCAGCATCGCCACGACCGCCGCGATCACCGTCGCGACGTTGCCCGCGATCGTCGTCGCCGTGTTGGTGATGACGTTGTCAAGGCTGCCGATGTCGTTGGAGATGCGCGACTGCACCTCACCGGTGCGGGTGCGGGTGAAGAATGCCAGCGACATCATCTGCAGCCGGTGATAGACCGCGGCGCGCAGATCGTGCATCACGCGCTGGCCGACGGCGTTCGAGATGTAGGTCTGCCAGACGCTGGTCGCCTGTGAGACCAGCGCGACCAGGATCATCCCCGCCACCGTCTCGGTGAGGATGCGGTCGTTCTTGCCGATGATTCCGTGCTCCAGCGCGTCGCGCAGCAGGAACGGATTGATCATCGCGATGCCCGACGAGGCGATCACCATCAGCAGCACAACCGCCAGCCGCGCCCGGTACGGCCGGAACAGCCGGATGATGCGCCCGCGGTCGCGCTGACGGGTCGGATCCATCAGCTCGGGTGTGTCTTTCTTGGCCCCGCGGAACTGGCGCATGGCGCCCGAACCGCCCGCCCCGCTCATCGCTCCCATGCCGTGTCCGCCGCTGCTCATTCACTCCATGATGACGTGTCCTCCATCTGGCCCTTGTGGATTCGAAACGATTAAGCAATGTTTCCGCTCCTAACCTCGAAGGAACCTGCCGATTAAGACGTTATGAACGAGCCGTTCGACAGCCCCACCCAAACGCCGCTCTCGGCACACCTGAGCGCGATGCCCGGCATGCGCAACAGCGCGCCCGCGCCGCTGCTGGGTGGCAGCCCGTTCCCGCCGATCGCGGAATACGGCTTCCTGTCGGACTGCGAGACCACCGCGCTCGTCGCTCCCGGCGGCGCGATCGAGTGGCTGTGCCTGCCGCGGATCGATTCACCCAGCGTTTTCGGGGCGTTGCTCGATCGCGACGCCGGCTCGTTCCGCCTCGGCCCATCGGGCATCAGCGTCCCCGCCGCACGCCGCTACCTGCCGGGAACGATGGTGCTCGAGACCAGCTGGGGCACCGGCTCGGGCTGGATCATCGTGCGCGACGCGCTGCTGATCGGCGGCTGGCACCACGAGGATGAGCGCTCCGGCACGCATCGTCGCGCTCCCACCGATTACGACGCCGACCACGTGCTGCTGCGCACGATTCGTTGCGTCAACGGCCAGGTCGAGATCGTCATGGACTGCGAGCCGGTGTTCGAATACGGCACCAAGCAGGTGCACTGGGACTACACCGGCAACGGCTACAGCGACGGCATGGCAACCGCTCCCGGCTGCGACGTCAAGCTCGGGCTGCGCACCAACCTGCGGATCGGCTTCGAGGGTCCGCGCGCGACCGCGCGCCACCGCATGAAGGAGGGCGAGCAGGTCTATGCCGCGCTCTACTGGTCAGAGCATCCGCCGCCGCAGAACTTCGAGGAGGCCTACGAGCGCCAGGTGTGGACCGCACATCACTGGCAGCACTGGGTCGACCGTGGCGTTTTCCCGGACCACCCGTGGCGCACGCACCTGCAGCGCAGCGCGTTGACGCTCAAGGGACTCACCTACGCCCCCACCGGCGCCCTGATCGCCGCCTCGACCACCTCGCTGCCGGAGACGCCGCAGGGCGAGCGCAACTGGGATTACCGCTACAGCTGGATCCGCGATTCGACGTTCATGCTGTGGGCGCTGTACACGCTCGGCTTCGACTGGGAGGCCAACGACTTCTTCTACTTCATCGCCGATGTCGCCGGCGGCCACGAGGATCTGCAGGTCATGTACGGGCCCGGTGGCGAGCTCAACCTCGAGGAGCAGACGCTCGACCATCTCTCCGGCTACGAGGGCGCCCGCCCGGTGCGCATCGGCAACGACGCCTACCGCCAGGCCCAGCACGACGTCTGGGGTGCGCTGCTCGATTCCGTCTATCTGCACACGCGCTCACGCGACTCGCTCGACGAGCGCGTCTGGCCGATCCTGTCGAAGCAGGTCGAGATGGCGATCAAGAACTGGCGCAAGCCCGACCGCGGCATCTGGGAGGTGCGCGGCGAGCCCAAGCACTTCACCTCGTCGAAGATGTTCTGCTGGGTCGCCTGCGATCGCGGCGCGCGCCTCGCCGAGATCCGCGAGGACTGGGACCTCGCCAAGCGCTGGCAGGAGGTCGCCGACGAGATCCACGCCGATGTCTGCGAGAACGGCGTCGACGAGCGCGGCGTGTTCGTCCAGCACTACGAGACCAACTCGCTCGACGCGGCGATGCTGCTGATCCCGCTGCTGCGCTTTCTGCCGCCCGACGACCCGCGCGTGCGGGCCACGGTGATGGCGATCGCCGACGAGCTGACCGAGAACGGCCTGGTGCTGCGCTACCGCACCGAGGAGACCGACGACGGTCTCAGCGGCCGCGAGGGCACCTTCCTGATCTGCTCGTTCTGGCTGGTGTCGGCGCTCGCCGAGGTCGGCGAGCTGACCCGCGCACGCGAGCTCTGCGAGCGCCTGCTCGGCTACGCCTCCCCGCTCGGCCTCTACGCCGAGGAGATCGACCCGCGCACCGGCCGCCACCTCGGCAACTTCCCGCAGGCGTTCACGCACCTCGCCCTGATCAACGCGGTCATGCACGTGATCCGCGCCGACGAGGCGTCGTCGTTCCCCAACGGGCCACAGATCACCCACGGCTGGCACTGAGGCTTCCGGCCCCGCTGGGCCGAAGCCTCGCTATAGCGCGCAGCTGACCGATAACGAGCACGTCACACGACGGTCACCGCGCCACCACACCGGCGCCGAGCTCCGCCAAGACACTGCAGGGGCACCTGTCAATCGCAGGATCGAAAGGACGCCGCCTCGTGATCAGTCTCCTCGGCCGCGGTCGCACCGCGGCCGCCGCGGCTGCCGTCGCCGGTGCCGCGCTCGCCATCGGCGCGAGCGCCAGCGCATCGGCACAGACCGCGCCGGACCAGCCGACGCTCACGGCACCGTCGTACTACGTCGCACCGAAGGACGACGGGCTCGGGGTCGCCCCCGGGAAGATCAAGCACATCTGGATGATCGTGCTCGAGAACAAGTCGTATGACGCGACCTTCACCGGGCTCAACGACAACAGCTACCTGTGGAAGACGCTCCCGTCGCAGGGCGCGCTGCTGCAGAACTACTACGGAACCGGCCACTCCAGCCAGGACAACTACATCGCGCTCAACAGTGGCCAGGCGCCGCAGACCGACACCCAGGACGACTGCGACAACTACGACGCCTTCTCGGGCTCGGTCGACACCAGCGGATCGTTGAGCACGAACCCGAACTACGGCCAGATCGCCTCGGCTGCCGGGCCCAACGCCCAGCCCAACGCCAACGGCTGCGTCTACCCGTCGAGCGTGAAGACGATCTTCAATCAGCTCGACCAGAACCACCTCAGCTGGAAGCTCTACGCCCAGGACCTCGGCAACCAGGACTCGAGCGGCACGCCGCACAGCGTCGGTGACCAGTACTGCGGTGCCGACGAGACGACCGTCGGCCCGACCGGCTCGACCGCCGGCCAGTACGCGACGCACGGCAGCGCCAACACCACCGACCAGTACGTCGCCTACCACAACCCGCTGCCGTTCTTCCAGTCGATGCTGAGCTCGGGTGACTGCAGCAATCCGGCGCATTTCGCCAACCTGTTCGACTCGAGCGATGGTCTCTACCACGACCTCCAGCGCGAGTCGACGACGCCGGCGTTCACCGAGATCATTCCGAACGACTGCTCGGACGGCCACGACGCGGTCTGCAAGGGCAACAACCTCTCCGGCGGTTGGGCCAACGCGACCACGCCGAAAGCCGCGGTCAACTACACCGGCGGCCTGTACTCGACCGATCTGTTCCTCGAGCACGTGATTCCCGAGATCGAGGCCTCGCCGGCGTTCCGCGACGGCGGTCTGATCGATCTCACCTTCGACGAGGCGTATCCGCCGTTCACGTTCAACAACAGTTTCGTCAACTCGACGCTGATCCCGCCGACCGCGGCCGGCATCATCCAGAACACCGACGAGGCCGGCGAGACGCTCTGGAATCGCTCGCTGAACTGGGAGCCGACCGGCCCGAACGTGCCGCTCGTGACCTCCCCGGTCGGTCAGCAGCTGTCGGCCGGCCCGGGCTACAACGAGAACATCGACCGCCCGAGCTCGACCACCGCAACCGGTGCGCTCGTGCCGTGCACCGGCAGCGGCAACCCCGCCGCCGGCCAGTGCTACCTCGGCGGCGGCAGCACGACGCCCGGCGCCGGCAACGAGAGCGCGACGGCGTCGGCGGGCACCAGCACGGTCGCGGACAACTCGATCAAGATCACCGATGAGGGTCGCACCGTCACGGGTACGGGGATCCCGAGCGGCGCCTTCGTCGGCGACGTCACCAACACCCCGGTGACGGCGACCGCCTCGGCCTCGGCCAGCCCGGCCGGGTTCGTCGACACCGGCGCGTTCGAGCTGGTCAACGCCAACGGGCAGGCGCTGCTCACCACCGGCGCGGTCACCAGCGTCACGCTCGGAGCCGAGTCCGCGGCAACCGATCCGCAGTACGACGCCTATGACCCGACGACCGGCGGCGGTGACTCGGGCGATGTGCTGATCAGCCCCTACATCAAGCCGGGCACGGTCAGCACCCGCTACTACAACCACTACAGCACGCTGCGCACGATCGAGGATCTGCTCGACGTCGGACGCGACTCCTCCGGACTCGACGGCAAGGGCCACATCGGCTACGCCGCCCAACCCGGCCTCGCGCCATTCGGTACGGACGTGTTCACGAACCCGAACGGCGAGCCGTCGGACTCCCACGGCTACCCGCTCGGCTGGCTTGCCGATGCCCGGGCGCCGCGGATCCCGGGCCTGAAGCATGGCCACAAGTAGCCGCAACAGGGCGCCGTTCGCGCACGTCGGGGGTCGGGCCTTCGGGCCCGGCCCCCGCGGCCGTCTGCTGGCAGCGGTGATCGCACTCGCGGTCGCCGCGGCCGCCGGCGTGCTGCTGCTGAGCGGCGGCGGCCCGGCGCACCCACGGGCAGCGGCCGGGCAGCGGTACGGCCAGATCCCGTCGTGGCTGCCGAAGGCCACCCAGCCGTCCGATCGGGTCGTCGCGGCGACGGCCGCGCACCCGGTGCTCGCCGCCGTCGAGGGCGACACCGTGCGCGCGCGGTTGACCGCGGGTTCCGGGTACGTGACCGCGGTCGGGCCAACGGTCCCGAACTGGGTCCAGAGCTACGCGCACAACGGCCAGTGGACCTCGGCGTCGCTGGCGCCGTCGACGTTCACGCTGACGATCGCACAACCAGCCGGCGCGATTCCGCTGAAGGCGGCCGACTTCTCGATCCTGACCTCGGGTGGTCAGATCGTGCACCCGGCGGTCACGCTCGCCGGCGGCGGCGCGCTGCCGGCCACGATCGCGGCGGGCAGGCCACTGAACCTGACGCTGCGGGCCAAGCTGCCCGAGGGCGAGGGAGCGTTGCGCTGGGGCCCGGGCGGTAAGCGCGTGCTGGTCGCGTGGATGTACACGCTCGAGCTCGACTGACGCAGGCGGCGGGGCTTCCGGTCGACGATCGGAAGCCCGCTCAGGCCGGGGTCAGGTCGGCCTGCACCGACTTCAGGTGCTGCACGTACTGCTGGACGCTCATCGCGTCGCTGGGAACCTCGAGCTTGGGGAGATGACCGAAGTCGCTCAGTGTCATCGTGCGAATGTCAGTGGCGCCGGCACCGGAGCCGGCCCCGCCACATCCCGGTACCGCCTTCGCGTGACCTGGGAGCGGCCTGCCGAGCGCCGTGACCTGCAGCGGGTAGGGCCGACCGTAGACCGCGACTGCGATGTCCGATGCCTGCCCACCGGGCCCCTGTGGCGACGAATGCAACACGATCGCCCGTTGGTCACCGACCATCTTGTAGCCCGCGAGTGTCAGCTTCCCGTTGCCCACGAGCATGCATCTGGCGATCTGCCTCGGATCCGCGGCGCTCATCCCCCTCGTCAGCTTGCGCGCCTCGCCCTGCGGATAGGCAAACCAGCGGTTGGCGAGCAGCGCGGCAGCCCGGGCGTTGTGAGTCGTCTCGGACCAGAAGCTCGTGTCAGCGCGAAAGTATGCGCCGCGACCGGTGAGGATGATCCCGAGCCGCCCACCGAGCTCGACCCCGGAAATCTCGACGACGTGCTTTGGATAGAGAGCCGCCGAGATCCGCATCGGCTTGCTGATCACAGCGGTCGCCCCCAGAGTCCCCTGCAGGCGGAAGCTTCCGGCCTTCCGCAGTGCGGCGGCAGATTGCGTGAGGATCTCGACCGGCGTCTCGGTCGTCAGCTTCGACGGTGCCCACCCGACGCTGGAGTCGGCCGCAGGCGTCCCGCTCGGCATCGGCGTGCTGCTGGCCGAGCCGCCACAACCGGCGATCGCAGCGCCCGCCAGAACGCCTGCGAGCAGCAGCTGAGCAGCACGTGCGCTACGGGAACGGGCGATTCGCATCTCCCGGCATACATCGGCAACGGATCTAGGCCGCTTTACCGGAGCGTGTTGCGCCAGGCGCATTACCTGGCAGGTAATCGACGGACAGCCGGTCGGCTGAGACCTTGGCGTCATGGCAACTATCACCTCCTCCCCACGACCGGCCCCCGCTGCGGCGGCAGACCGGTCCCGGCATTGGGCACCGCTCGCGGTCGTCCTTGCCGGCACATCGATGGCAGTGCTCGATTTCTTCATCGTCAACGTCGCGCTGCCGGCGATGCAGCGCTCGCTGCATGCCGGCGGCAGCGCAATCGAATGGGTCGCCGCGGGCTACGCACTGACCACCGCGGTCCTGTTGATCGCAAGCGGCCGCCTCGGCGACCGCTTCGGCCGCCGTCGCATGTTCAGCGCCGGGCTCGGGCTGTTCACACTGGCCTCCGCGACCTGCGGTCTCGCGCCCAACTCCGCGACGCTGATCACCGGCAGGCTGCTGCAGGGCTTCGGCGGTGCGCTGATGGGTACCAACGTGCTGTCGCTGATCGGCGTGATCTACTCCGACGCGGCCGACCGCGCCAAGGCGATGGCCGCCTACGCGACCGTGATGGGCTTCGCCGCCGTCGCGGGGCAGTTGATCGGCGGCGCGCTGCTGCAGCTCGACCCGTTCGGCCTCGGCTGGCGCAGTTGCTTCCTGATCAACCTGCCGGTCGGGGTGCTCGCGATCATCGCCGCGCGCAGGTTCGTGCCCGAGTCCCGTGGTAGCGCAACGTCGATCGACCTGCCCGGCATCGCTCTGATCACCGCGACCCTCACCGCGCTGGTGTTGCCGCTGGTCGAAGGCCAGCAGCTCGGCTGGCCGCTGTGGTGCTGGATCTCGTTGGCGATGGTGCCGCCGCTGACGACGGCGTTCGCGCTGCAGCAGCGGCGGGTGCATCGCGGCGGGATGCTGCCGCTGCTCGATCGCGCGCTGCTGATGCTGCCCGGCTTCCGCGCGGGGCTTGTCGCGCAGCTCCTGTTCTGGTGCGGGCAGGCGTCGTTCTTCCTGATCCTCGCGCTGTTCCTGCAGCAGGGACACGGCCTCTCGCCGCTGGCGGCCGGAGGCATGTTCACGACCCTGGCGCTGCCCTACGTCGTGACCTCGATGCGTGCACCCGAGCTCACCGCGCGCTACGGACGCAATGTCGTGACCGCCGCCGCGCTGACGCTCGTCAGCGGCCATCTCGTCCTGATCGCGACCGTCGCGCTCGGCGGCAGCGGCGGCTCGGTCCTGGCGCTGCTGCCCGGGCTCGGCCTCGTCGGCATCGGCATGGGACTCGGAATCGCACCGCTGACCGGCGGTCTGATGGCGGCGTTGCGGCCCGAACAGGCCGGCGCGGCCTCGGGTGCGCTGACGACCGCCCAGTACGTGGGCTCGGCGATCGGCGTCGCGCTCGTCGGAATCGCGTACTTCGGTGGCCTGTCATCCGGCTTCACGGCCGCGTTCGAGCATGGTCTCTGGGTGCTCGTCGGTGCGCTCACACTGGTCGCGGTGCTGTCACGGAGGCTGCCATGAGCACGGTTACGCTTTCAGCAATGGAAACCGTTGCCGTGGGCTCGCTGGTTCGCGACTGGCGCACCCGCCGTCACCTCAGCCAGCTCGATCTGGCGCTCGACACCGGAATCTCGACGCGGCATCTGAGCTTCGTCGAGACCGGCCGCTCCAACCCCAGCTCGGAGCTGCTGCTGCGGCTCGCCGATCAGCTCGAGCTGCCGCTGCGTGACCGCAACAAGCTGCTGCTGGCGGCGGGGTACGCGCCCCGCTTCCAGCAGCGTGAGCTCGACGCCCCGGAGCTGAAGCCGGTTCGCGACGCGATCGGTCACGTGCTCGCCGGGCACGAGCCATACCCCGCACTGGCGGTTGACCGGCACTGGAACCTCGTGACCTCCAACGGCGCGCTCGGCCTGTTGCTCGAGGGCGTTGCGCCGGAGCTGCTCGAGCCACCCGCCAACTGCATGCGCATGGCACTGCACCCCCGGGGCCTGGCGCCCCGGATCCGCAACCTCGCGCAGTGGCGCGGGCACCTGCTGGCCCGGCTGCATCGCGAGCTGACGCTGCACGGCGACCCGTTCGTCGAGGAGCTGCTCACGGAGGTGACCGCCTACCCGGGCCCGCCGGTCGACCTGAGTGCCGCCGCGGGCGAGATCATGGTGAGGCTCGAGCTCGATTCGAGCCTCGGTCCGCTCAGTCTGTTCGGGACGGTTGCGACCTTCGGCACGGCCGTCGACATCACCGTCGCGGAGCTGTCGGTGGAGGCATTCTTCCCCGCCGATGCGGCGACCGCCGAGGCGCTGCGAGCGGCCGCGGCGCGCGACTGACGGGCGTCGCTCGAGGACACCGGCGCTTGGCGCCGAGGGGCCGGTGGGCGGTCATACTTGACGCGTTATGACAGGGGGGTTGGACCAGAGTCTGACTGTTCTCGGAAAGCTGCTCGAGCAGCTCTTCAAGGACAGCCCGATGCCTGTCTACATGAAGGATCTGGAGAACCGCTGGATCTTCTCCAACCGCGAATGCTCCCGCGTATTCGGGATCCCGCCGGAGATCCTGGCGCCGGGGTCAGCGGTGCAGGACACGCTGCCGCCCGAGCTCGTGGAGATGTTCGTCGCCAACGATCGCGAGGTTCTCGAGTCACAGCGGCCGATCTCATTCGACGAGGAGGTCCATGACCCGGTCACGCTCGAGGTGCTGCGCTACATCTCGGTCAAGTTCCCGCTGCGCGGGGCCGACGACGAGCTGATCGGCGTCGGCGGCATTTCGTTCGACGCCAGCGACCAGTACCGGCGCGAGCGCGAGCTCGAGTTCTCGCGCGCGATGATCGCGACCGTGTTCTCGGCACTGCGCGCCGGCATCCTTGTCCTTCAGATCGCCGACGACGACTCGGATTCGAAGGTGATCGACTGCAATGAGGCGTTCTGCGCGCTGACCGGGCGCAGCAGAGAGGAGCTGCTCGGGCAGTCGGGAGCATCGGTCGTGCATCCCGAGTCGATCCCCGCCCGCAACCAGCTGCTCACCAACATCATCGCCGGCAACATGACCGTCACCGAGCTGCGCTACGTGCGCCCCGACGGCACCGACGTCTGGGTTCTGACGATCCCGGCCACGACCTCGGGCCCGGCCGGTGAGCGGCTGATCGTGGTACAGGCGATCGACATCACGGAGCGGCGCGAGTTCGAGCGCCAGCTGCGGCATTACGCCGATCACGACTCGCTCACCGGGCTGTTCAGCCGCCGCCATTTCAATGAGCAGCTCGAGGATCAGGTCGGTCGCATGAAGTCGACGCGCCGGCCCGCCTCGCTGCTGCTGCTCGACCTCGACGGCTTCAAGGACGTCAACGACGCGCTCGGTCACTCAACCGGCGACGCACTGCTGCGGCGGCTCGCGGGAGCGCTGAGCGCGGCGCTGCGCGAGGACGAGCTGCTGGCGCGCGTCGGTGGCGACGAGTTCGCGGTGCTGCTGCCCGATGTGTCCGGCGAGCACGCGCTGCGGGTCGGCGAGAAGCTCGCACGGGCGGTGTACGACAACGGTGCCGTCAACACCCCGGCAGGTCGCATCCAGGTGACTGTCTCGGTCGGCGTCACCGCGTGGAGCGACGAGCTCCAGATCGACGCCGAGATGTTGATGGCCGAGGCCGACATCGCGATGTACGACGCCAAGGCCGCAGGCCGCAATCGCACCTTCCTCTACGACCGCGGGCAGCACCGGCCCGGCGAGATCGCGACCCGCAGCAGCCGCCTCACACACCTGCGTGAGGCGATCGCGAACGGGCACTTCGTTCTACACGCGCAGCCGATCGTCCCGCTCAGCGCTCCGCCGGCAACCGCGGGCGGCGAGCCGGACATGTACGAGCTGCTCGTGCGCATGCGGCGCGCCGATGGCAGCCTCGCGGCACCCGGGGAGTTCCTGCCCGATGCCGAGCGCCACGGCCTGATCGCCGACATCGACCGCTGGGTGCTCGCGGAGGCCGTGCGCGTGCTCAAATCGCGGGCGCTCGCCGGCAAGCCGGTCAACGTCTCCGTCAACCTCTGTGCCGCATCGATCGAGGATCCGCGGCTCGGCGACATGATCGCCGCGCTGCTTGCGACCAACGCTGTTCCGCCGGGAATGCTGACGCTCGAGCTGACCGAGACGGGCGCGCTCTCGGACCTCGGCCAGGCGAGCGAGCTCTCCCTGCGCCTGCGTGACATCGGCTGCCACTTCGCGCTCGACGACTTCGGCGCGGCGTTCGCCAGCCTCCAGTACCTCAAGCACATCCGTTTCGATCTCGTCAAGATCGACGGCGAGTTCATCCGCAACCTGCCGCGCTCGCCCGCCGATCAGCTGATCGTCAAGGCGGTGACGGAGATGGCCACCGGCTTCGGCGCCAAGGTCGTCGCCGAGTTCGTCGACGGCCAGGACACGGTCGAGCTGCTGAGGGAATTCGGGGTCGAGTTCGGTCAGGGTTACTTCCTCGGGCGGCCCGCGCCGCTGCCGCTCAGCTGATCCACGACGCCGGCGCCGCCGAGCGCCAGCGCGAAGACGTGCAGTGGGTAAACCCCGGGCAGGGTCGCCACCTGTGGGAGCGTGACGCTCGCGACCGTCTTTCCGGGCTCGAGCGGGATCGAGTCGGCGAAGACGCGTGCCCTGTGGTTGCGCGGGCCCGCGACGCCGTGATTGGTGGCTCTCCTGGAGTCATTGACGTAGGCCGCGGTCGCGACCGTGGTGTCGGACGCGCTGGTTGGCTTGCTGAACCAGTTGCCGAACGTCAGTAGGTATGACTGGTCGGTCCCGTCGGTGTACTCGATCGTGCCCGTTCCGGAATCGCCGATCGTGCTCGTTCGAGACTCGTCGTCGATGCTCGACGCGCCGATGAAGGTCAGCCTGGTCGCCGTTGACGCGACCGGCATCAGGATCGTCTGTCCCTTGGCCAATACGCTGTCAGCGCTGCCCGCCGGGACATCGGGCCACGTCAGGGTCGTTCGATCGACGCTCACGGTCGCGCCGGGGGCGAGCCCGGCAGCGGTCAGGGCCTGCTCTGAATAGCTGTTGCCGTGGCCATCGAAGTTGGCTGCCGCGACATCGTCGTCGTCGCTGATCGCGCGGCCGTCGTACGCGGCGTCGAACGAGTCGTAGGGGACGTCGACGGTCATGCCG
Organism: Solirubrobacteraceae bacterium; assembly: GCA_036269095.1. GTDB lineage: Bacteria > Actinomycetota > Thermoleophilia > Solirubrobacterales > Solirubrobacteraceae > Palsa-465. Next base: position 35,153 of record DATASU010000158.1, read on the forward strand.
GCGGCGGCCATCGGATAGCTCGTGCCGCCGTCGGTGAAGCTCGGGTCGAGCGGCACACGGTCGGCCGCGCGTGATGCCCCCGCGGCGACCGAGACCGCGAGCTTCAGGTTCACGGTGCTGTCCGCGGGCACGGTCACAACCGGTGACGCGGGTGAGATCGTCACGTCAGCGGGCGGCGAGGGGGTCAGGTTGACGACCACAGCCTCAGACATGTGACTCGTGATCGTCAGCTCGGCCGCGCCCGAGCCGCCCGCGGCGACAACCGCCGGCGACCGGGCGCTCACGCTGATTGGTCCCGACACCGACACCGTGGCCGAGGCGCTGAGGTCACCCGCGCCGTCGGCTCCCGCCGACGAGAGCTGCGCCGTCAGAGCTTGGACCTCGCCCTCGGCCTGCTCCGGCGCGGTGACGCGGAAGTAGCGAGTGGCGGTCTGCCCGGGCGCGAGCGAGAGCACCGACGTCCCGGCGAGGGAGACGGATGTCCAGCTCGGTGGGACATCCAGCCGCACGGTGCCGTTGCTGATCGGCAGGTTCCCCGCGTTGACGAATCGGGCGCTCGCGGTGAAGGTCGCGCCCGGTTCGACCGTCGCCGGCGCGGCCAGCCGCATGTAGCGGTTGCCGACCGTCGTGCCGACCTTGAACGCGCCGTGCAGCGGCAGCGAGGTGAGCGCCGACGAGTCCCCGACGTAGAGCTGGTAGGTGCCGCTGGGAAGCGTCCAGCCGTTCGCTGCCGTGTCGAAGTATGAGAGCTCGTGACCCGTGATCGTGAAGCTGACGGTCGCGGACCGGTGTGGCTGAAGCGTCACGCTGTGGAAGCCCTCGAGCTGACGCGGTGGTTCGTCGGCGACCGCCGGGTCGCCGACGTAGAGCTGCACGACGTCGCTGCCGCTGACGCTGCCGGTGTTCGTGATCCGCGCGGTTACGCGGAACAGCCGGGCGCGTTGACCGGTCGCGTTATCAGGCCCGGAGGCTCTGTTGACCACCGACGTGGGCGTCACGGTCAGGTCGCTGAAGCGGAAGCTCGTGTACGACAACCCGTAGCCGAACGGGAACAGTGGTGTTACGTGCTTGGCGTCATACCAGCGGTAGCCGACGTCGAGCCCCTCCGAGTAGTCAACCTTGCCCGCGACCCCCGGAAACCGCGCGCGCGACGCCGTTGGGATCGCTGACAGGCTGGTCGGGAAGGTTTCGGGAAGGTGGCCGCCGGGATCGACTTTGCCGAACAGCACCGACGCGATCGCGGCGCCGTCTTCCTGCCCCGGGTACCACGCTTCCAGCACGCCCCTGACGCTGCTCAGCCATGGCATCAGTACCGGGCCGCCGGTGTTGAGCACGACGATGGTGTCGGGATTCGCGGCGGCAACCGACCTGATCATGGCGTTCTGTTGACCGGGCAGCGAGATGCTCGTCAGGTCGTGCGTCTCGCGTTCCGGGTAGCTCGCGAACACGATCGCCACCTGCGCCTTCGCGGCAGCGGCGGCGGCCCGAGCCGGGTCGGTGCCCGAGTAGGACGTGACGGTGGTGTGCGCACCGGCGCGGGCGCGGATGCCGCTCAGCGGACTGATCAAGGACGAGGCGATCACGCGCGAGCTGCCGCCGCCGGCGGTCACAGGCTCGGTGGTGCCGTCGGGGCCGATCACGGCGATCGACTTGGTGGTCGCGGTGCTGAGCGGCAGGATCCGCGCGGCGTTCCGGAGCAGTACCACGCCGCGCTCGGCCGCCTTCAGCGCGAAGGCTCGGTCGGCGGGAGTACTGGCGGGGCTCGAGAGCGTCCCGGTGGGCGGATCGTTGAACAGGTCGAGCCGGAACATCTGGGTCAGGATCCGCCCCACGGCCTGGTTGATCGTCGAGCTCCTGACCTGCCCGTCGGCGACCGCGGCGGCGAGCAGCCCGTTGTCCCAGTAGAAGCTCCCGCGCTCCTGATCGAGCCCGGCGTTCGCCGAATCGACGGTCGACGCGTTTGCCGCACTGTCGGACCGCACGAATCCGGCATAGCTCCAGCGCTCGTCGAGCAGTCCGGTGATCAAGCTCGGGCTCTGACACGAGTACACGCCGTTCAGCAACGGATAGGCGCACATGATCGACGCGACGTGCGCCTGCTTGACCGCGCTGTAGAACGGCGGCAGATAGATCTCGTGCAGCGCCCGCGCGCCGACGATCGTGTCATCGTCGGGCGTCCCGCGGTTGGTCTCCTGGTTGTAGGTGACGAAGTGCTTGGCGTCGGCCATCACATCCTGGCTCTGGATGCCTTCGATGTCGGCTGTCCCCAGCGCCGCGGTCAGCAGCGGATCCTCGCTGAACATCTCGAAGTTGCGGCCCCAGCGCGGGTCGCGTTGGATGTTGATCCCGGGCCCGAGCACCATCGCGATTCCCTTCGCGCGATGCTCCCTGCCGTTGATCACGCCGTACTGATACGCGAGCTTGAGGTCCCACGCCGATCCGAGTGACACCTCCGACGGCAGCTGCGTCACGTCGGGGGCGCCGTGGACACCCAGGGAACCATCCTGCTCGGCAACGGCTGGGATGCACAGAGCCGGCTGGGCCGGTACGACCCCCTGGTGCCCGATCCGCTTGCCGGGATTCTCGGGCGCGACGACATACATCTCGGCGATCTCGTCGGCGAGGCTCATGCGCGACAGCAGCATGTTGACCCGTTGCCCAACCGTGAGCGACTGATTCAGCCATGGGCACTTGGCCGCAGTGGCCGCGCGTGCCCCCGGCGGGCGGGTCGCGAGCGATCCGGCAATCACCGCGACCGTACACAGGCTCACGACGGTGAAGCGCAGGCGCGCCTTCACGTAACCACGCCATCGAGCCCGTGACCGAACCGGCGGCTCACAGCTGGCGGCCGCCGCCGGGACGCGGTCGCCAGGCCGATCCCGCGTGAGGCACCGGTCACGATCGCCGCGCGTTCGGTCACGCCACGACATTAACCGAAGACGGCGACCGCGGCGCCACATCAGCAGGCAAACTGATAAGTTCAGCCTTATTAGTTCGTTCGATCGATCCCGTCAGTCAGATGGCCCCGATGAGCTCGCGGCCGCGCTCGGCGCGAGCCTCAGCCTGCTCTATCGCCGCCTGCGTCAGAGCATCAGCGAGGGCGAGCTCACGCTGCCCGAGCGCTCCGCGCTCTCGCGGATCGCACGCGGCGGGCCGATGACCGCCAGCGCGCTCGCCAAGCAGGAGCAGATCAGCGCGCAGTCGATCGGCGCGACGCTCGCGACGCTCGAGCAGCGCGAGCTGGTGGCGCGCACCCCGGACCCCGATGACGGGCGCCGCATCATCCTCACACTGACGGACGCCGGTCACGCGGCGGTCGACGCCAAGCGCGCCGCACGCAACGCCCGTCTGAGTCAGGGACTCAGCGCCAACTTCACGGCCGCCGAGCGTGCGCAGCTGGCGGCGCTCACGCCCCTGATCGAGCGCCTGGCGGAGTCGCTGTGACGCGGATCGCCGTGACGCCGGCGGATCACCGCTGATGCAGGCCGCTGCGGCGACGGCCGCCAAGCCGGACAACTACAAGTGGGTCGCGCTCGCGAACACGACCGCCGCCGTGTTCATGTCGCAGCTCGACGGATCGATCGTGCTGATCGCGATGCCCGCGATCTTCAACGGCATCGGCCTCGATCCGTTGTCCGCGGGCAACATCGCCTACCTGCTGTGGATGATCATGGGCTACCGCCTGGTGCAGGCGGTGCTGGTCGTCACGGTCGGCCGCTGCGGCGACATCTTCGGCCGCGTCCGCATCTACAACTCCGGCTTTCTCGTATTCACGATCGCATCGGTACTGCTGTCCTTCGATCCGTTCCGCGGCAGCCATGGTGCCGACTGGCTGATCGGCTGGCGGCTGCTGCAGGCGGTCGGCGGCTCGATGCTGCAGGCCAACTCGCCGGCGATCCTCACCGACGCGTTCCCCGCCGAGCAACGCGGCTTCGCGCTCGGCACCAACCAGGTCGCCGGCCTCGGCGGCATGTTCATCGGCCTGGTCGCCGGCGGCGTGCTCGCCAGCATCGATTGGCGCGCGGTGTTCTGGGTCAACGTGCCGGTCGGGATCTACGGCACCGCCTGGGCCTACTGGAAGCTGCGTGAGGTCGGCGAGCGCCGGCGCGCGAAGATCGACTGGTGGGGCAACGTCACCTTCGCCGTCGGTCTCAGCGCGGTGCTCGTCGGGATCACCTACGGGATCCAGCCGCACGGCCATCACGCGATGGGCTGGACCAGCCCAATGGTGCTGGCGCTGACGATCGGGGGCGTGCTGCTGCTGACGGCGTTCATCGTGATCGAGCGGCGCGTCAGGGCACCGATGATCGCGCTCGACCTGTTCCGGATCAGGGCCTTCAGCGCCGGCAACCTCGCGAACTTCGCGATCTCGATGGCGCGCGGCGGCCTGCAGTTCATGCTCGTGATCTGGCTGCAGGGCATCTGGCTGCCGCTGCACGGCTACAGCTACAGCCGCACACCGTTCTGGGCGGGCATCTACATGCTGCCGCTGACGATCGGCTTCATGGTCGCGGGGCCGATATCCGGCACGGCCTCGGACCGCTTCGGCTCGCGCGGGATCGCCACCACCGGCGCGTTTCTGAGCGCGGCGGGCTTCGCGGGGCTGCTGCTGCTCCCGGTGAACTTCAGCTACGTCGTGTTCGCTCTGCTGCTGGGGCTCGTCGGGGTCTCGCAGGGGATGTTCACCTCCCCCAACTCCTCGTCGGTGATGGGCTCGGTGCCGCCCAGCCAGCGTGGCGTCGCCTCGGGGATGCGCTCGACGTTCATCAACAGCGGCACCGCGATCTCAATCGGCGTGTTCTTCACGCTGATGATCGCCGGGCTCTCGAGCCGGCTGCCGAAGGCCCTCAGCTCCGGCCTGCATACCGCCGGTCTATCCGCCCACGCCGCCCACAGGATCGCCTCGCTGCCGCCGGTTTCCTCACTGTTCGCGGCCCAGTTGGGGATCAACCCGCTCAAGCACCTGCTCGCCGGCAGCGGCGCGCTCCAGCACCTCACCCCGGTCTCCCGCGCGCAGCTGACCGGACGTCACTTCTTCCCGCATCTGCTGACCCAGCCGTTCCACGACGGCCTGATCGTCGTGTTCGCGACCGCCGTCGGCCTTTCGCTGATCGCCACCGCGGCATCGCTGCTGCGCGGCGCGTCCAGTCCTCCCACGATCGCACCCCAACCACAAGAGGTCCCATGAGCACCGAACAGCACGCCCCAATCGATCCCAAGCGCACCGCACTGCTGGTGATGGACTACCAGAACGGCATCGTCGGGATGGTCGAGAACGGTGAGGAGCTGGTGACTGCCGCCACCGACCTGATCCACAACTTCCGCGACCGTGGCGGCACCGTCGGCTACGTCCGCGTCGCCTTCGCCGACGGCGAGATCGAGAGCGCGCCGGCCTCCAGCGGGATGGCCGCCAACGTTCCCGCTGAGCGCCGGGCGATGCTTCACGCCGACGCTCCGACGACCCAGATCCACGAGGCGATCGCCCCCGAACCGGGTGACATCGTCGTGCGCAAGCAGCGCGTCGGCGCCTTCAGCACCACCGATCTGCACGAGCAGCTGCGGGCCCGCGGCATCGACACGCTGCTGCTGGCCGGGATCAGCACCAGCGGCTGCGTGCACTCGACCGTGCTCGACGCCTACGACCGCGACTACCGCGTGATCGTGCTCGCCGACGCCTGCGCCGACCCCGATCGGGAGGTCCACCGCTTCCTGCTCGAGCGCGTCTTCACCAAGCGCGGCGAGGTGATCGAGGTCAGCGACCTCCAGCAGCTTTTGCAGTAGCCCGCACCGGGCCGGATCGGATCTCCCAATTCGCCCTCAAGTGGATCTTAAGCGGTCCGCTGCAGGATTGGCCGCATGCGATCTATATACGCCCTCGCAATGCTGTTGGCTGGAGTCGGTTGGCTGTGCGTGCCCACGGCCGAGGCGGCGGCGAAGCCGTCGGTGAGCTCGATCTCGAGGCCGCCCAAGGCGCTCGAGGCCGGTGGCTCGTTCAAGCTGACGACGACGGTGACCGGCAGAGCCAGGGGTAAGACGGTCACCTTCTACCTGTCGGCTGACAAGAAGCTCAGCTTGGCCGATCCCGAGCTCGCTGGGATCTGGAAGGTCGAGAAGGCGCCACGGGCAACGACCTCGGTGAGGGTGCCAGCGGCAATCCCGGCCGGCACCTACCGGGTGCTGGCATGTCTCGGAAGCGTGTGCCACGCCGGCGGCGGCGAAACCAAGGTCGGCGTGCCGAGCCCCACGCCGATGCTCGCATTCAGCGACGCCCAAACGGTTCCCACGACCACCGAGCTCGTGTCCGAGCTGCAGGACACACCAAAGCCGGTGTGCGCGCCGAAGCGAGCGACGCCGAGCCTCAAGACCGCCTTGGCCGACGCACGGACGTACCTATCAAAGACGGCGGCCGCGGCCACGAAGAAGCTCGACGCGAGCGCCGACACACGCACTGCCGGGGATGCGAAGGAGTTCGCCGCCGGTGCCTTGGTCGACGGCTCTCCGGCGGCCGCGCTGGCGGCCTACCTGGATGCCTACTCACATGACCCCAAGGACCCTGAGCTGCTGATCGACATGGCGGGGGTCCTGACGCCCCTGGAGATGCCCCGTGATGCGCTGGCGATGCTCGCGGCGGCGCAGCAGCTCGGCGCCTCCGCCTCCTCACCGGCCGGATATCCGATGCAGGCGGTCGCGCTCGACGACCAAGGCTACGCGGAGATGTCGATGTGCGATTACTCGAGCGCAAAGAGCGCCCTCAACGCCGCAATCGCGTTGGCGCCGTCAATGCGGGAGGCGCGGGTGAACCTCGCCGGCATCGCATTGGCCACGAACGGAGCAACGCCGGCCACCGCCACAGCCGCCGCGCAGGCGATCCACCGCGATCCTGACGTCCCGGTGGACCAGGGCGACGGCGGACTCGAGGTTCCCGTGGCCGCAAACGTCTTCGACATGTCGGATCCGTCACCCGATCCGAGCCTGCCCGAGCTCAAGCTCGACAGCGCAGAGTCGGTCGAGCAGGCGGCCGCGCTGGGCGCAAGCGGTGGCTACTGGGAGCAGCTGTACAACGCGGCCGAGAGCGCGCACCAGCCGGCTCCGATACCACCGCAGCAGCAGCTGGCGCCCGCTACCCAGGAGCGGTTCCAGGCAGCGCTCGAGCAGATCGGCGACAACGACCTCGCAACCAAGGCGTTGCGCGATCAGGTCGCCCAGGACGAGCAGGATGTCAGCGGTGCGCTCCAGTCGTACTTCGGGTCCAGTAACGGCTGGATGACCGTCTCGCAATCGAATGATCCACAGTCCGCCTGTGGTCAGACGCGCGCAGCCCACGCCAAGTGGCTGATGTACATGCAGCCCTTCCAAGCGGACACGCTCAACCTGATCAACGAGGAGTACGAGCGAGATTCGGCTATCGCGGCCAACTTCAAGGATCCGTACTACCACGCGGCGCTCGAGAACACGATCGACAACTGGGTCGCGAGCCAATATGCGCTGATGGCGCAGCAGGCCTGGTACTGGGGTCAGCGGCTCGACGCGGCGGACATGTGGGTCAGCACCGGCGGTGGTAAGTGGTACTACGACGGTGGCTGCACCACGGCGCAGAGCGCGGCCAGCGCCGGCAGTCCGACACCGATCACGACACCACCGGTAAACGACTGCGAGGCGGCGTTCGGTAAGGAGGCCGAGCTGTCGCTCGACCTCGAGATCTTCTCGATCGACCTCAGTTGCGAAGAGGTGGGCGTCGAGGTCGCTGCTCCGGATCTGATCGGACCGTTCGTGTCGACCACCTACAACTGGGAGACCGGTGCGGTGACGGTATTCGGAGGCGTGAAGGTCGGCGGCAGTCTGCCCGGCACCGGCTGGGGCGGCGAGGCCGACGCCGGCTTCTATGTCAGCGCCGGCCCGTCAGGCGTCACCGACGTGGGAGTGAAGGCGACCACCAGCGAGTCCTATCAGGTAGGTCCCGTGACCAGGAGCCTGGGCGGCACGAGCGTCTCCTACGGGGTGGCCGACATGGTCAGCGTTGGAACGTGATGAAAGCTCCTGCGCGGTCACGCCTGACGGTGACGGTTCTCGGCTTCGCCGCCTGCTCCGGCGCCACCGTCGGTGTGGCAGCGGCGGCTACCGCGGCACCCGCGGTTCCCAAGCTGGTCGCACCCGCCAATGGCAGAACCCTCATGACGAGCACGCCCGGGCTCAGCTGGATCGTGCCCGCCGGTGAGCACTTCTACCAGGTGAATATCGCGACGGCGGACACTCCCACCCCCGACGGCGGGCTTCCCAACACCGCTGAGGTGACCTGCCCGCCGAGACATAACGGCGAGCACTGGAGATGTATCACGCGGCCATTGCCCGCCGGCACTTACTGGTGGCAGGCTTCGAGCTTCTCGCGAGCGGTCGAGACTGCTCTCCACTCCGCGCGCTGGAGGTTCACGATCAAGCCCTACATCAGGGACATGCGCCTCAGTCTGCGCAGCTATCCAGCGAGCAACGCCGTGAAGTTGGTGACCCGCTGGAACACCGATATCGGCGCGCGCGGCGCAAAGCTCACATACGCGCTCTACGTCGGTCGGAAGCAGGTCGCGGGACAGCGCAGCTCGGACGCCTACCTCCACCTCGAGACAAACTCGTTCACGCACTGGTTCGATTTCGGCGCAGCGCAGCTGGGACGGGTGATCAAGCCAGGTACGCGCCTGCGGCTTGTGGTGACCGTGACCGCGGACGGGCACTCGGAGTCCGCATCATCGCCCATGACCGCTTCGTGAGAGCGCCTGGTCGAGCTTCGGTCAGGCAAGCAGACCAAGCCGCTGGGCGCGCTGTACGGCCTCGGTGCGGTTGCGGACCTCGAGCTTGCGATACAGCGAGCTCGTGTGCTCCTTGATCGTATGCGGGCTCAGGTGCAGCGCCTTGGCGATCTCCGGGTTGGTCGAACCGGCCGCCATCAGATGCAGCACCTCGCGCTCACGCTCTGAGAGACCGAGCACGCCCGAACGGTCCTGGCGCTCGAACACGGTCCCGCCGAGTCCGACGAGCCGCACGGCGCCGGCGATCTTGGCGGCCGGCCAGTCTTTGTAGGCAAAGCCCGACGCTCCGGCGGCGCGCGCGGCGCTGGCCGAGATCTCCCCGGCGCCGGAGAACAGCAGTACACGC